>DATGVL010000052.1:0-49571 GCA_035300445.1 Steroidobacteraceae bacterium
CGCCACCTGCGCCTGGAGCTCGAGCGTCTGTGGCGGGACGAGCGCCCCAGGGTCTGCCAGGCCGTGGCGGCCGCCGCCGCCCAGGGGGATCGCTCCGAGAACGCCGAGTACACCTACGGCAAGCGCCGCCTGCGGGAAATCGACCGCCGGGTACGCTTCCTGCGCCGGCGGCTCGAGGGCATGGTGGTGGTCGATCAGCCCCCCGCCGACCCGGCGCGCGTGTTCTTCGGGGCGTGGGTACTGCTCGAGTCGCAGGACGGCGCGCAGTCGCGCTACCGCATCGTCGGTCCCGACGAGTTCGACCGCGCCCCCGGCTACATCAGCATGGACTCGCCCCTCGGGCGCGCGTTGCTGCGCAAGACCCGTGACGAGGAAGTGATCGTGGAGGCTCCCGGCGGCAGCCGCGTGTATGTGATCGTGTCGATCGAGTACCAGCGCGACTCACCGTGAGCTAAGCGCGCCCGAGGGCGCGCCGCTGCGCGGATCCGCGCTTACCAGAGCACCCGCACGTTCTTGAACTGCCAGGGATCGTTCCTGTCGAGGTCCTCGGGGAACAGTCGGTCGCGCTCGTGGAGCGGTGTCCAGTCCGTGTACTCACCGGTCACCGGACCGAGATACGGCATGCAGATCTCGAGACAGCGGCGGAAATCCATCTCATCCGGCTCGACCACACCGAGATTGGAGTTCTCCATCGCCCACACCGCCCCGGACAGCACCGACGCACACACCTGCAGGCTCGTGGCATTGTTGTAAGGGGCGAGCTTGCGTGCCTCCCCGATCGACAGCTGCGAGCCGTACCAGTAGGCGTTGCGGCGGTGGCCGGCGAGCAGCACGCCCAGCTCGTCGATACCGCTCACGATGTCCTCCATGAGGATGCGCTGGCGCTCCTGCTGTACGTAGTTGCGCCCGGCGAGCTCGTGCACCGACATCACGGCGGAGTCGCACGGGTGGTAGGCGTAGTGCACCGTGGGCCGGTACGCCACCTGCATGCCCTCACGCACCGTGAAGTAGTCCGCCATCGAGATGGACTCCGCGTGCGTGATGCAGAAGCCATGGAAATGGCCGGCGCGCGGTGTCCAGGTGCGCACGCGGGTGCCGGCGCCGGGCTGCGTAAGGTAGATCGCCGCCAGGCAGCCGAAGTCATGGCGCTTGCCGTCGCGCGGAAAGTTGCGCTCGTGCGTGCCCCAGCCCATCTCACACGGCTGCGAGCCCTCGCCGACGAAGCCGTCGATCGACCAGGTGTTGACGAATTCGCCCGGTTGCTTCGGCTTGGCCGAGATCTGCGTGTCGCGCTCGGCGATGTGGATGACCTTCACGCTGAGGCGGCGGGCCAGCTCGCCCCATTCGGCGCGCGAGCCGGGCTTGCCGGCCTCCACCTTGGTGTCGGCGGCGACGTTCAGCAGCGCCTGCTTCACGAAGTGCGACACCAGCCCCGGGTTGGCGCCGTGCGTGAGCACCGCGGTGGGAGCGCGCTCATTGCCGGCCCGCAACGCCAGCGCCTCCTCGCGCAGCGCGTAATTGGTGCGGCGGGCGGCGGGGACGGTCGGGTCGATGTAGCCGCCCGGCCAGGGCTCGAGGCAGGTGTCCAGGTACATCGCGCCCTTTTCCCAGCACAGCTTGATGAGGGCGAGGCTCGACACCTCGACCGAGACGTTGATCAGGAAATCCCCGCGTCCCAGCAGCGGATTGAGCACACGGCGGAAGTTCTCGCGCGTGAGCCGCTCCTTGACGAACTTGATGCCGTACTTGGCGGCCTCCTCGTTTCCCCTGTCCTCCGCGGTCACGATGGTGAGGCGCTCGGGCGCAATGCCGATGTGCCGCAGGATCAGCGGCAGCACACCCTGGCCGATGCTGCCAAAACCCACCAACAGGATCCGTCCTGGAAACTCGAGATGAATCTTGTCATTGCTGCTCATGATGCGGCTTCAGGTCTCCCCGCGCGGCACGGGGCGCGCGGCTGTGAAGGGTATCATTTCGCGCGGCGCAATTTCCGCGCTCGCCCTCTTGAGCGGTCGTTCAGCGCCAGTGAGGGGGATAGGTGCGCTCGTAACCGGGTAGTGCCGCGACGCGCGCGAGCCAGCGGGCAAGTGATGGATAGTTCACCTCCACCGGCATGAAGCGCGAAGACAGCTCGCGCGCCTGCGGCCGCTCGAGCGCACGCTTCAGCAGCTGGATGCCGGGAAAGATGACCATGTCGACCGCCGAGCAGGCATCCCCGACGATCCAGTCGGACTTCGACAGCCGTCCCTCGATGGTGCGCGCCTCGTTGGCGACCGCGTGCATCGCGTCGGTGATCTCATCACCGGACAGATCCGCGTTACCCTGAAATACCCCGGAGGCGATGGTGGTGAGCCGCGGCTCGATATACGCCTGGTATTCGCAGATGACGCGCATGATGGTGCCGGCTTCCTCGGGCGTGCGGCCGAAGATCGGCGGCTGCGGGTACTTCAGGTCCAGGTAGTACAGGATCGCGAGCGACTCGAAGCACACGTAGTCGCCGTCCTTGAGCACCGGCACGCGGCCGCGCGGATTGAGCGCCAGCATCTGCGGGGACTTGTGCTCCTGTTTGGAGAACTGCAGCACGTGGCTCACGTAAGGCAGACGCTTGTACTCGAGCGCCAGCAGCACGCGCCAGGCGAAGGGACTGCCACTGCCCCAGAAAAGCTCGATTGCCATCGTGCCCCCGCGCCGAGGTGGTAGCTTCGATTGTAACGACAACCGCATAGCGCCGAAAATGCATCCCGAGGACCAAGCGAGGACCGTCCCGCCATGCCGACGACGCTGATCGAGCCGGCCGCAGTGGCCGCGCATCTCGCCGATCCCGACTGGGCGATCGTCGACTGCCGTTTCGAGCTCGCGCTTCCTGAGTGGGGCGCGCTCGCCTGGGCCGCCGGACACATTCCAAACGCGCTGTACGCCCATCTGGATCGCGATCTGTCGGGGCCGCGCACCGCTCTCGCGGGCCGTCATCCGTTGCCGGCGATCGCGGCGCTCAGCGCCACCTTCGGGCGCTGGGGGATAGATAAGGAGGTGCAGGTCGTGGCCTACGACCAGGGCGTGGGCGCCTATGCCGCACGGCTATGGTGGCTGCTGCGCTGGCTGGGACACCCGCAGGTGGCGGTGCTCGACGGCGGCATCGGCTCCTGGGAGCGTGCCGGGTTGCCGCTCGACACGGCCGCCACGGGGCGCGCGCCGCGGCACTTCACGGCCGCCCCGGCCGAGGATCTGGTGGTGACGACGCCGGCGCTCGCGCGCATCGTCGCCGCCGGCGCCCTGAAGCGCGGGGAGCTCACCCTCGTGGACGCGCGCAGCGCGGATCGCTTCGCCGGTGAGAACGAAACGCTCGACCCGGTCGCGGGCCACATCCCCGGCGCGCGCAACCATCCGTTCTCGGGCAATCTCGATGCGGACGGGCGCTTCCTCACCGCGCCCGAGCTGCGCCGGCGCTGGGCCGATACGCTGCGCGAGCGCCCGGCGCAGACGCTGATCGCGATGTGCGGCTCCGGCGTCACGGCCTGCCACAATCTGCTCGCGCTCGAGGCCGCGGGGCTCCCCGGCGCGCGGCTCTACGCGGGGTCGTGGAGCGAGTGGATCCGCGATCCGGCGCGCCCGGTGGCGCGGGGTGCAGAAACTTAACTACCGGACACTCTCCTGGCCGCACAATTTTGATATAACGCGCCCCGTGGCTGCAGATCCCAAGAGTGCCCTCAACGGCCAGCGCAAATTCAATCCCGCTCAGCCCTGGCGGGTCGAGGACTCCCTCGAGCTCTACCACGTCGAGGCGTGGGGCAAGGGCTACTTCGGCATCAACGACAGCGGCCACGTGGTGGTGCGGCCGGACACGACCGAGCGGCACGAGATCGATCTGTACGAGGTGGTCGAGGGCCTGCAGGCCCGCGATCTGACCACGCCGGTGGTGGTGCGCTTCTCGGACATCCTGGCGCACCGCCTGCGGCGCCTGCACGATGCGTTCGCCCAGGCCATCACCGAGAATGACTACAAGAACCGCTACGCGGCCGTTTTCCCCATCAAGGTGAACCAGCAGCGCCTCGTCGTCGAGGAGGTCTATCGCTACGGGCAGGAGTTCGGTTTCGGACTCGAAGTGGGCTCCAAGCCGGAGCTGCTCGCGGTGATGGCGATGACCGAGAACGCCCCGGATCGGCTCATCATCTGCAACGGCTTCAAGGACGACAGCTACATCGAGGCGGTGACGCTCGCCACCAAGCTCGGCCGCACCATCATCCCGGTGGTGGAGAATTTCGAGGAGCTCGGGCTCATCCTCAAGCACGCTCAGACCTATCAGGTGCGCCCGCGCATCGGCGTGCGCGTGAAGCTCATCAGCGAGGGCTCCGGGCGCTGGAGCGCCTCAGCCGGGGAGCGCTCGAAGTTCGGCTTATTCATCACCGAGATCCTGGAGCTGTTCAACGTGCTCAAGCAGCACGACATGCTCGACTGCCTGCAGCTGGTGCACTGCCACCCGGGCAGCCAGCTGCAGGACATCCGCCGCGTCAAGGAAGCGATCAACGAGCTGGCGCATGTCTACGCGGAGCTCAAGCTCATGGGCGCGGGACTGCAGTACATCGACGTGGGCGGGGGCCTGGGGGTGGACTACGACGGCAGCGGCACGAACTTCTCCTCATCGATGAACTACACGCTCAATGAATACGCCAGCGACGTCGTGTACCGGATCGCGAGCGTGTGCAACCTGCGCGACATCCCGCACCCCATGATCGTGAGCGAGTCCGGCCGCGCGGTGGCCGCCTACCACAGCGTGCTGATATTCGATGCGCTCGGCTCCTCGGCGCTCGATAAGTTTAGGGTCACCGGGGACCGGGCCGAGGATTACGGCGGTGATGAGGAACTGCCGCAGCCGGTGCAGGATCTGTTCGAGGCCTACCGCGCGGTGAGCGAGCGGCGGCTGGTCGAGTGCTATCACGACGCCCTCACCGCCCGCGAGCAGGTGCTGCAGATGTTCAATCTCGGCCTGCTGTCGCTGGAGTTCCGGGCACTCGCCGAGCGGCTGTACTGGGCGACCTGCGCGAAGATCCGCGACTCCTGTCGCAAGCTCGAGAGTCTGCCTGAGGAGCTCGAGGACCTGGAGTCGATTCTCTCCGATACCTATTTCTGCAACTTCTCGGTGTTCCAGTCGCTCCCGGACAGCTGGGCCATCGACCAGCTGTTCCCGATCCTGCCCATCCACCGCCTGCATGAGCGCCCCACCCGCACCGCCGTGCTCGCCGACATCACCTGCGACTCGGACGGCAAGATCGATCACTTCGTGTCGCTGCGCGACGTGAAGCGCACGCTCGAGCTGCATGAGCTCAGGGCGGACGAGCGCTACTACCTGGCGGTGTTCCTGGTCGGCGCCTACCAGGAGACGCTCGGCGACCTGCACAATCTCTTTGGCGACACCCACGTGGTGCACGTGCGGCTGCACGATGAAGGCGGCTGGTGGATTGAGGAGATCGTCAAGGGCGACACCGCCAACAAGGTGCTCGAATACATGGAGTACGACGTCGCGGAGCTGTATCCGGCGCTGGCGCGCGACTGCGAGCGAGCCATCCGCGACGGGCGCATGACGCTCGCGCAGAGCCAGGCCCTCAAGCGCTTCTACGAGAGCGAGCTCGACGGCTACGCGTATCTGGAGCCCGCCGGGACCTGAGACGCCCTCGGGCGCGGCGCGCTCGGCACGCCGGCGATCACTACGCCGCTCCCTGGCCCAGCCAGTTCGCACCCCGGCTCTACGAGCGCACGCCGAACAGCGCCAACAGGGCGAGCACGATGAACGCGCCGGCGGCGACGCGGTGCACCCACTTGAGCGGCAGCCGCTTCGCCGCCGCCTCCCCCAACAGCACCACCGGCACATCCGCCAGCATCATGCCGAGGGTGGTGCCGGCAACGACCGCGATGAGCGCGTGGTATCTGGCGGCTAGCGCCACGGTGGCGATCTGCGTCTTGTCGCCGATCTCCAGCAGGAAGAACGAGATCAGGGATGTGCCATAGGCGCCGAAGCGCGCCGGCCGCGCGCCCGCGGCCAGCGGCCTGTCGGGGATCAGCATCCACGCCGCCGTGGCGAGGAAGGACGCTGCCAACAGGTAGCGCATCAGCGCCGGATTGATGCTTGCTGCGAGCAGTGTGCCGACCGCGCCGGCGGCGAAGTGGTTGACGAGAGTGGCGCTGAGGATCCCGCCGAGGACCGGCACCGGCGCGCGGAAGCGCGCCGCCAGCAGCAGGGCGAGAAACTGTGTTTTGTCGCCGATCTCGGCGAGCGCGACGACGCCCGCCGAGACGAGAAATGCCTCCATAACACCCTTGGTTTGCGTCCCGTAAAGGCCGGGAGTAGCATGCCACGTGCGTTCGTATCCGTCGTGGATGAGTGCGCTTTGTCGAATGTGTTGACTTCATATCCCGCCCCGCGCTTCTCATCCGTGCGCGAACGCAGGTGCAGGCCGCTGGCCCAAGCGCTGCGCATTGATTGACCGCCGATCGTGTGCCTTGAAGCCTTGACCTGTTTGACTGTTCACGCGGTACATGCGACCGACCCGTGCGGCTCGCCGCTGTCCGCATTTGCAAGAGAGACTTCCTGATGACGACGATTTATGTGGGCAATCTGCCCTTCAACGCCACCGAGCAGGACGTGAAGGCCCTGTTTGAACGTCACGGCAAAGTGGAATCGGTGAAGCTCATCAACGACCGGGAAACCGGCAAACCGCGTGGTTTCGGATTCGTCGACATGCCCCAGGCCGAGGCGCAGAGCGCGATCCAGGCCCTGAACGGCTTTCAGATGAACGGCCGGCCGCTGCGCGTCAACGAAGCACAGGAGCGCCCACAACGCCCCCGCCAGGGTGGCGGTCCGTTCCGCCGCTGACCATTTGCGCAACTTTGCGGGACAGAAAACCCCGCCTCGTGCGGGGTTTTCTTTGGCGCACATCAGCTATTGTGCGCTTCGGCGTGCTCACATGAAGCGAGGATGACCGACGATGTTCGCGAACCCGAGACTGGCCGCCGCCGCGATCGCCAGTGCGGTGCTGCTGGCCGCGTGCGCGGCCAACAACTCGCGACAGACCACCGCCGCGGCGCTCACCGCCATCCTGGCGGCCGACTACCGCTCGGAGGAGAGCCGCGCGCGCGACCGTTACCGCCATCCGAAGGAAACGCTGCTGTTCTTCGGCCTGCGTCCCGAGATGAGTGTGCTGGAAGTGTGGCCGGAACCGGGCTGGTATACCGAAGTGATCGCGCCGCTGGTGCGCGACAAGGGCAAGTACGACGCCGCGGTCATTGCGGCAGACCCCGAGAGCAAGTACCTCACCCGGCGCCTGGAGCAGTACCGCCAGAAGCTCGCCGAGCGCCCGGATCTGTACGATCGCGTCGCGGTGGTCAGCTTCCCGACGGACGGCGGCGATGCCGTGCCGCCGGCATCGGTCGACATGGTCGTGACCTTCCGCAACATCCACAACTGGATGGGGCGTGACACGGCTGCGCAGGCATTCGCCACCATGTACCGCGCCCTGAAGCCCGGGGGCGTACTGGGCGTGGTCGAGCACCGCGGCAATCCCGCCGTGGCGCAGGACCCGAAGGCGAAGAGCGGGTACGTCAACGAGGACTATGCGATCAAGCTGATCGAAGCGCAGGGCTTCAGGCTGATCGCCAAGTCCCAGGTGAACGCCAACCCCAAGGACACCAAGGACTACGAGCAGGGAGTGTGGACCCTGCCGCCCACCTACCGCCTCGGCGACAAGGACCGCGACAAGTACGCCGCCATCGGCGAGAGCGACCGCTTCACGCTGCGGTTCGTGAAGCCCCTGAAGTAGTCCTCACCACATGTCGCGCAGCCGCGCAGCCACGTCCACGGTGAGCGCGGCGCTGCCCTCGCGCAGAGCATCCCCGCCGGGGAGCGGCGCCCCGTGGAAGGCGACCGCTTCGAGCGTCTTGTGAACCTTCTCGGTCATGAAGCGGCTGCGTCCGCCGTACACGTGCGCATCCGCCTGCCGCGGCTGGTGCGTGAGATGAAACCTCAGCGGCACGATCAGCAGCAGATCGTTCTGCGCGCGGGTGAGCGCCACGTACAACAGCCGCCGCTCCTCCTCGATGAGCTCAGGTTTGCCGGTGGAGAACTCGGAAGGAAAGCTGCCATCCACGACGTTCAGCACGTAGACCGTGTCCCACTCCATGCCCTTCGCCGAATGGATCGTCGACAGCACCAGATAGTCCTCGTCGAGCGCCGGGCGGCCGGCGAGGTCACTGGTGGCGTGCGGCGGATCGAGGGTGAGCTCGGTGAGGAAGCGCTCGCGCGACGGATACTGCCCCGATAGCGCCTCCAGCTGCTCCAGGTCCCCGAGCCGGGTGTGGAACTGCTCGTACAGCCGCTCGAAGTGCGGCCGGTACCATTCCCGCGCCAGCTGCAGCTGCCCGGGCCAGGGCCGCTGCGGATCCCCGAGCGACTGCATGAGCTCGATCAGCCGGCGCCAGTCGAGCTCTGCAGTCTGCGGCGGGCTGAAGGCCTTGAGCGCCTCGAAGGAGTGTCCTGCCGCCTCCAGCTGCTCGATCGCGGCGCGTGCATTGACCGGTCCCATCCCCGGCAGCAGCTGCAGGGTGCGAAACGCTGCCAGGGTGTTGCGCGGGTTGTCCGCCCAGCGCAGCACCGCCAGCAGGTCCTTGATGTGCGCCGCCTCGAGAAACTTCAGGCCGCCGTACTTCACGAACGGCACCTTGCGCTTCGCCAGCTCCACTTCCAGCAGATCGCTGTGGCTCGCGCTTCTGAACAGCACCGCCTGGCGCTTGAGCGGCACGTTCGCCTCGCGGCGCCTGAGCACCTCGGTGCACACGTATTCCGCCTGCGACTGCAGCTCGTCCACCGTGACGATACGCGCCCGCGCGCCCTCACCGCGGATCGACAGCAGGTACTTGCGATGCTGCCGCGGCGCCTCGGCCATGACCGCGTTGGCGACATCGAGCACCTGCTGGGTCGAGCGGTAGTTCTGCGCCAGCGTGACCACTTCGGCGGGGGGTTGGAAGCGCTCCGCAAAGCCGAGAATGTTTTCCACGGCGGCGGCGCGGAAGGAGTAGATCGCCTGGGCATCGTCACCGACCGCCGCCAGTCCCGTCCCGTCGGGCTTCAGCGCGTGCAGGATGTCGGCCTGCAGCCGGTTGGTGTCCTGGTACTCGTCGACCAGGACGTGATCGAAGTGCGCGCCGATGTGCTGCGCCAGGCGTGGCTCGGACATCATTGCGTGCCAGTACAGCAGCAGATCGTCGTAATCGAGGAGGCTGGCGTGCTGCTTCTGCTCCACGTAGGCGCGGTACAGCCGCGTGAGCTCCTGCTCCCACTGCGCGCACCACGGGTAGTGCCCCTGCAGCGTCTCCTGCAGCGCCGTGTTGGTGTTGACGCGGTTGGAGTAGATCTGCAGGCAGGTCTCCTTGCGCGGGAAGCGCTGCTCCTTGCCTGCGAGCCCCAGCTCCTGGCGCAGACTGTCCAGGAGGTCCGCGGCATCGGCGCGATCGATGACGCTGAAGTGCGGGTCGAGCTGCAGGTGCGGCGCGTAGTGCCGCAGCAGACGGTTGCCGATGGAATGAAAGGTACCCGTCCAGCTCAGGCGCTGGGCGATGCTGTGGCTGATGCCGCCCAGGGGCTCGTTGAGCGCCTGACGCGTGATTTCCTGCGCCCGGCGACGCATCTCGCTGGCCGCGCGGCGCGTGAAAGTCAACATCATGATACGGGCCGGATCCACGCCGTGTATCACCAGATGCGCCACGCGATGCGCGAGTGTGTCGGTCTTGCCGGTGCCCGCGCCGGCGACGATCAGCAGCGGTCCCGCGCGGTAACCCTTCTCGGGCAGTACCTCCCCGTGAGTCACCGCCTTGCGCTGTGCGGGGTTGAGTTTTTCCAGGTGTGCGGCGGTGGCCATGGCTGCGCAGCGGACTATACGCGCGGCCCCGGTGCGGCGCCCGGCTGGCTGCGGTTAGGATGGTGGCATGAAACCCGACAGGCAGACCCTGCAGTTCGCGGGACGCGTCATCTCAGTCACCACCGATGAAGTGGTGCTCCCCAACGGTCACCGGGCGGTGCTGGAAATCGTGCATCATCCCGGGGGCGCAGCGGCGGTCGCGCTGGATGAGAACCGCCGCGTGTGTCTGCTGCGCCAGTACCGTTACGTCGCCGACGGCTGGCTGTGGGAGTTGCCGGCGGGCAAGCTGGAGCCGAACGAGCCGGCGCTCCTCACTGCGCAGCGCGAGCTGATCGAGGAAGCCGGGGTGAGCGCGCGGGAGTGGCTCAGCCTCGGCACCTGCCTGAGCTCACCGGGCGTATTCACCGAGACGCTGCACCTGTTCCTCGCCACCGGGATCGAGCCCGCCACCGCCGCGCACGAGAGTGCCGAGGTGATCGAGGTGCACTGGGTGCCGATCGAGGCGGCTTGCGCCTGGGCGCTCGATGGCACGATCACCGACGGCAAGACCGCCCTGGGCCTGCTGCGCGCACGACATATCACGGCGCGAGCGCCCGCGGGGGTGCCGGCCGGGGGCTAGGGATCCGGCGGCGAAAATTCCGTGACGGGCCTCGCGGAAGCCCCTCACCGCCCGCGGTTACTCTGCATGTCGGGGAATCACTGCAGCCGCCAGTAGCGCCAGTAACACAATCCGTGAACCAACCGAATAAGACAGAACCCGTCCCGCCCGTCCCGCCCGAGCCGCCCGATTCCGAGCGCCGCCGGATCGGGAAAGTGGTGCACGATGATCGCGGCAACGCCTCGGTCAAATGGTCGGATGCGCCCGCCGATTACCAGCGCCCGGTGCTCGAGCTGGTGGAGGATGCCGCGGGCGAGCCCGAGAAAACCTTCAACCCCTACGGGCTCGGGGCCACGGGCAACGCCACCGGTCCGCACCGCACGCCCGCCGGCAACCGCAGCACCGGCAACACCACGCGTACCGACCTGCGCAAGCTCTCGGACTGGATCAAGATGATGCGCGACATCGAGGGGATCAAGCGCAACGGGGGCGAGCAGGACTGAAGGCGGCGGACGAGCGGCGCGCAGCGCACCGCGCGCAGCAGCATCCCTCACTCGCATTGCTCGATGTGCGCGCGCTTGCGCGCGTTGCTCAGGCGATAGAACCTGCGCAATTCGGCCAGCACTTCAGTCTCCCCCGCACCGTGCGCCCGGCGACCCTGTGCGCGCGACAGTGTCTGCTCGAGACGCCGGCAGAACTTCTCCGCATAGCGGCTCGCCTCGCGATACAGCGCGGCGCGCGCACCCGTCAGGCTCGGATCGACCCGGGTGCGCTCGAACAGCAGGCGGCGCAATTCCGCCGGGAAGCGTGCGGGAAACTGCCGGCGCAGCAGCCAGTAGCTCGCCACGTACTTGTCGACCTCCGCCTGCATCTCCAGCTCGAGCAGCGACACCGGCCGGTCGTGGCCGGCATTCCAGGCGACATACAGGAAGTGACTCACGCCCTCGAGTGCGGTCCAGTAATCGGCGACATTGCCTGCGTGCAGGCGCGTGAGCGGATCCTCGCGCGCCAGGCGCTCCAGCAGCGCCGGGTCCAGATACAGCGACATCACGAGCTCATCGCTCCCCTCGAGGGGCTGGGCGACGAGCAGCTCCTCGTCCGCCGTACCGCTGCGCGCGGCGTGCGGCAGGTGCCCGCGGTCGGTGACCAGGAAGTCGTATACGTCGTGAGCGATGCTGACGTCGTAGATGCCGCCGATGAGATCCTGCAACCGCGACAGCAGCATGCGTCAGTGCGTGAAGCCGGTTCCGCCGGCGCTGGTGGGGTCGACGCCCAGGCGCTTCAGCAGCGCGTAGCAACGCCCGCTCCCGGTCTTGAGCCAGATCTCGTACAGCCGCAGGATATCCCGGTCGGAGTGCGTGTACGCCGTCTCGCTCACCTCGTTCAGGGCATCCACCATGGGCTGGAATTTCTCCGCCAGCTCGGCGAACACCGCCCCCAGTACTCTTCCCTTGCCGCGCGAGGTCGCGTGCGCGAGCGAGGCGTAGGCGCGCCCGCCCATCGCCACGTGGTAGTCGACGTCGATGAGCCGGGCGGCGAAGCTGTGCGCAAAGAATCCGGCGATGAACAGCGATACGTCGCCCAGGCGTTGCAGGGCGCGGTTGCGTTCGGCAACGCTGGGGGCCTCGAGCGCCTCGCACAGGATCGCGACCAGCGGTCTCAAGCGCATACCCTCGGGCGTGCGCTCGTACAACGCCTCGGAGCGCGCGAACAGCGTGAGCAGATTCACCACGTAGTGCTCGGTCTGGTCTTCGACCGCGAGGTGCTGCTTGGCGAGCGCCCCCTGCAGCGAGTCGCGGAAGAACTCGCGTAGATTCGCGACCGGTAGCACGCGGCTGGCAGCCTCGCTCATCGATTCCGCCTCCTCTACGATATTGAACGCCTCGGCCACTGTAAGGTTCACTCAGAGAGTACGGATAATTCCGTGATCCGCCGCACTGATCGGGATCAGAATCCGCCTACGGGTTGGCAGCGCGGTCGGCACAGTGCTAATAACTCATCAGGGGGGGCGTTGGATCCGCAGCCGCTGAGCGTCGCGCGCGACGGGTTTCTCGGTCTGACCGGCTATCACTGGCTGGTCATCGCGGCCGGCTGGGCGGGCTGGGGCTTCGATGTCTTCGACGCGGTGTTGTTCAACTTCGTCGCCCCGGACTGCATCCCGGTGCTTCTGCACCTGCCGCGGGGCTCACAGGCCGCCCACCAGGCCGCGGTCTTCTGGACCGGTGCCATCACCTCGATGCTGCTGGTGACCTGGGCGCTGGGCGGAGTGCTGTTCGGCTGGGTCGCGGATCGGGTGGGACGCAAGCGGGCGCTGTTTGCGACCATCGTGCTGTACGCCGCCGGCACCGGCCTGTGCGCACTGGTGACCAACATCGGGCAGCTGATCGCGTGCCGTGTCATCGCGGGCCTCGGAATCGGCGGGGAATGGGGCATCGGGGCCGCCCTGGTCGCGGAGGCGGTACCGGAAGGCCGACGCGTGGAGGCCGGCGTCATCATGCAGACCGCCTCGCCGCTCGGCATCGTGCTGGCGAGCGCGCTCAACTACCAGATCGCTGGCGTGTGGTTCGCGTCCGACCCGCAGAACTCCTGGCGCTACGTGTTCCTCGCGGGCCTGCTGCCGGTGCTGGTCGCTCTCGCCGTGCGCCTGTTCCTGCGTGAGAGTGCTCACTGGACGGGGAGCCACGCCGGCGCGCAGCGCTCCACGCCGCGCGAGCTGTTCGCGCCGGGGATGCGCGCCGCCACCATGAGCGGCGTTTTCGCGGCCGTCATCGCGGTGCTCACCTGGTGGGCCTGCAATGCGTTCATTCCGCTGCTCGGCCGCACGCTCGCCGCCGAGCACGCCGCGGGCGCCGGCCTCGCGCCGGCCGCTGCCGCGCTGCTCGCCGCCACCTGGCAGGCGCGGGCTTCCAACGCCTTCAATCTCGGCGGGCTGCTGGGCGCATTCGCGGCGGTGCCGCTCGCCACAGGGCTCGGCCGCCGCCCGATGTTCATGGCCTACTTCCTGTTTTCGGCCCTCGCGCTGCTGCTCACCTTCGGCCTGCCGCTCGCGCCGCAAACACGCCTCGCCATGCTGTTCATGGTCGGCGCCGGGGTGTACGGCATCTTCGGCGCCTTCACCTTTTACCTGCCGGAACTGTTCCCCGTGCGCCTGCGCGCCACCGGCGCGGGCTTCTGCTACAACATCGGACGCATCCTCGCCGCGGCCGGCCCGTTCGTGGTCGGACTGGTCTCTGCGGCGGCGGGCGGCTCGAGCGCCGCGCTGATGCGCGTGCTGTTCTGGCTGGCGCTGGTGCCGCTCACCGCAGCGCTGGTGACGCGCCTCGCGATCGTGGAGACCCGCGGACGCGCCCTGCCCACCTGACACGCAAGCGCTGCACACCCCGAGAAGTGCCGCGAGCTGCGTGCAGTCCGCAACCACGACCTCAGCCGTGCGAGCGCCGGCGCGCACGTCCGCGGACCAGAGCCGCAGTGCTTCAGCACGCGCCAGCACCGGCTCGACATCCCAGAGTGTATTATCGAGGTCGAAAGCAATGGCGCGTACGTTGCTCAGCACTCCCTGAAGGTTACCATTCAATGGCGCAGCTCACGCTCGTCATCGGCAACAAGAACTATTCCTCGTGGTCGCTGCGGGCCTGGCTGCTCATGAAACACGTGGGCGTCGAATTCGAGGAGATCCTGATCGCGCTCGATACCGCCGCCACCCACGAGCAGCTCGAGCACTACGGCCCGAGCGGCCGCGTGCCGGTGTTGATCCATGGACAGCTGCGTGTCTGGGACTCGCTCGCCATCTGCGAGTACGTCGCGGAGCTCAGCGGCAAGGGCTGGCCGCAGGCGCGTGAGGCGCGGGCGGTGGCGCGCTCGGTGTGCGCGGAGATGCACTCCGGCTTCGTCAATCTGCGCACCCTGTGGCCGATGAACGCGCGGGCGCGCAACCGGCACACTGCGATCATGCCGGCGCTGGAAGCGGATATCGAGCGCATCGACGAGATCTGGAACGACTGCCGGCGGCGCTTCGGAGGCGGCGGACCGTGGCTGTTCGGCGAATACACGGTGGCGGATGCCATGTACGCTCCGGTGGTGGTGCGCTTCAAGACCTACGGCGCCCGCATCTCCGAGAGCGCACGCTGGTACATGGCCAGCGTGCTGGAGGACGGTGCGCTGCAGGAATGGCTGCAGGCCGCCAAGCAGGAGCCGTGGACGATCGGGGCCGACGAAGTCGGCTGATGCCGCGGTGGCGCGCTGCGCCGCGCTCGTCTCGTAGCACGAACAAATGGACGGGCCTCAGCATGCCCCGGAATAACTGCCTCGCGCCGTGGCTGCTCGTCTGCACGCTCATCGCGCTCGACGCCGCCGCACGCGCGGCCGAGGGCGGCGACGCGCCCTTTACGGTGGAAGACCTGCTGCGTCTGAAGCGCATCTCCGATCCGCAGCTCTCCCCTGACGGCCGCCAGGTCGCCTTCGTGCAGCGCGAGACGGACCTGGATGCGAACAAGGGCCGCACCAGCCTGTGGCTGCTGGATCTCACGTCGGGCACCGCGCAGGCGCGGCGCCTCACGGACGTCAAGGCAAACGACTCGAGCCCGCGCTGGTCGCCCGATGCCCGCACGCTCTACTTCCTGTCGACGCGCTCGGGGAGCTCGCAGGTGTGGCGCCTGACGCTCAGCGGGGGCGACGCGCAGCGCGTCAGCGACTATCCGCTCGAAGTGGGTGCGCTGAAGGTGTCTCCGCGCGGGGACCAGCTCGCCCTCTCGATGGATGTGTTCCCGGACTGCGCCACGCTCGAGTGCACCCGTGAGCGCCTGAGCGGGCGCGCGAGCGATAAGGCGAGCGGGCGCACCTACGAGCGGCTGTTCATCCGGCACTGGGATGCCTGGAGCAACGGCACCCGCTCGCACCTGTTCACCGCGCAGCTCTCAGCCGGCGGCGCGGGCGCGGCGCCCATCGACGTGTCGCGGGCGTTCGATGCGGACATCCCCGGCAAGCCCTTCGGCGGTGATGAGGATTTCGCCTTCAGTCCCGACGGCAAGTCGCTGGTGTTCTCGGCGCGCATCGCCGGGCGTACCGAGCCCTGGTCGACCAACTTTGATCTGTTCCGGACGCCGGTGGACGGCAGCGCGGCGCCGGTGAATCTCACCGCCGGCAACCCCGCCTGGGATGCCCAGCCGGTGTTCCTCGCCAACGGGGACCTCGCCTGGCTCGCGCAGGAGCGCCCGGGGTTCGAGTCGGACCGCTTTCACATCATGCTGAAGGACGCACGCACCGGCGCAGTGCGCTCCCTCACCGGCGGCTGGGATCGGACCGTCCACCATCTTGGCGCAACCCCGGACGGCAAGGCCCTGCTGGCCAGCGTCGATGAGCTCGGCCAGACGCCCCTGTACCGGGTCGACCCGAAGAGCGGCACGCCGGCGAGGCTCGTTGCCGGCGGCGCGGTGGAGGCGTTCAGCGCGGGCCGCGAGCGCGCGGTGTTCGCGCGCGCGGACCTGGGCGGTCCGGCCGAGCTGTACTCGGTTGCGCTGCGAGGCGGGCGGCCGGTGCGGCTTACGGATGCGAATCACGAGCCGCTGGCCAGCCGGCACATGGGCGAGTTCGAGCAGTTCAGCTTCAAGGGCTGGAACGATGAGACCGTGTACGGCTACGTGGTGAAGCCCTACGGGTTCGAGCCCGGCAGGCGATACCCGATCGCGTTCGTGGTGCACGGCGGTCCGCAGGTGAGCTTCGGAAGTCTGTGGACCTACCGCTGGAACGCGCAGACCTTCGCCGGCGGGGGCTATGCGGTGGTGATGATCGACTTTCACGGCTCGCCCGGTTACGGGCAGGCGTTCACCGACTCCATCAGCCGCGACTGGGGCGGCAAGCCTCTCATCGACCTGCAGAAGGGACTCGCGGCCGCCATCGAGAAGTACCCGTGGCTGGATGGGGAGCGCGCCTGTGCGCTGGGGGCCTCCTACGGCGGCTTCATGATGAACTGGATCGAGGGGCATTGGCCGGATCGCTTCCGCTGCATCGTCAATCACGACGGCCTGTTCGACCAGCGCATGATGTATTACGCCACCGAGGAGCTGTGGTTTCCCGAGTGGGAGTTCGGCGGTCCGCAGTATGAGAACCCGCAGGCTTACGAGGCGGTCAACCCCGTCGACTTCGTCTCCAAATGGAAGACGCCGATGCTGGTGATCCACGGCGAGCAGGACTTCCGCATCCCCTACCCGGAAGGGATCGCCGCCTTTACGGCGCTGCAGAGGCGCGGGATCGAGAGCAAGCTGCTCGTGTTCCCGGATGAGAATCACTGGGTGCTCAAGCCGGCCAACAGCGTGCTGTGGTATCACACCGTACTGGAGTGGCTCGACACTCACCTGAAAGACTCACCTCACCAGCCGAGCACTCCGTAGACACGGGAGCGCAGGGGTTGGATGCGCATCTGAAGAATTGACGCGCCTCACGCCGCGCGGGCAGATCTCGCTCTACGCGACCGGTTTCAACATGGTGCTGGGCCTGACTTTTGACCGGGATGACCTTCGGCCCCGATGGCAATCTGTACATTTCAAATGTCGGGTTCGGTGCGCCGCCGGTCGGGCTCGGCCAGATCGTGAAGGTGCGGTTGCACGACGACGACTGACGCGGGTCTGGCTCGCTGCTGCTGCGGCCCGTCGCGATCAGGTCCGGTCGGTGGCCGCTAGCGGGTCTTGCGGAACTTGTAGTCGCCGATCGACAGCACGCCGCCGGCAAGCTCGGCTTGCGGCGCCGCACCCGGAGCGTCCGGACAGACCTTCGGGTCGTGAATCGCGACGAAGCCCGCGTCCTTCTTCGTCCACAGCAGCAGGCAGCCCTCGGGCTGCACGTCCTCGGTCACGAGGCTGGTGAACAGCTCCTTGTTGAGCTGCCCGTTGCGCCAGCGCAGGGGCTCGATCAGCTGGTACAGCGTCTCGATGATGCCGCGCTTCTCGTCCAACTGGAAGCCGTACATCTTCTGGCTGAGCACGCGGCGCGGGTCATCGGCGGCAGTCTCCTGCGCGTAGTACACGTAGTGCCCGAGTCGCGGTGCGTACACATGCGTGATGGTGAGCGCCACCGCAAGGTGCGCCGGCCGCGCGCTGTTGTGCGCCTCCAGCTCGGCCTGAGCGTTGTTGTCGTAACTGCCGGGCAGCACCGCGAGCAGCTGGGTCATTTCGGCCTCGCTGACCTTGGCATGTCCCGCGCATCCACACAGGATGAGCAGCAGCGCGGCGAGCGCTGGCGGCGCGCGCCGCCGCCCTCCTCCTGCCGGCTGCGCGCTGTCAGCCATAGGACGCCCGCCATTGCGCGCGATAGCGCAGTCCCAGGTCCATGAGGTGCTCGAGCAGCTCGCCATAGGGCGTTCCCGCGGCGCTCGCGGCTTCCGCAAAGTCCTCGGCGGCCTCGAGATTGGGGTTGGCGTTCGCCTCGAGCACATAAACCTGGCCTTGCGGGGTCACCCTGAAATCCATGCGAGCATAGCCGGACATGCCGAGCGCCCGGTAGATGCGGCGCGACAGCCGGTCGAGCGCGGTGAGCACCGGCGGCGGCAGATCGGCGGCCGCGTGGGTGGTGATGCCGTACTTCGCCTGGTAGCGCTTGTCCCATTTCACCTTGCGCGTGGCGATGGCCGCGAGCGAATCGGGCATGGAGCCGAACACCATCTCCCACACCGGCAGGCGCGTGAGCCGCTCGTTCCCCATCATGCCGACGTACAGCTCGCGCCCCTCGATGTATTCCTCCACCAGGGCATCGGATTTCACCTGCTCGTGAACGAACTCGATGCGTTCCTTCAGCTTCGCGGCGTCCTCCACCACCGACGCCTGGGCGATCCCGAGGGACGCGTCCTCGACCGTGGATTTCACGAACAGCGGAAAGCGCACCTTGCGCGGCACGTGAATGCGTGCGCCGCGGCGGAACACGGCGAATTGCGGGGTGGCGATGCGGTGAAACGCCAGCAGCTGCTTCGACAGCGACTTGTCGCGCGACAGCAGCAGCCCGCGCGGATTGCAGCCGGTGTACGGCTGGCGCATGAGCTCGAGGAAGGCCACCACGTGCTGATCGTAGGTGACGATGCCGTCGAATTCCTCCAGCAGGTTGAAGACGATGTCCGGTTGCCAGTCGGCGATCGCGCCGCGCAGCTCGGTGAGGCTGTCGAGCACCCCGACGCAGCGCACGTCGTGCCGTTTACGCAGCGTCGTGGTGACGTCGTACTCGGTGCGCCACTCCTCGATTTCCTTGTCGCTGTGACCTTCGAGACTTTCCGGAGGCACCAGGCTCGCGTGCACCACCACGAGCGTGCGCAGTCGTCTCATAGTGGCAAGTGCGGAGTCTCGCGCTCGGAGTAAAGCCCGGTGAGCCGCTCGAGCATCCAGCGCGAGTAGCGCAGGGCGTCGCGGCGGTTGCCGTACACGTAGAGTTTGAGGCGCTCACTGCGCTCGATGAGCATGCGCAGCACCTGCTCGACGCTGTAGCGCTCGATGCGCAGCCCCCGCGCCACGGCCGGCACCAGCGGGCGCAGGTGCGCGCGCAGCAGGGTCGCCGCCCGCGGGGAGTCGCGGCGCGAGCGCTCGGCACTGAAGGCGCGGCGCAGCAGCTCATCGGCGAGTCCGCGCCGGATCTGGCGGTTGCGCGCGAGCTTGCGCCGATAGTGCTGCGCCAGGGTGCGGGTGTTGTGCTCGAGCGGCTCGATGCGCGTGCGGTTGCGTACCGGCGCTCGCACGCCGCGCACGCTCGCCACCAGCTCATCGACCGCCCGCAGCTTGTGCAGCGCCGGCCAGTCCGCATAGCTCTTGCGCCAGGAGGATTTCGGCGTCAGCCACACCGCGAACGTCTCGGCAAAGTCCTCGGTCGGATGCGCCTGTGCGTACCACTCGCCCAGGTGATGCACGTAGCGCCGGCTGCCCGGGCGCGCCCGGTAGCGCGCCGGATAAGGGAGCGAGGCGGGTCCGAACACGGCTCGCCAGCGCTTGCGCCGCCGCAGCCGGTACGCGTTGTCGAGCGCGTGCCCGGCCTCGTGGCGCAGGATGCGCAGCAGCAGCCGTGTGTTGCCGCCTTCCGCCTCGCGCATGATGCGCCGCTCGAGCCGCTCCAGGCGCGGATGCGCGAGGTAGAACGGCACGGCGATGCCCGGCACGCCGTCCGGCGAGAACCACTCCTCGGACAACCAGACGTGCGGGCGCAGCGCGATGCCGCGGCGCTCGAGGTCCGCATACAGCCGCCGCACGTGCGCGGCCAGCGGGGAGCGCCGGATGGAAAGCTTCAGATCGCAAAAGCGCTTGCTCAGCAGCTGCTCGTCGGACAGACGCACCCAGGGCCGAACCTTGGCGCGCGCCATTTTCATCCGGCGTGTCGGGGACATGCGTGCGAGGCGAGTGTGGGAGGAGATACGGGTAGCTGAGCTTACCCAAGCGCTCGCACGCTGTCTGCTGTGGAAGTGCGCGGTTTCTCGCGCCGGCGGTAAGCGGTCAGCCGCTGAGCTGCAGCATCGCGTGGGCGAGCAGCCGATCCGCGCAGTTCTCGAGCAATTGCTTTTTGATCAGGCTGTTGCGCCACAAAGTGGGGATCGCGCTTGCAGTGTAGTGCGCACCCGCGAGCGCCCCACACGCCGCGGCCACCACGTCGGAGTCGCCGCCGAGGTTGGCGGCGGTGAGCACTGCATCGCGAAAATTCCCTGTGCCGGCAAAGGCCTCCAGTGCCGCGGCGAATGCGGCCGGCACGCCCTTGTCCAGCTGCCCGCTGGCTGGGGCCGGGTGCTGCGCCGCATCGAGCGCGGACCGGGCCTGCGTGAGGATCACGGAGCGCGGCTCCCCCGAGATCGCCGCGTGCAGCGCCTGCGCCAGCGCGCGGCACGCCCTCAGGACCGCCGGCGCCTGGCAGGTGGTGCGGGCCGCCTCGGCGGCCCACCGCGCCGCTGCCCCGGGCTGCGCGAAGAAATACATCACCACCGGCGCGACGCGTGACAGGGCTTCCGGATCGAGCGTCCCGGGGTCGTGGGAGCCGGAAAACGGCTGCCGCCGCCATTGCGCGAGCCCGAGTGCGCGGGCCGTGCCGACGGTGATTCCGACGCACTGCCCGGTGCACGACAGGTACCCCTCCTGCTGCCAGCGGCGGTAGCGCGCGACCTGATCGCGGCTATCGAAGCCCTCGCACCCGAGCAGGCTCTCGGCGAGGCACAGCGCCATCGCGGTGTCGTCGCTCCAGCCGCCGCGGGGCAGGTCAAAGGGTCCGCCACCGAGCATGTCGCCCACGGGCGTGAATTTTCCCGGCCGGCGGTACTGGGTGGCGGCCGCGACCGCATCCCCCACCGCCAGCCCGAGGAGCGCGCCGTGAAAGCGCTCCCGCAAGCCCCGCGCCGCCGAAAGTATGGCGGGCTCGAACAGCGGATGCGCGCGCGCTGCGTCCGGGCGCACCCAGCGCCGCACGTACTCGGTCTGCTCGGGGGTCTCTGGAACGCGCGGCCACAGCGCCGCCCGCTCGCTTTGCTGCCACAGGCGGTTGAGCTCCTGCAGAGCCACCTCCCCCGACCGCCCGTTCTCGACCAGCAGGCAGCCGATCACCGTGCCGGTGCGGCCGATTCCGGCGCGGCAGTGCAGGTAGACCACCCGGCCCGAGTGCAAGGCGCCGCGCAGGCAATCGAGCAGCTGCGCCATGTGCCCGGGCTGTGGCGGAATGCCGTGGTCGGGGATGGGCATGCGGAAGTAGTCGACATGCGGCGGGAGCTCGGCGTCGTAGGGTGGGAGCTCATCGTGCTGGGTGAGATCCAGAAAGCAGCTGACGCCCGCCTCCAGCAGGCGCCGCAGGCGCGCCCGGGTCGCTGCCGCGGTGGAGCCGCCCGGATGCTCGCCGGCGAGCAACTGACCCGGCAGCACCCAGTAGGAGCTCGGGAGCGGGAGCGCGGCAGGCGCGGCGAGCGGGCTACGTCCATCCATGGCTCTCTCAGGCAGGCGCCGGCAGGGCAAAGCCCGCGAGGGCTTCCTCGTCCTGCGTAGCCATGGGCGCAACCCTGCCAGCGTCGAGGCCAGCGAAGTCGAAGCGCCGGGTGTCGGCCAGGTGCCCGGGCTCGACGTTGCGCAGCGCCGAGAAAATCGACTCGGTGCGACCGGGGAACTCGCGCTCCCAGGCGGCGAGCATTTTCTTCACCGCCAGGCGCTGCATATTGTCCTGCGAGCCGCACAACGTGCAGGGGATGAGCGGAAAGGCGCGACCGTGCGCGTAGCGCTCGATGTCGCGCTCGGCGACGTACGCGAGCGGCCGGATGACCACGTGGCGGCGGTCGTCGGACAGCAGCTTCGGCGCCATCGCCTTGAGGCGCCCGCCAAAGAACAGGTTGAGGAACAGCGTCTCGACGATGTCATCACGATGGTGCCCGAGTGCGATCTTGCTGATGCCGTGCTCGGCGGCGAAGCGGTACAGCGCCCCGCGCCGCAGCCGCGAGCACAGGCCGCACAGGGTGCGTCCCGGCGGGATGACGCGCTTCACCACGCTGTAAGTGTCCTGCTCGATGACGTGCCACGGCACGCCCAGGCCCTGCAGGTATTGCGGCAGCACCTGCGCAGGGAAACCGGGTTGCTTCTGATCGAGATTGACGGCGATGAGATCGAAGCTCACCGGGGCGCTGCGCTGGAGCGAGATGAGCATGTCGAGCAGCGTGTAGGAGTCCTTGCCCCCCGACACGCACACCATCACGCGGTCGCCGTCGCCGATCATGCGGTAGTCGGCAATTGCCTTGCCGACCGAGCCGCGCAGCCGCGCCGCCAGGCGCTGCAAGGTGCGGGAAGGCTTCGCTGCTGCGGGGATCACGGTAGAGGGGATCCTTCGGGTCAGGCGGCGGGCGAGGCTGCACCGCCAGTGAAGGCGCTCGGGTCTGCTTCAGGCCGCAGCGCTGCTGGCGGTGCTCTCGAGATACTTTGCCTCGACGTAGCGCACGAAGGAAGTGGCCGACAGGGGCTTGCCGGTGGCGCCCTTCAGCAGGTCCTGCACCGGCACCTTGGCGCCGAGGCCGTGCACGTTGGTGCGCAGCCAGCCCAGGAGTCCGGAGAATTCCCCGCGCGCGAGCTGCTCATCCAGCTCCGGCACCTCGGCCCGCAGACTCTCGTAGAGCTGCGCGGCGATGACCGCCCCGAGAGCGTAGGACGGGAAGTAGCCGAAGGAGCCCACCGCCCAGTGGATGTCCTGCAGGCAGCCCTCGACATCGTTGGAGGGGCGGATCCCCAGGCGCTGCTCCATGCCGGCGCTCCACGCTTCCGCCAGATCACGCACCGCCAGCTCCCCTGAGAGCAGCTGCTTCTCCAGCTCGTAGCGCAGCATGATGTGCAGCGGGTAGGTGAGCTCGTCCGCATCCACCCGGATCAGTCCGCGCCGCACCCGCGTGAGATGGCCGTAGATATTCTCCACGTCCCACTCCGGTCCGCTCGCCCCGAAATGCTTCGCCAGCAGTGGCTGCAGGTAGCGCACGAACGGGCGGCTGCGGCAGACCATCATCTCGATGAGCAGCGACTGGCTCTCTTCCAGAGCCATGCCCCGGTCGCGCCCCACGGGCTGGTCGCGCCAGTCCTGCGGCAGGCCCAGGTCGTACATGGCGTGCCCGGTCTCGTGCAACGCCCCGAGCAGACCCGAGAAGAGGTCGTCGGGATCAAAGCGCGTGGTGACGCGGATATCCCCCGGCACCCCTTCGGTGAAAGGCTGCTCGCTCTCATCCAGTCGTCCCCGCTCGAAGGGGAAACCGACACTCTTCATCACTTCCACCGCCAGGGCGCGCTGCTTGCTCGCCGGGAACTTGCCGGCCAGCGCCAGTAGCGGGCGAATCTCCTGCACGGCGATCGCTTCGCGGATCAGGGACGGCAGCCGGCGCGACAGCGCCTTGAACATGGCGTCGATGTCCGCAGTCGTCACGCCGGGGCTGAACTCGTCCACCAGCGCATCGTAGGGGGCGAGATTCAGCGCCTGGCCCAGCAGTGCCGCCTTGTCGCGCACCAGGTGAACCACTTCCTCCAGGTACGGTGCGAACGCTTCGAACTTGCCCTGGGCGCGAGCCTCGAGCCAGCGCGATTCGGCACGCGAAGCGGCCTTGGTGAGGCGCGACACGAGCGTGGCCGGGGTGGCGATGGCGTGGTCGCGCTGCCGGCGCATCTCGTGCAGGTTGGCGATCTGCCAGTCGGCGAGTCCCTGGGTGTTCGCCTGAGCGCGGTCCAGGAGCCGCGTGATGCGCGGTGCCGTGAGCAGCGCATGGTGTTCGGTTTCCAGCGCCGCGAGCTGCTCGCCGCGAACGTCGGCACTGCCGCGCGGCATCATCACCGCCGCGTCCCAGCGCAGCAGCGCCAGAGCACCGCGGAAGGCATGCAGGCGCTTGAACTCCTGTTCGAGTTGCTTGTAGGGCGAGGCAGACATGGGCGAATCGGGAGCGGGGAAACGGCGACTAGTTTACCAGCTCCGGCGCGCCCCCGCCCCACCTCCAGGAGTGTATTATTATTAGAAATCAATATGTTAGACGAAATTTCCCTGCGCGGCGCTTGACGTCGCCCGAGCCTTGAGGGCCAAAGTACTGACGAGGGTTATGTCGCCTGCTGCAGGCGCAGCGGCATGGCCGTGACGTGCCGCTCGCGCTCGCGCCGCCGGCTTTGCGAGCGCCAGGGCAGCGCCTGCCACGCGAGCATCGCGCGCTTGCGATCCTCTCCCCAGTGATAACCCCCGAGGGCACCGTCCTGGCGCAGCACGTTGTGGCAGGGAATGAGCCACGGCACCGGATTGGCACCGACCGCCCTACCCACTGCCCGGGCGCCCCCGGGGCTGCCCACGGCACGCGCGAGCGTCGCGTAAGTGGTCGGTCCGGCGGAGCCGAGCTCGAGCAGCGCCTGCCAGACCTTGAGCTGAAAGTTCGTACCCTTCACGGCGAGCTTGAGGGGTGCCGCGGCCCGCGCTGCAGCCGTGCCGCGGGGCGAGCTCCAGATGCGTCCCGCCAGGGCAGCGGCGGCGTCCTCGTCGCGCCGCAGCCGCGCCTGCGGCCAGCCGGCTGCGAGAGCGGCCACGCAGGCAACCTCGGTCCCTGGTTCGACGAAGGCGAGATGGCAGAGCCCGCGCGGGGTGCTGGCGATGAGCGCGCGCCCGAAAGGCGTGTCGGTGAGGCCGTAGGTGATCTGCATGCCGCGGCCGCGGGCCTTGAGCTGCCCCGGGGTAACCGCCTCCAGCGTGACCATCAGGTCGTGCAGCCGCGAGGGTCCGGACAGGCCGACACAGTAGGCCGCCTCGAGCACGGAAGGGGTGCTGGCGAGGGCGGCGCGGGCGGCGCGCGCGGTGACGTATGCCAGGTACTGCCGGGGCGTGACGCCGGCCCAGCGGCGGAACAGGCGGTTGAAATGAAACTCCGACAGGTGCGCGGACGCGGCGATCGCGGCCAGGCGCGGCTGCGCGCGGTAGTTGGCGTCGATGAAGCGGATCGCCCGGGCGATGCGCCCGAAATCGCGGCTGTCGAGGAATGCGGGCCCGGTGTGCATGGGGGTTGATGATAGTGGCGCGCGCGCGGGGCGCGACCCGATTCTTGCGGCGCGCCCGCGCGCAGCGCGCCCCGCAGCATTAGCCCCTTCAGTTACACTGCCTCGGGCAGCGATGCAGCAGCGATGCTCGATTTCAGCGCCACAGGTGCGAGCACGGCCAGCGCGCGACGACCACGCCCACGCCGATCGACACCACCACCAGCAACGTAACCGTGAGACCGATCAGCACACGCCGCATGCTGCATCATATCTGACATGCAACTGCTGAAATAACCGCCCGGTGCCCGAGAAACTCGCCATCTGCCTGCTCGCCTCCGAAGTCGAGCCGCTCTCCAAGACCGGCGGGCTGGCGGACGTGAGCGGGGCGCTGACCAAGTACCTGTACGGCGCCGGTCATGACGTGCGCCTGTTCACGCCGTGCTACGCCTCCATCGACCGCACGGCGCATTCCGCGCAGCCGGTGCAGGCCCTGCAGCAGGTGCCGCTGGCGGTGGGACCCAACAACTACGTGTTCTCGGTGCTGCGTGCGCGGCTGCCGGGCGGCGCGCCCGCGTATCTGATCGACTGCCCCGCGCTGTATGAACGCGGCGCCCTCTACACCAGCGATCCCGACGAGCACCTGCGCTTCATCGCCTTCACGCGCGCGGTGCTCACGGCCTGCCAGCGCCTGGGGTGGGCGCCCCAGGTTCTGCACTGCAACGACTGGCACACCGCCTTTGCGCCGCTGTTCCTCAGGACCGTGTGGGAGGACGAGCCGCTGTTCGCCGCGACCCGCACGGTGCTGACGATCCATAACATCGGCTATCAGGGCATCTTCCCGGCGGCCCGGATTGCCGATCTCGGACTGCCGCGCAGGCGCAACCTGCTGCACCCGGGGGACCTCGCCGCGGGGCGGATCAACGCCCTGCGCCACGGCATCGTGTATGCCGACTCCGTCACCACGGTCAGCCCGACCTACGCGCGCGAGATCTGCTCGGATGAGTACGGCATGGGGTTGCAGGACAGCCTGCGCGAGCGCGGCAGCGCCGTGACCGGCATTCTGAACGGGGTCGACTACGATGAGTGGGACCCGCGCCGCGACCGCTACCTGCCGGCCCACTATGACCCCGAGCGGCTCGCGGTGAAGAGTGAGCTGAAGCGTCAGTTCGCGCAGCGCCACAAGCTCGCGGCGGCACCGGTGGTGCCGCTGGCCGGGCTCGTGAGCCGGCTGGCCGTCCAGAAAGGTATCGAGCTCATGTTCGAGGCGCTACCGAAGGTGCTCAGCGCGCGGCCGCTCAGCTTCGTCGCGCTGGGGAACGGTGAGCCGCAGTACGAGGAGTTCTTCACCCTCCTCGAGCGGCGCTTCCCGGGGCGGGTGGTGTTTCACTGCGGTTATGACGATGAGCTCGCGCACTGGATCGAGGCGGCGAGCGATCTGTTTCTCATGCCTTCACGCTACGAGCCGTGCGGACTCAACCAGATGTACAGCCTGCGCTACGGTACGGTGCCGGTCGTGCGCCGCACCGGCGGGCTCGCCGACTCGGTGCAGCACTACGACACGAGGACCGGTACCGGCACCGGCGTGGTGTTCGACGATTTCAACACCCAGGCTCTGGAGTGGGCGCTGAACAGCGCGCTCGATCTGTACGCGACGCCGCGGCACTGGACGCGGGTGGTGAAAAACGGCATGCAGCAGGACTTCTCCTGGCAGCGCCAGGGAGGCGAGTACGTGGCGCTCTACCGGCGACTCATCGCAGGCTGAAGCTGCCGCGCTCCTCGAACGGAATCGAGCGCATCAGGCCCTGCGACAGCGCGATCCTGCCGGTGAGACGGTAGGCAACGCTCGGCCCCAGCGCCTCCGACCCGCGCCCGAGAAGCTTGAGGAGCGTGCCCGCGAGGTGGGTGGTGACGTTCATGTCGAATTCGGCCTCTCCCATGGGGGGCACGACGAAGCTCGCGGCGGAGGCGCCGCTTGCGAACTGCTGTCCCTCGACTTCCAGGCTGTACTCGAGTCCCCTCACCGGGAGCCTGCGGTCGTTGGGGTTCTGCACGCGCATGCGCACCTTGAGGCGCTGTTCCCACAGGTCGCCGTGCTCGATCTGCACGTCGACCACCGAGAGCTTCGGGGTGGTGATTTTCGAGCTCAGCGCGCAGGCGCCGGGCAGCAACGCGGCCGCGCACAGAACCGGGAGGCAGCGGCTGACGGCTCTCATCCCGGCGCGCGGCCGAAAGCGCCGTTCAGGCGCGCGCAGTCGCGCGCCAGTTGCGCCGTGAGCGCGCCCGCGGGCAGTCGCCAGGTCCAGTTCCCCTGTACGGTCCCCGGGGTATTCAGCCGCGCGGAGGAGTCCAGGCCGAGGATGTCCTGCGCCGGAATGATGGCGAGTCGCGCCACCGAGCCGAGGGCTGCGCGTATCAGTGCCTCGGGCATGGCGCCCGGGGTCACGCGCAGAAAATAATCGACCCGCTGCGCGGTGTCGCGGTCCAGGCTCGAGTACCAGCCGAGCGTGGTGTCGTTGTCGTGGGTGCCGCTGTACGCCACGCAGTCGGGCTCGTGCAGATACGGCAGGTGCGCATTGTTGGGATCGCCGTCGAAGGCAAACTGCAGCACGCGCATTCCCGGCAGGCCGAAGCCGTTCTTCAGCGCCAGCACGTCTTCGGTGATGACCCCGAGATCCTCGGCCACCAGCGGCAGGTCGCTGAACTCATCCAGGAGCCGGCGCAGCAGCAGCTCTCCGGGAGTGCTGAGCCAGGCGCCGCCGCGCGCATCGGGCGCGCCGGCTGGCACGGCCCAGTGGGCCGCGAGCGCCCGGAAATGATCGATGCGCAGCAGATCCATCCGCGCCAGCTGCGCCCGCACCCGCCCGAGCCACCAGCTGAAGTCGCTGCGGCGCAGCGCCTGCCAGTCATAGACCGGATTGCCCCACAGCTGGCCCAGTTGCGAGAAGTAGTCCGGCGGCACGCCCCCGACCGCGGCCGGCTCGCCGGTAGCGGTGAGCTGGAACAGCTCGCGATGCGCCCAGGTCTCCACCGAGGAGGGGCCGACGTAGAAGGGCAGATCGCCGAACAGCCGCACGCCGCGCGTGCGCGCGTGCGCGCGCAGCTGGTTCCACTGGACGTAGAACGCATATTGCTCGCGCTCGATGCGCGCGATGTCGGGTGCGAGCTCATGGGCTGCCTGCGCGAGCGCCTCGGGCGAGCGGTCGCGCAGCGGCGGCGGCCACTGCCAGAACGGCGCACCGCCGTGCGCACCCGTCAGCGCCTCGAACAGCGCGTAGTCGTGCAGCCAGGGGCCGGAGGCCGCCAGGAACTCCGGGTCGATCGGCGCGTTGGGATCGGGCAGCTCCGCCGCATCGAGGAACGTCGCGTTGCCCGCGCAGTCCGAGCGCACCCAGTAGGGGGAGCGGTCCTCGCCCACCGGGCCCGCCGGCAGGATCTGCCACACGGAGAAAGCCGCCTCGCCCAGCCAGTCGATGAAGGCGCGGCCGCCGCGCCCGAGTGCCGCATCGAGGGCGGACATCGGCAGCAGCACCCCGGCGCGGCGCCGGTCGAACACGGGTAATCGCATGCTGGTCACGCCTTGGGCTGCCGCCTGTCGGTCAGCCGCCGGTGGCGCGGCGCATACTTCCGCCGTGCTCGGGAGCACCGTGCCCGGTCGAGATGGGCAGCGTGAGCTCGCCCGGGGGCACGAGGTTCAGCCGCCGGTACAGCGTCAGCAACTGGCGCCGGTAGAGGTGGTCGAACTGGCTCACGGCATCCGCGGGGTTGTAGTCCCCGAACCACCAGAACCAGTCGGAGCTCTCGCAGCGCGCGAGCTGGCGGCCGGCGGCGGCGCGCTCGCCCGGATCACTCGCGTCCCGCATGAAGCGATCGTAGGCCTCCTTGGCGTTGCACAGCAGATCCCACGCCCGGTTCTTGTCCGGATCCCCCATCCAGGTCGCGAGCGTGCCGTGCACCCAGCTTCCGGCGCACACCCGCGGCAGCGGTGCGGGCTGCAGACCGCGCGCGATGCAGTCGGACAGGGTCGTCAGCTCGAGCTGCGGATGGCTCGCGAGCTGCTCGTACAGCGCACGCAGGAAATAGAAGCCGTTGAAGGGGTAATGCTCCCAGGCGTTCTCACCGTCGAGCGCGATGAGCACCGCGTGATTGCCCGAGGGCTCGTAGCGGCGTGCGAGGTGCGACAGCTCCTCCACCAGATTGGCGGCGGCGTCATCCCCGTGCCAGGTCGCGTAGGTGAAGCCGATGAGATCGGACAGGGTGTCGTCGCGGAAGAAACAGCTCATGCCGGTGCCGCCCAGACGGTAAGGGCGGTTGTAGGCGAGCGGATCCTGCGCCGCGCCTGGATCAGTGAGCGCGAGGCTCCCACGCAGCACCCCGGCGCTGCTGGCGGTCCAGCGGAAGCCAGCGGCGGCAAGCAGCCCGAGCGTCGCGGCGCTGATCGCTCCTTCCGCGGGCCAGCAGCCGGCGGGACGGTTGCCGAAGGTGCGTGCAAATACGCGGATCGCCTCCTCGATGTGCCAGGTGGCGCGCGAGGCGCCCCCGGGATAGGCCGCATGCGCGGGCAGTTGCAGCGTGGGAAGCGCATCGCGCGCACACTGGAAGTCGAGCAGCAGCGGGATGATCGGATGTCCGTAGGGCGTCACCGACAGCTCGCACTGCCCGCGCTCGGCGAGGCGCCGGTAGCGCAACAGCACCTGGCCCACCAGAGTGCCGATGAGTGTGAGCAGATCGCGGCGCTGCGCGGAGCTGAAGTCGCGCCCGCGCTCGGTCAGGCGGGCGACCAGCGGGTCCGTGCGGCGCACGCTCTCGCCGAGCCAGGCGAGGTGATACCAGACTGCGAGGTCGTGGATGAACTGGTCGGAAGCGTAAGCGACCCGTTCCGGCGTGGCGAGCGTCTCGGCGATGGTCGCGAGCTCGAGATACGGGCCGAAGCGCTCGATCATCTGCTGGCGCTGCGCCCGCAGGCAGGTGCGCAGCAGCTCCAGCCGCGCGGCCGGCTCGGTCGGTACGGGGTCCGGACCCAGAAGCGCCAGCACCGGATCCGGCAGCGGGCTGCCGCTCTCCAGATGCTCGGCGACGCGCCGCGCGATCTCCTCGAGCTGCTCGATGAGGAGCGGGGTGAAATTCACCACCGCGCGCCCCACCGGGTTGGCTTCCAGGTGCGCCGCCATGTCGGTGTAGTCCTTGACGGCGTGCAGATAGGTCCAGGGCAGCGCGTACTGGCCGGTGAGCGCATCCTTGTACTGCGGCTGGTGCATGTGCCACAGCAGGACGACCGGCAGGCGTGGCGCGGGGCTCACGGCTCAACTGTTCCGCATGCTGCGCAGCATGTCGAGGGTGACCAGCACCACGCCTTTCTCGGTCACGTGGAAGCGGCGTGCATCCGCCTCGCGCTCGAGCCCGATGCGGGTGCCCTCGGGCACCTCGCAGCCCTCGTCGATGATCGCTCCGGAGATGGCGCAACCGCGGCCGATCTCGGCGTGCGGCAGCACGACGGAGCGGTGAATGCTGGTGCGCTCCTCGACGCGCACGTCGGAGAACAGCAGCGACTCGCGCACCACGGCCCCGGAGATGATGCAGCCGCCCGACACCATGGAGTTGACGGCCATGCCGCGGCGACCGTCCTCGTCGAGGATGAACTTCGCCGGCGGCTGCTGCACCTGGTAGGTCCAGATGGGCCAGTCCTGGTCGTAGATGTTGAGCTCGGGGCGCACGTGCACCAGCTCGAGGTTGGCATCGTAGTAGGCATCGATGGTGCCGACGTCGCGCCAATAGCTTTGCGCGCGGGTCTGCACGTCCTGGAATGGATAGGCAAACACCTGGCGGTTGCCGGCGATGGCTTCGGGCAGGATGTCGCGCCCGAAATCATGGGCCGAGGACTCGTTGGTGGCGTCCGCGGCGAGCAGGCTCTCGAGCAGGCGAGTGTTGAAGACATAGATCCCCATGGAGGCGAGAATGGCGTCCGGGCGGGCCGGCAGCGTGTCGGGCGTGGCCGGTTTCTCGGAGAATTTCGTGACCCGATTCCACTCGGTAGCGGTCAGCACCCCGAAATTCTGCGACTCCCGCGCCGGCACCTCGACCACTCCCACGGTGATGTCGGCACCCTTCTCCACGTGGTAGGCGATCATCGGACCGTAGTCCATCTTGTAGATATGGTCACCGGCGAGCACCAGCACGTGCTTGGGGCGGTGCGAGACGATCAACTCGATGTTCTGGTGCACGGCGTCCGCCGTACCCCGGTACCAGAGCGGTCCGAGCTGCTGCTGCGCGGGAACCACCTCGACGAACTCGCCGAACTCCCCGCGCAGGTAGCTCCAGCCGTGCTGCACGTGCTGGATCAGCGACTGGGCCTTGTACTGGGTGAGAATGGAGATCTGGCGGATCCCCGAGTTCACGCAGTTCGACAGCACGAAGTCGATGATGCGGAACTTGCCGCCGAAGGGGGTCGCCGGCTTGCAGCGATGCGCGGTGAGGTCGCGCAGCCGCTCGCCGCGCCCGCCCGCCATGATGATGGCGAGCGTGCCGCCCGTCAGGCGGCTCACGTAGCGTCCGGAAGAAGCGCGTGCGGGCTGGCGGGGCATGAGGCGTACTACACCGCAAGGCGCGCCGTCAGCGCAACCTTAAAGTAAATGCCTCACAGCCATTTCATCAGCCCCAGCTCGTAGGGGTGCGAGAGCAGCTCGTGGCACGGGTAGATGCGGATCTCGGTGCGGAACTGCCCGCATTCCTGCGGCTCGACGTCGAGCGCGTAGATCACCGCCCCGTCGCTGTCCTGCTCGTCGGTGGCGCCGAAGGTGGCGTGCCACAGGCCGGCGCGCGGCGGCTGCCCGTACGAGGACAGGGCCGGCGGTGCAAGGTCCGCCTCGGGCAACAGGCGCCGCGCGACGAACTCCACCCGCACGTCCACGGGCGTGAGTCCGTTGAGTGCGGCCGCAACCCGCAGCCGCAGCCGCTCGCCGCGCGGCAGATCGCGGGCCACGTCGGTGAGCTGCCGCAGGCTCACCTTCGACCAGGCCTGGCGCGCCCGCGTCTTCCAGTCCGCCAGCGTGCGCGCGCCGCTGAAGCCGTTGGCGGCGAGACGCCGATAGTGCGCCACCGCCGGCTGGTACAGCCCCTGGGTGTAGTCGAACAGCACGCGGCGCATGTTGAAAGCCGGAATCACCGTCATCATGGCGCGCTTGCTGCGCTTGACCCAGGCGGCGGGGTAATCGCTCTCCTCGCGCGCGTAGTACAGGGGCAGGACCTCCTCCTCGAGCGTACCGAGAATCAGCTCGGCCTCGAGCGCATCGCGCCTCTCCGGGTCCTGCACGTTCGCCGGCGGTATGCCCCAGCCGTTGTCCTGCTTCCACCCTTCCGCCCACCAGCCATCGAGAATGCTCAGGTTGAGGCGGCCGTTGATGGCCGCCTTGATGCCGGAGGTGCCGCTCGCCTCGAGCGGCGCGATCGGATTGTTGAGCCACACGTCGACGCCCGAGACCAGGCTGCGGGCGAGCTGCAGGTCGTAGTCTTCCAGGAAGATGATGCGTCCCATGAACTCCTGGCTCATCATCAACTGGCGGATTTCGCGCAGCACGTACTTGCCGGGCTCGTCCGCGGGGTGCGCCTTGCCGGCGAACAGCAGCAGCACGGGGCGCTCGGGATTGTTGATGAGCCGCGCGAGGCGCGCGCGGTCGCGCAGCAGCAGCGTCGCGCGCTTGTAGGTGGCGAAGCGCCGCGCGAATCCCAGGGTGAGCACGCCGGGACGCTGCGGATCGAGGAAGCGCGTCACGTGGCGCAGCTGCGCGGGACTCAAGCCCTTGCGCTCGTACTCGCGCTGCAGCCGCTCGCGCACGCTCGCCAGCATGCGCGCCTTGACTTCCTGCGCCGTCACCCAGTAGCGCTCGTCCGGCACGCGCTCCAGCGCGCTCCAGAAATCCGGGTCGCGCAGCCGCTCGCGCCACTCCCGTCCCAGCTCGCGGTCGAAGAAGTCCATCCAGGTCTGGTGCAGGAAGGTCGGCACGTGCACGCCGTTGGTCACGAAGCCGACCGGGTTGTCCTCGGGACGAACCTCCGGCCACTGGTCCGCGCACAGCCGCGCCGAGACCGCGCCATGGATGCGGCTCACGCCGTTGACGTGGCGCGTGCCGTTCAGTGCCAGGCGCGTCATGTTGAAAAGGCCCGGGGCGGAAGGGGAACGCGCCAGCTCGAGGACGCGCTCGACCGGCACCCCCAGCTCGCGCACGAAATCCCCGAAGTGCGTGACGATCAGCTCCAGGCTGAAGGCGTCGTGGCCGGCCGCCACCGGCGTGTGAGTGGTGAACACGCAGTCCGCCGCCACCGCTTCGAGGGCGGCGTTGAACGGCAGGCCCTGCCCCAGGTGCTCGCGCAGCAGCTCGAGGATCAGAAACGCCGCGTGCCCTTCGTTCAGGTGCCACACCCCCGGGACCACCCCGAGCGCGCGCAGCGCGCGCAAGCCACCGATGCCGAGGATCATCTCCTGGCGCACCCGTGTGGAGTCGTCACCGCCGTACAGGCGATGGGTGATGTCGCGATCCGAGGGGATGTTCTCCGGGCAATTGGTGTCGAGCAGATAGACCGGAACGCGGCCCACCTGCGCCTTCCACAGCCGCGCGACGACCTCGCGCCCGGTGATGCGCACCGCGACCTTGAGCCACTCGCCGGAACTGTTGCGCACCGGCTCGACCGGCAGATCGCGCGGGTCGCGCTCGCGATATTCGGCTTGCTGTACGCCGTCGTTATCGACGGTCTGAGTGAAATACCCTTGTTCGTACAGAAGTCCCACCGCCACGAAGTTGGCTCGCTCGTCGCTCGCCGCCTTGCAGTAGTCCCCGGCGAGCACTCCGAGACCTCCGGAGTAGATGGGGAAGCTCTCGTGAAAGCCGTACTCGGCGCAGAAGTACGCCACCAGCGGCTCCTCGGCGGTGGGCGCGGCGACCCGCAGGTACGCTTCGAGTGTTTCGAGCGCGAGGTGATAGCGGGCCAGATACAGCTCATCGCGTGCGCAGCGCTCGAGCGTCCCCTGGTTGACGCAGCGAAGCACCAGGCGGGGGTTGCCGTTGGTCTGCTTCCACAGCTCCGGGTCCAGGTCCTCGAACAGCGCCCGGGTGGGACGGTGCCAGCTGAAGAAGAGGTTGGCGGCCAGCTCGGGCAGGCGCGCGAGGCTGCCTGGGATGACGGGCGTGACTTCTAGGAGCGAGTTTCTCATCACCGGTCCCGGAAAAAACGCGAAGTCTAACAGCACGGCACCGGGCACCCCGCCTGGGCCTGACTGACCAGGGCACGGGTCCGTCGATTGAGCGCTAGTCTCAGGGTAGCGGTATTAGTTGACAGCTAGTATTATCTACTTAATAGTACTATCAAATGGATGATAGCCAGCCACGCAAGTTCCAGAAAGACCTCAACGCGGGGCTCGTGGCGTTGGTGCTGCTGGCCGTGCTCGAGCGCACCAAAGAGGATCTGTACGGATACGAGATCGCCAAGCGCCTGCAGAAGGCCAACCAAGGCGAGGCGCTGTTCAAGGAGGGCACCGTGTACCCGGTGCTGCGCACTCTCGCCGCCGGGGGCCTGCTCACCAGCCGCGTCGTGCCCTCCTACGCCGGGCCGCCGCGGCGCTACTACCGCATCACCGAAGAGGGCCGCGGCGTCCTGCGTCAGTGGAGTGAGATCTGGCGGCAGACGCGCGGCTTTGTCGATCGCTTCATCGAAGGAACCGACTCATGAGTGCCAACGCTCCCCGCTCGATCGATGAGTACCTGAAGCAGCTGCGCCAGGCGCTCGAAGGACAGGATCCCGCGCTCATCCAGGATGCGCTCTACGACTCCGAGGAGTACCTGCGCGCGGAGGTCGCGGCGCACCCGGACAAGTCCGAGAGCGACGTGCTGGAGCTCATCGCGAGCACCTACGGTGCTCCGGACGAAGTGGCGGCCGCGTACCGGGACACGGAAGCCAAGGTCAAGGCCGCCCTGAAGACCCCGGCACCGCGCGCGGCCGCGAACGCGTCCGGCCTGGCGCGCTTTTTCGGGGTGTACCAGGACCCGCGGGCCTACACCTCTCTCTTCTATATGCTGCTGACCCTCGCGACGGGCATCGTGTACTTCACCTTCGTGGTCACCGGGCTGTCCCTCTCGGCCGGGTTCGCGGTCCTCATCATCGGCGTGCCGTTCTTCCTGGCCTTCATCGGCATCGCGCGCGTGATTGCACTCGGCGAGGGCAGACTCCTCGAGGCGATGACCGGCGAGCGCATGCCGCGACGGCCGGTGCATCCCGGGCCGCCGGCGAGCTGGTGGCAACGCATCGGGGAGATGCTCACCGACGTGCGTACCTGGACGACGCTGCTGTACCTGCTCATCATGCTGCCGCTGGGGATCGTCTACTTCACCGTCACCCTCACCGCACTTGCGATCGGCCTGCGTCTCGCACTCGCGCCTCTGGTGGTGCTGAGCCGGGATCTGGGGTTCCTCGCGCCGGGTGTCTCACTGGCCATGATTCAGATCGACGGTTGGCACGCCGCCTCACCGCACACCTTCGTCGGTTCACTCTTCTACATGGTGTTCGGCATCGTGATCGTGACGGCGCTCATGCACGCGGCGCGCGCGGTTGCGCGCGGGCATGCCCGCTTCGCCAAGGCGCTGCTGGTCGTACCGGGCGCGTGAGGGCGGCGCGGGCCGCGCGGTACACTCACCCGGCATGCAACGCCGCCTTGCACTGTTGTGCGCCTGCGGCCTGGCCACGGCGCTCCCGGGGGCCGGCGCGAGCCCCGCTCCGGCCGTGCCGCAGGAAGCGGGCAGCCAGGGGTGTCTGCCGGGCGGCAACGGCTATCTGCACGCCCGCATCCGCGGCGCGATGAACCTCGACGTCGACTGGCACAACGCTGAGATCGAGTGCGAGGGCGGCCCGCGCCCGGACGGCAGCGGCCTGCGGGTGAGCTTCGCCGGACCGCGGCACGCGGACGGGCGGCGCCTGCGCCTGGTGTTCGGCGTGGGATCGGTGCACGAAGGGCGCAGCGGCCGCGCGCTCCCCACCAATCTCACCGTGATCTTCGAGGGCGAGGAGCGGCTGTTCACCACGCGCGGCGAGGATCACTGCACGGTGGACGAGCTCAGACAGGAACGGCTCGGAGCACTCGGCGGAGCGCTGCGCTCCTGGCGCATCATCGCCCGCGGCTTCTGCACCTCACCTGCCAGCACGCTCAACAGCGAGGCGCGGATTCTGGTCAGCCGCTTCGATTTCGCAGGCAGCGCCGTGTTCGCGGATCAGTAGAAAGCGCAAGCGTATGTCGCCGGGCAACCGTCCTGAACATCCGCCGGTAGGCCTGCGCCGCCTCATGCTCGGCGCGTCGCTGGCGTTCGCCGCAGCGGCCGCGCTGGCGCAGGAATCGCGTGCGCCGCTGGAGCTGGCGAGCTTTCCGCGCACTACGCTGCAGATCACCCACCTTGATGAGCATCACGCCGCCCGCAAGTACGCATTCGAGGTGTGGATCGCCGACACACCCGAGCGCGCCCAGCAGGGTTTGATGTTCGTCAGCGACCTGCCCGAGACCATGGGGATGGTGTTCCCGCTGCCCGCCCCACGCGTGGAGACCATGTGGATGAGGAACACCTACATCGAGCTGGACATAGTGTTCATCCACGCAGACGGACGCGTGGCCAAGATCATCGAGCGCGCGCACCCCATGTCGGAGGCTTTGCTCGGCTCCGGTACGCCTGTCAGTGCGGTGCTGGAACTCAAGGGTGGTGAGGCCGCGAAGCTGGGCCTGCGCGCCGGCGATACCGTCACGTGGAAGAAGCCCGCGCGATAAGCGCGCTATCTGGAGGGGGGCGGACTCGCAGTGCGGCGCTTGTGCTTCGCGTGCTTCGAGACGATCGGGCGTGGGATCGGCGCGCCGTAAACGCGGTTATGCGAGTGCGGATGAGGGGCCAGGGCGCTCGGCTTCGCATGCCCGGCCGGCACACTCCTGGTGGTGCCGCCCGGGACGGGCGGCGCGCTACAGACGGCGGAGTCCGGGCGCGCCGCTACGGTGAAGGGCGCCAGCCCCGCGAGCGTCAACAGACACAGCACGGCTGCCTTCATGCCCGAGTCACTCCTCGTCTGCCCGCGGCCGCCAGGCCTGTGCGAGCTCGTGCTGCTTGCGCGCCGGCACCGGATCGTAGTGACTCAACTCCATGGTGTAGGCGCCCTGCCCCCCGGTGAGGGCCTTGAGGCGCGACTGGTACTCCGAAACTTCCGCGAGCGGCACGAAGGCCTGGAGCACCGAGCGCTGTCCGGGCAATGAGCTGTTGCCGTTGATGCGCGCCCGCTTGGTGGCGAGGTCGCCGGTGATGTCGCCGATGGCGCTCGCGGGAGCGGTGATCTCCAGGCGCATGATCGGCTCGAGCACGATGGGCGCGGCTTTCTCCAGGGCATCCAGAAACGCCTTGCGGCCCGCGGAGACGAACGCCACCTCTTTCGAATCCACCGAGTGATGCTTGCCGTCGTACACGGTGACGCGCACGTCCTGGATCGGAAAGCCGGCGAGCGCGCCTTCGGTGAGCACCTGGCGCACGCCCTTCTCCACCGCCGGGATGTACTGCCCGGGGATCGCGCCGCCTACCACGTCGTCCACGAACTCAAAGCCGGCGCCGCGCCCGAGCGCCTCGATACGCAGGTACACCTCGCCGAACTGCCCGGCGCCGCCGGTCTGCTTCTTGTGCCGGCAGTGCCCTTCGGCGGGTCGCGTGACGGTCTCGCGGTACGGGATGCTCGGCGGGTGGGTCTTCACGTGCACCCCGTAGCGCTCGGCCATGCGCTCGAGCAGCACCCGCAGGTGAAACTCACCCATGCCGTAGAGAACCGTCTCGTTCACCGCGGCGTGATGCTCGATGCGCACACACGGGTCCTCGGCGGTGAGCTTGTGCAGGGTGTCGGCGAGACGCTGCTCATCACCGCGCCGCTCAGGCTCGATGGCGACGCCGAGCATCGGCGGGGGAAATGCCACCGGCTTGAGGTGGTACTGGTCCTCCTCGTGCGAGTCGTGCAGCACCGCGTCCAGGTGCAGCTCGTCCACCTTGGCGATGGCGCAGATGTCCCCGGGCAGCGCCTCGGTGATCTCGGTGGACTCCTTGCCCAGGAGGCGGAACAGGTGCGCGATCTTGATCGGTTTGCGCGCGTCACCGACGAACAGCTGGCTGCCTGGGCGCACGGTGCCCTGGTGCACGCGCAGCACGCCGAGCTTGCCGACGTACGGGTCGATGCTCACCTTGAACACGTGCGCGACCACGTGCCTGGCGGGATCCGGCGTCACCGGCACGCGCTCGGCGCCCTCGCCGCTGCCCTTGAGGAATGGGGGCGGATTGCCTTCGGCGGGGTTGGGCATGAGCCGCTCGAACACCTGCAGCAGCTCCGGGATTCCCGCCCCGCTCTCGGCGGAAGCGAAACACACCGGCACCAGGTGCCCCTCGCGCAGCGCTTGCTCGAAAGGATCGTGCAGCTGCTCGGGGGACAGCTCCTCGCCCTGCTCGAGGTACAGCGCCATGAGCTTCTCATCGAGCTCGACGACCTGATCGATGATCTGCGTATGCGCCGCCTCGACCGAGGAGAAATCCGCCGCGCGGCCGTGAGGTTGAAAGAAGCAGTCCACCACGGCGTCGCCGCCGCCGGCGGGCAGATTCAGCGGCAGGCATTCGCGGCCGCAGGCCTCGCGCAGCTGCTGCAGCACGTCGCTGCAGTGGGCGTCGCGGCTGTCGATCTTGTTGACGATGACGATCCGGCCCAGCTCACGCTCGCGCGCGAACTCCATGAGGCGCTGCGTGAGCGTGTCGACGCCATTCGCCGCACTGACGACGACGGCCACCGCCTCCACCGCCTCGAGCACCGACAGCGCCTTGCCGAGGAAGTCCGCATAGCCGGGCGTGTCGATGAGGTTGACGTGGATGCCGTTGATGTCGAAGCTGCAGATCGTGGTGTCGAGCGAGTGCTGCAGGCGCCTCTCCTGCGGGTCGAAGTCCGACACCGTGGTGCCGCGGGCGAGGCTCCCGCGAGCACGGATCGCGCCCGCCTGCAGCAGCAACGTCTCCAGGAGTGAGGTCTTGCCCGCGCCGGCCTGGCCGACCAGCGCGATGTTACGGATGCCCGCAGTCGTGTACCCCATGGCGGATGCTCCCCGGCAAGATGGACCGGCGCCACACGAGCATCACCGGCAGAGCAAAAGCCTACTCCGCCAGGGCTGCCTGCCGCTACTCGGTGCGGGTACCATGCGGGGCAACGAGCCCATTTGGCCAGGCAGGCCGGGGCGAGCGAGGTTCAGATGAGCGACTCCCCGCCCGATGAGGCGCGCAAGCGCCGCGATTGGCAGAAGATTCAGCGCCAGCTCGATGAGGCGCTCGACGCCAGTTTTCCGGCGAGCGATCCGGTCTCCATCGTGACCTCGCACGAGGAGGAGGACTGGGGCACGGAGCCGGTAGTACCCGATCCGCCCGCCAAGCCGCTGTCGCCCCGCAATCCGTGAAGGGAGTCGAGCGCCGCCCTCACGGCGCGGTGAGCTCCAGCGTGGAACCCGCCTGGTTCACGGTGGTGAGCACCAGCGGTCGTCGCCAAACGCGCTGCAGGTAATCGAGCACCTTGCGGCTACGCTCCAGGTCAAGACCGCGGCCGTCGACGCTGCTGTCGTGCGTGAGCTCGAGGGTGCCGTCGTTGCGCACGTGCGAGGCGCACACGATCGGTGCGCCGAAGTTGTACTTGGGCGCGAGCACCGCCTCGTGCAGGGCCGTCAGGTCATGCTCGAGCACCTTGATCTGGCCGTCGCTGCGTGCGCTGTAGCGAAACAGACCCAGCTCGTCGGCGAGCTCGCGCGTGAGGTGATTGCGCACGAAGCTGAAGTCATCGTCCTGCTGCATGATGGCGCGCGCCGCGGGCAGGCCGTTCTTCTCGACGATCTTCTCCCACATCGCAAAACCCAGGTGATAGGGGTTGATGCTGAGCGCGACCTTGTCTTCGGCGGCGATCGGCCGCACCACGTCCGAGTGGCACTTGATGGCATCCAGGTAAGCCTGCTGCGGAATGAAGTCCGCCTCGCGCAGCAGCCGCGCGTGCCAGTAGGAGGCCCAGCCCTCGTTCATGATCTGGCTGGCGAACACCGGATAGAAATAGAAAGACTCCTCGCGCACCGCGAGAAAGATGTCGCGCTCCCAGCTCTCCATCTCCGGTGCGTAGTTGGCGACGAACCACAGCAGGTCGCGCTCCGGATGCGGCGGCAGCGGCGCGCGTTTCTTCACCTCGATGGCGCTGGCGCCGGCGAGCGGCTCGAGCGCCGCGAAGCGCTTGCGGAACTGGTCATCGATCAGCACTTTGCCATCCTCGAGGAACTCCGGGTAACGCTCGCGGCGCAGCGGCTGATCGACGTCGACGTGCTGCTCCAGTGCCAGCGCCGCATCGAGCGCGGCCTCGACGCGTTGCGCGCCGTGAGTCTCGATGGCCTGCTGGATCTGGCGCGCGTGATTGGCGGCGTGCTCGACGATGTGCTCGCTCACCTGCTCCTGGCAGCGGCGGAACAGCAGGTTGTTGCGCGCGAAATCCGCGTGCCCGAGCACGTGCGCGGTCACCAGGATATTTTCCGCGAGCCCGTTGCTCTCGGCGAGGTAGGCATGGCCCGGGTTGCCGGGGAACACCACCTCGAACAGCCGTGAGTGCCCCATGTGTCGCTGGATCAGCTGATAGATATAGCGCACGCCGAATGACCAGTGCGGCATGCGCACCGGCAGACCGTAGACGGCGATCTCCATCATGAAGCTGTCGGGAACCGCCTCGAAATCCACCGGGTGGAACTCGAGCCCGGAGCGGGCGGCCAGCTCCTCGATGCGCCGAACATAGCTCTGCCAGCCTTCGCTCATGGGCGCAGCGGGGCTCACGGGCTCTCGGGCGCTTGGGCTTCGGCGGTGAAGAAATGCCGCACCGCGCCCCAGACGTCCTCGAAGTCGTTGAGCGCGTAACTGCCGGCGGCGCAACCGGCCGCCTGCAGCTCGGCGAACAGCTTGCCGGTTTCGGTGGCCAGCTGCCGCGACAGCCCGGAGGACACCTCCACGTAGCCGGTGAAACAGGCATCCGCGGCGATGGCGGTGAGCGCGGTGCGCGCATCGGCGGCATCGCTCACGGAGTTGTCGCCGTCGGACGCGTAGAACAGGTAGATGTTGCAGCGTCCCGGGTTGTAGCGGGCGTCGATGATCTCGCGCACCTTGGCGAGCCCGGTGGAGGCCACGGTGCCGCCGGTGCCGCTCACCTGGAAGAAGTCCGGCTCGTTGAATTCCCACGCCTCGGTGGTGTGCGCCACGAACTGCGTCTCGAGCGAGCGGTATTCGCGCCGCAGTCCCTGCACCACCCAGAAGAAGAAGGTCTTGGCGAGCTTGCGATCACGGTCGGACATGCTGCCTGAGACGTCCAGCATGAAGAACACCACCGCGTGCAGCGCCGGCTGACGGCGCCGGGCGAGCTGGCGGTAGCGCAGATCCTCATCGATGAAGGTCGGCGTGGCCCCCGGCGCCCCGCGCCGCTTCACCAACTCCTTGAACGAGCGGCGCCGGTCGAGGCGCGAGCGTGCGCCGTGGCGGTCCCAGCCCTCGCGGATCCAGTCGGTTTCCTCGGACGGCCCGACGCGCGCCTTGAGGTTGGGCAGCTTCAGCGCCTCCCACAGCCAGTCGACGATATCGTCGATCTTGAACTCCAGCAGCAGCTGCACCTCGCCCTCATCGCGCCCACCGGGTCCCTTCTCACCCTGCCCCTGCTCGCGCCCGGGCGCGGAGAACACATCTCCGGGCTTGGCCTTGCCCTGCCCCGCCCCCTGCTGTTCTTCCGGGCGCCGCAGGCGGAAATGATAGTGCTCGAGCATGCGCACCGGCACGCGCACCGTGCGGGCGCCGCCGTTGATGACGTCGCCCCCGGCGATGATCTCGGGGAGATTGGCGCGCACCGCCTCGCGGACCTTCTCGTCGTGGCGCAGCCAGTCGCGCGCGCCGCGCGAAAACAGCTCGTACCACTTCGCCGCGCCGGAGGGATCGTCGCGCTTGCCGCCGTCCTGATCCATGCGCTACTCGTACACCTTTTCCGACAGCGCCGCTACTCCTGGGCGAGGAGCGTGGTGACGTAGCTGAGCGCCTCCTTGGCGCTGTGCTCGTCGTAGCCGTACTCACTGACCAGGCGCTGCTGTACCACGGAGATCTTTTGGCGCGCGTCATCGTCCGGACGCGCGGTGGAGGTTACGAGTCGCAGCACGTCGCGGCGCTCCTCGAACAGGTACTGCTCGATAGCCTCGCGCATGCGGGCGTGACTGGCGAGCTTGAACTTCTCGCCCGCCTTGAAGGCCACCATGGCCTTGCGCACCACCTCCTGGCGGAACGACATCTTGCCCGAGTCCGAGACCTTGATCTTCTCCTCGACCGAGCGCAGGAAACGCTCATCGGCCGCGCGGGTCTCGCCGGTGATCGGATCGCTGACCTGGCGGTGATCGAGCGAGGCCTCGACCTCGTCGAGATACTTCTCCAGCAGCTGCTGCGCCTCTTCCTCGAAGGAGGCGAACATGGCGCGGTGCACGTCTTCCTTGACCCAGCGGTTGTAGAACTCCTTGCGGGCCGTCACCAGGTGATCGATCCAGGCTTTCTTCTGCTTCGCGTCCATGCGCGCATCGCTCTCGATGCTGTCCTTCAGGGCGAGCAACAGCTCCATGCTGGTGAGGCTGTGGGTGTTGCCGCGGGTGATGGCGTTGGAGATCGCATTCACCACGAAGCGCGGGCTCACCCCGGTCATGCCTTCCTCGGGCGTCTCGGCGTGCAGTCGCGTCGCTTCGGTCTCCGCGACCCCCTCGACCGCCTCGCCGGCATACAGGCGCAGCTTCTTGGGCGGGTCCAGTCCCTCGCGCTCGGACTTGCTCAGGCGCGTCAGGATGCCGAACACCGCAGCCAGATTAAGCACGTGCGGGTCGAGGTGCACGTTGCGGAACGCCGGCGCACCCGACACCAGCTTCTGGTAGATGCGCGACTCGTCGCGGTAGGAGAGCGCGTAGGGGATCTTGATGATCACCATGCGATCCAGCAGCGCCTCGTTCTCCTTCTCCTGCAGGAACTTGTGGAACTCCGCGAGGTTGGTATGCGCCAGGATGGTCTCGTCGAGGTGAATCAGCGGGAAGCGGGAGACCTTGACGTTCTTCTCCTGCGTCAGGGTGAGCAGCAGGTACAGGAACTCGCGCTTCACCTTGAGAATCTCGATCATCTCCAGCACGCCGCGGCTGGCGGCGTACACGGCGCCCGACCACGACCAGGCGCGCGGGTCGCCCTCGTCGCCGATCTGCGCGACCTTGGCCAGATCCACCGAGCCGACCAGGTCGGCGATGTCGGCGGTGGTGGGATCGTGCGGCGCATAGGTGCCGATGCCGATACGCGAGGCCTCGTTCAGGAACACGCGCTCGACCGGGACCCGCACGAAGTCGCCCTCGAATTCGCGCTCCACGAAATCGCGCGCCCACGGCGACAGCTCGCCGAAGATGTTCACGCCGTAGCGGTCACGAAACTCGGCGCGCAGGCTCGTGGGGATGAGGTTGAGGGGGTTCTCGCGCAGCGGCGAGCCGCGGATGGCGTACAGCGCGCCCTCATCCGTGCGGCTGTATTCCTCGAGCCCGCGCTTCAGCAGGATCGCGAGCGTCGACTTGCCGCCGGAGGGCGGACCGAGCATCAAAAGCAAGCGCCGGCCGACATCGGAACCGGCGGCCGCGGCCTTGAAGTAATCGACGACGCGCGACAGCGGCTCATCGATGCCAAACAGCTCGCGCTTGAACAGCTCGCGCGCACGCATGTTCTCGGAGGCGTCGGGCTGCGCGGCGCGCCCGTGCCAGCGCAGCATGTCCCAGATGTATTCATGGCTGGTGCGCGCGAGCGCCACCGCATGGCCGGGCAGGATGTTGCTCAGAAACTCGCCGAAGGTGCCTTCCCAGCGCTGGGCGCGGTGCAGGCGGCTGAAGGAGCTCAGGGTATCGATGAAGTCGGCGGTGGTGCCGTGGGAATTCTGGTCAGCAGCGAGCGGTGGCATCATCCTTCCCTCCCGTTGTCTCATCGGTCTCGAACCCGATGCCGGCGATGCCGACCACAGCGGCGATGCCGACGTGATTATTAAGCTAGTCCCAACGCCGCGCACAATGAGTGATGGCCTTCAGATCCTGAGGTACCTGTTACGTTAAGACGGTCACAGCGACGGATTGTTTCACTGCCCGCCGCGCCTGCGCCAGCGCCACTTCGAGCGCGCCGCGCACCCGTGGCGGCGCGCAGCTCAACTGATCGCCCGGCGCGCCGCGCACGCACTGCGGCGGTGCACGCCCGGGGCGCGCGAGGTCGGTGCCCGAAGAGCCGCGGAGACTGTTCGTTCGATGGTGAGCCCCTCGAGCGCGATGCGGCTCCGCACCATGGGCCGCATCTCTCGGGGTTTCACCCCACAGACGCGCCATGCTTTGGAGTTGATGATCAACGTCGCGGCTTCCCGACGCAAGCTCTCATTATTGTGAACTAACGCACTGCGCTGCCCAAAAAGCTACATATGCTGCAACGGCGTGGATCCGCGCCCCGGAACGCTTGCCTGTCGCGGCCGCCCCGCTCCATGGATGGACTTTAGACAATCACTCGGCCGTCTTTGTTTGGAGACACCTCAAGTGGCCAGCTCGCCAACCACTGCCTCCCGCAGTCCCGAAGCCTCGACCCGCACTCCCGGCAGCGCACCCCACGATTCCCGGCCGGTGGTAGACGTCACCGCTCTCACCAGCCGCGATGATTTTCTGCTCGAGCTGGGCCAGACCCTCGGCGCTCAGGCCGCGGTGCGGCCGGTCGAATCCCTCGAGGACGCCCTGCGCGGCATGGCGGGCGCCAAACGCGGCCAGGTCCTGGCGATCGACGCGCGCGAGGTCCCCGATGTGCGCGCCGCCGTCGACGCCGCGCAAGCGCAGGTGCCGCGCGCCGTGGTGCTGGTGTTCGCGGACGGGCCGGCCGAGAAGGAGCTAAGAGCCGCGCTCAAGGGCCGGGTATTCGCGGTGCTGGCGGCCCACATCGAGCCGCGCAAGACCCAGGCGGTGTTCGCGGGCGCCATGGCGGAGGCGCTGGCGGGCAAGGCTCCACCAGCATCCCGCGCCACCCTCGCCGCGGCGAGGGAGCTGACCATCGGAGCCTTCCGGCGCCGGCCGCGGGAGCCCGATGAGGAGCTCGCCGGCAGCAGGCCCCGGTTGGTGCTGATCGGGGCCGCACTGGCGGCGACGCTGATCGCCGCGGGTGCGTTCTGGTTCTTGATGTACGGCCGCGGCGGCCCGGTGACCCCGGCCAGCCAACCCGCAGCCGCGGCGCCAGCCGCCGCAACCGGCGCCACCGACAACGCGCCGGCCCCGGCGGCGCCAGCCCCCAGCCTCCTGCTGGAGGGCAAGGTGGACGAGCTGCTCGAGAAGGCACGCCTGGCCATGCATGAGCGCCGCTATACCGAGCCGGCCGCCGACAACGCGCTGTTGTATTACCGCTCGGCCGCGGCCGAGGACGCTGCCAACGGCGAGGCGCGGGACGGGTTGCAGCGCGTGGCGGGGGTGCTCGCCGCACGCTTCGAGGAGGCGCTCAGCGGCGGCCATATCGATGAAGCCGTGCTTACCCTTGCGAATCTCAAGGCCGCCTCCGCCAGCGACCCGCGCGTGGCGGGCTTCGAGCAGCGGCTACTTTCGGCCGCAGTGTCCAAGGCGATCGCCGATGGCAACGTCGATCGCGCCACCTCCCTGCTGCACCAGGCGCAGCAATCCGGCAGCGTGGCCGCCGATCAGCTCGCCCGCTGGCGCACCGACATCGCCCGGCGCCAGGAAGAAGTCAAGGTGCAGCATCTGGCGAGCCTGGTCGAGGACCGTGTTCGTGACGGCAAGCTCACCGACGCAGACGACAGCGCCAAGAGCTACCTGCAGCAACTGCAGTCCTCCGCGCCCGCCAGCGCCGCCACGCAGCGCGCCGTTCACGCGCTGAGCGCGGCCTATCTGAAGAAGGCCCGCGAAGCGGGACTGGCAAAAAACAGCGCCGATGAGGAGCGCTGGCTCACCGAGGCGCGCGGCTTGGGGCTGAAGGCAGCCGACATCACGGCGTTCCAGCACGAGGTGGCCGGCGCGCGGCAGAAGGCCGTCCAGGCCGACGCCGATCGGACCGTGCAGCTGACGCGCGCGGCGCTGCGCGAGGGTCGGTTGACCGATCCGGCACAGGACAGCGCCGCCTGGTACCTAGGGCAGCTGCAGTCGAGCGACCCGGGCAATGCTGCCCTGGCGGATGCGGGCCGTGAGCTCTCGGGCAGGCTCCTGGAGCGCGCCCGGGCCGCGGTGCTCGCCGGCAAGTCCGGCGACGCCGATCTGGCGCTGGCGAAGCGCTGGGGCGCGGATCCGAAGGAGGTGCTCGCCGTGCAGCAGCTCGCCCCTCCGAAGTCCAGGGGACCCGACGCCGCCGCGCTCGCCCCGAGCCTCAAGCGCCTGCGCGCCCCGTCACCGGATTACCCGGTGTCGGCGCTGACGCAGCACCTCGCCGGCAGTGTGACTTTGGAGTTCACCGTCAATACCAGCGGCGAGCCGCGCGATATCCACGTGGTGGAAGCGACGCCCCCCGGAGTGTTCGACCAGGCGGCCATCAATGCCGTGAAGCACTGGCGTTACGCACCACTGCTCGTCGACGGCGCCGCCGTCGAGGTGCCCGTCAGGACCCGGATGCGCTTCGAGCTGCCCAAATAGGACAGGAGACCTCAGGAATGACCCTCGCAGGCCTGGTAGAACGCCGCCGCCGCCAACTGATCACCGCCGGCCTGGGCACGGCGCTCACCCTGGTGATGGGCGCGGTGCTCATCATGGGATTCCGGCTCGCCACGCACATGCGCGCCAACATCGGCTCGCTGCAGACCGCGAGCACCCTGCAGACCTACCCGGAAGAGATCTCCCACCAGCTGAACACGCTGCGCGATCGGCTCGAGGTCCGCGCGTATTCCGGCCAGGCGCTGGCCGACCTGCAAGGAACGGTCAGGCGCTTCGACCAGATGCTGAACGAGCTGAGCGTCTCCTCTGGAGGCAACTCGCCACAGCTGCACCGGGCGCTGCTGCTGTGGCATCAGTACGCTCCGGTGCTCGATCCGGTCCTCTCCTTCAGCGGCCAGCCCTACGTGGACTCGGACACCGCCGGCAGCTCGCTGTCGCGCGAGGGACGCCAGTACTACGCCGAGGTCAAACGGGCGCAGCTGTTCGCGAGCGACAGCAGCGGACAGCTGCAGGCACAACTCGCCGCGCTCGCCGCGACGCTGCAGCGCACCTGCTCGGACGCCGCGGCGCGGCTGCGCACGTTGCTGCTGGCCGGTGTGCTCGCGGCGCTGGCGTTGGCCGGGGCGGCCGGCTACTTCCGGCTGACGCGCTCGAGCCATGAACGCGCCGCGCGCGAGGCCCAGGAACAGACGCGCGACATCCTCAAGACCGTGCATGAGGGCTTTTTCCTGCTCGATGCGAACTACCGTATCGGCAGCGTGTGGTCGGAGGCCCTCACACGCATGTTTGGCCGCAAGGACTTCGCAGGTCTGTCGTTCGAGGAACTGCTCAAGGACCTGGTGGCGCCGGCAACACTCGGCACCGCCACCAAGTACATCAAGCTTCTGTGGGGCGATCGTGCCCACGAGAACCTGATGAAGAGCATCAACCCCCTGGGCCAGCTCGAGGTCGTCATGGACAACGGGCACGGCGGCAAGGAGACCCGCTACCTGCAGTTCGACTTCCACCGCGTCATGGGACCGGAAGGCGTCAAGCACGTGCTGTGCGCCGTCGGCGACATCACCTCCAGCATACGGCTCGCCCGCGAGCTGCAGGAGTCGCAGGAGAACGCCAATGCGCAGGTCGACATGATGCTCAGCATGCTGCACGTGCAACCGCTGCAGCTGGTGTCGTTCCTGGACACCGCCGAGACCAGCCTGAAGCTCGTCAACACCATCCTCAAGGAACCGGCGCGCAACGACGCCGAGTTCCGCAAGAAGCTCGGCGGACTGTTCCGCGAGCTGCACGGCATCAAGGGCGAGGCCTCGGCGCTCAACCTCAAGAGCGTCGCCAGCCGCGTGCACGCACTCGAGGACATGGTGGCGGACTGCAAGAAGAAGCCCGAGCTGTCGGGCAACGACTTCCTGCCGCTGGTGCTGAAGCTCGATGATCTGATGGCGCATCTGCGCAGCGTGCGCGAGATGGCCGCGCGTCTGACGACGCTCAAGGAGACCGCGCCCGGCGCCGCGGCGGCCGTGGCTGCCGGAGCCCTGAACGGCTCGGGCGCCCTGCGGACACAGTCCCGGCCGGTGGAGGATCTGTCCCCCGCGCTGCAGGCGATGGCCGAGCGGCTGGCCGAGGATCACGCCAAGCGCTTCAGGCTCACGGTATCGGGACTGAGCGAGGTGCCGCTGTCGTACGCCGCGACCATCAAGGACTGCCTCATCCAGATGCTGCGTAACTCGGCCGTGCACGGCATCGAGGCGCCCGAGGTGCGCCGGGCGCACACCAAGCAGGATGTCGGCGTCGTGAGCGTGCACTTCCGCAAGGTCGGCGAGGGCTACGAGCTGGTGTTCGAGGACGACGGCGCGGGCATCGCCATCGAGGCGCTCAAGGCCGCCGCGGTGCGCAAAGCTCTGATCAGCGAACAGGAAGCCCGTGGCATGGACACGCGCGCCGCCATGGCCCTCATCTTTCGTCCCGGTTTCTCCACCCAGGAGGACGTGTCCATGGATGCCGGCCGGGGGGTCGGCATGGACGTCGTGGCGCGCAGCGTGTACTCGCTCGGGGGCAAGATCGGCGTGAGCACCCACCCCGGCCGCTTCACCCGCTTCAAGATCCTGCTGCCGGCCGTCCAGGCGGTCAGCAGCGCAGTCGCCTGAGGCGCTCGAGGCAACGCGCATGAGCAACAGCAACGCAAACGCAATGAACGGCAGCACAAAACGCTGCTTCAAGCTGATGATCGTCGATGACTCGAACCTCATGCGCCGGCGCATCGAGCGTTCGCAGCAGTTCGAGGACCTGCAGTTGGTGGGCACCGCCGGCAACGGGGTCGAGGCCCTGGAGCTGTTCAAGAAAACCGACCCGGACGTGGTGACCATGGATATCACCATGCCGCGCATGGACGGCATCGAGTGCATCGGTCAGCTCGTCGCCCTGAAGCCGGCCGTGCGTATCCTGGTCATTTCGGCGTTGGCGGACAAGGCGACGGCGGTGGAGGCGATGGAGCGGGGCGCGAACGGCTTCCTCAACAAGCCCTTCACCGACCGGCAGCTGAACGAAGCCATCGCCGAGCTCATGCGCTAGAACCCAACAGGGAAAACTCCGACCATGCTGCACGAACAGGAGCTCAAGACCTTCGTCGAGGGGACGACGAATTTCTTCGAGGTCACCGCACAGCAGCCGGCCTCGATCGGCTCGCCCTACCTGATGGAGGGCTCACCCGCGGTGCACGAGTACACCGGGGTCATCAACATCTCGGGCAAGCGCCAGGGGGTGGTGTACTTCACCGCCCCCAAGGCCATGCTCACCGTGCTGCTGATGAAAATGCAGGAGAACGACTTCAGTCACGAGACCATGCGCGATCTGGTCGGCGAGGT
>DATGVL010000053.1:0-17617 GCA_035300445.1 Steroidobacteraceae bacterium
TACGGGCAGTATGACAAGGCCGTGGACCAGATCTCCAAGGGCCTGGCCAAGGGGGGTCTGCGCAACGAAGCCGAGGGGCGGCTGTTGCTCGGCATCGCGCAGCTCAAGGCCGGGCACAAGGAGGACGCGACCAAGTCCTTCCACGCGGTGAAGGGAGATCCCTCGCTCGAGCGTCTCGCGAACCTGTGGAGCCTGCACGCGAAGCAGGCATGAAAGGAGGCACCATGGCGATCAAGGCAGGTGAGCGCATGCCCAAGGGCACGCTCAAGAGAATGACCAAGGAGGGGCCCAAGGACTTCTCGACCGATGAGCTCTTCAAGGGCAAGGTGGTGGTGTTGTTCTCGGTGCCGGGGGCGTTCACCCCGACCTGCGACGCCAAGCACCTGCCCGGTTTCGTGCAGCTGGCCGATCAGATCCGCGCCAAGGGCGTCGACACCATCGCGTGCATGGCGGTGAACGACGTGTTCGTCATGAACGCCTGGGGCAAGGCCTCGGGCGTGGGTGACCGGGTCCTGATGCTCGCGGACGGCAACGGCGAGTATGCGCGCGCGCTCGGACTGGAGCTCGACGCCAAGGGTTTTGGCATGGGTACGCGTGGCCAGCGCTTTGCGCTCATCGTGCGCGATGGCCTGGCGACCCAGGTCAACGTCGAGGCGCCCGGGCAGTTCAAGGTGTCCGCGGCCGAATACGTCCTGGGTCAGCTGTAGGCAGTGGCCGCCGTCCTAAGCGCTCTTTTCGCGGGCAAAAACCACGCTTTTTGCCCGCGAGCTCGACCGCGCTGGGCGATTGGCCTGCGGAAAGCGCCGCAGGCGCTTTCCGCCAGTTAAATAAGCCGCTCGATCTCGGGGATGATCTGGAACAGATCCCCGACCAGGCCGATGTCGGCCACTTCGAAAATCGGCGCCTCGCTGTCCTTGTTGATGGCGACGATGGTGCGCGCATCCTTGATGCCCGTCAGGTGCTGGATCGCGCCCGAGATACCGACCGCGACATACAGCTCGGGGGCGATGATCTTGCCGGTCTGCCCGACCTGCATCTCGTTGGGTGCGTAACCGGCGTCCACCGCGGCGCGCGAAGCCCCCACCGCGGCACCGAGCTTGTCCGCCAGGCTGTAAAGGATCTTGAAGCCCTCCGCGCTGCCGAGCGCGCGCCCACCGGAAATCACCCGCCGCGCGGTCTGCAGATCCGGGCGGTCGCTCTTGGCGGCCGACACCGACACGAAGCGCGTGTGGGTGGGGAGCTCGACGCTCACGGCTGCCTTCTCGATCGGCGCGGCGCCGCCGGCTGCAGCCGCCTCAAAGGAGGCGGTACGCACCGTGCCCACGAGCTTGCCCTCACCACTGCTCTGGACCGTGAGAATCGCGTTGCCGGCGTAGACGGGTCTGCGAAAGCGCGTGGCGCTTTCGATGGCCATGATGTCACTCACCTGCGGCGCCCCGAGGAGTCCTGCGATACGCGCCATCAGGTCCTTGCCGAAGGTGGTCGAGGGACCGAGGACATGGCTGAAGGGGGCGGCGATTGCGAGCAGCTGCGGTGCCCACACCGCCGCGAGCGCATGGCCGTTGGCCGCATTCTCGATGCACAGCACGCGGCTGACGCCCGACAGCGCTGCCGCCTGCGCGGCGACCGCGGAGGCGTCCACCGCACACACCACGATGGTGATCTGCGCGCCGGGAATGGCCCGCGCGCAGGTGACGCACTTGGCGGTGCTGGCGTTGAGCCGGGTGCCGTCGTGCTCGGCGACGATGAGCACGTGGCTGCTCACAGCAGACCCTTCTTCTTCAGCGCCGCGAGCAGCTCCGCGGCATCCTGCACCCTGATGCCCTTCTGGCGCTGCGGCGGTGGCTCGAAGCGCACGAGCTTCAGCTGCTGGCGCTGCTCCACACCGAGGGCGCTCAGGGTGAGTGTATCGAGCGGTTTCTTCTTCGCCTTCATGATGTCGGGGAGCTTGACGTAGCGCGGCTCGTTCAGCCGCAGGTCGGTGGTGATGACCGCCGGCAGGTCCACCTCGAGGGTCTCGAGCCCGGCGTCGACCTCGCGCGTGACGCGCGCCGTGCCCGCGCTGAGCTCGATCTTCGAAGCGTAGGTGGCCTGGGGGCGGTTCCACAGCGCCGCCAGCACCTGGCCGGTCTGGCCGTTGTCATCATCGATCGCCTGTTTGCCGAGGATGACCAGCAACGGCTGCTCGCGCTCGATGAGCTTCAGCAGCGCCCGCGCCGCAATGAGCGGCTCGACCACACCGTCCGCCTGCACGTGCAGGGCGCGATCCGCCCCCATCGCCAGCGCGGTGCGCAGCTGCTGCTGGCAGTCCGCCGGTCCCACCGTGGCGACGATGACCTCCTCGACGACGCCGCGTTCCTTGATGCGCAGCGCTTCCTCGAGCGCGATCTCATCGAAGGGGTTGATGCTCATCTTGACCCCGTCGGTGACGACGCCGCTCCCATCGGGCTTCACCCGGATGCGCACGTTGTAGTCCACGACGCGCTTGATGCCGACCAGGATGCGTTTCATACCGCCCGGAGTATAGCGGCAGGCCCGCTGGGGTGTTGACGGGACGAGCCGCGCCGTTGACGGATTGCGCGCCGCCTCCCTAAAGTCCGGTCATGCTGAGCTACGCGCTCCGTCGCATCGCTGGAACTGTCCCGACCCTGCTCGTCATCATCAGCGTCTCCTTCTGCGTCGTGCGCCTGGCCCCCGGTGGGCCGTTCGCGCAGGAGCAGGCGCTGCCGCCGGCGGTGCGGGCCAACCTCGATCGCCTTTACGGTCTCGACCAGCCGCTCACGGTGCAGTACGCACACTACCTGCGCGGCCTGCTGCAGGGAGATTTCGGACCCTCGCTCAGGCAGCGCGATTTCAGCGTGTCCGAGCTCATCGCCCAGGGCCTGCCGCTCTCGGCGACCCTGGGACTCGCGGCGATACTGCTCGCCGTGCTCACCGGAGTTCCCGCCGGCGTCCTGGCGGCGCTGTGGCGCAACCGCGGCGCCGACTACTGCATCACCACGCTCGCCGCCGTGGCGCTGGCACTGCCGAGCTTCGTCACCGGTCCGCTGTTCGCGCTGGTGTTCGGGCTGTACCTGCGCTGGCTGCCGGTGGCGGGCTGGCAGCACGGCGCGCCGCGCTATCTGGTGCTGCCGGTGCTGACACTCGCGCTACCGGTGGCGGCTTACCTGGCGAGGCTCACCCGGGCAAGTCTGATCGAGGTGCTCGGCGCGCTCTACGTGCGCAGCGCCCGGGCCCGGGGCCTGGGCGCTGCGCGCGTGCTGTGGCGTCATGCGCTGCGCCCGGCCCTGATGCCCGTGGTGAGCTACCTGGGACCCGCGGTGGCGTTCGTGATGACCGGCTCGCTGGTCGTCGAAACGGTGTTTGGACTGCCGGGCACCGGCCGCTACCTGGTCGAGGGCGCGATCGACCGCGACTATCCGCTCGTCATGGGCATGATCGTGGTGTACGGTGCGCTCACTCTCCTCCTCAACCTCATCGCCGACCTGATCTACGGCTGGCTGGACCCGGGCGTGCGACGTGGATGAGCAGGCGCCCGCGGCCGCGCGCGGACTGTGGCGCGACGCCGGGCGGCGCCTGATGGGAAACCGTATCGCCCTGGCAGCCCTCGGCGTCATCGCCCTCGTGGCGCTGTTCGCGCTGCTGGCGCCGGCGTTCAGCCCCTGGGGGTACGACAGCCTCGACTGGGAGCACCTCGCGCTGGCACCCGGCGGCCGCGCCGCGCACTGGCTCGGCACCGACCGCCTGGGACGCGATCTGTTCGTACGCACCCTGCATGGCGTGCGTGTGTCACTGCTCCTGAGTGTGCTCGCGAGCCTGGTGAGTCTGGTGATCGGAGTGCTGTGGGGCGCGGTGGCGGGCCTCGCCGGCGGGCGCACCGACGGATGGATGATGCGCCTGGTGGATGTGTTGTACTCGCTCCCGTACCTGTTCATCGTCATCATTCTGACGACGCTCTGGCAACGCGGCAGTATCGCGGTACTGCTGCTGGCGCTCGGCGCGGTGGGGTGGCTCACCACCGCGCGCATCGTTCGCGGCCAGGCGCTCGCCCTGAAGCACCGCGAGTTCATCGAGGCGGCGCGCGCCGTGGGCGTTCCCGCGCCGGCCATCCTGTTGCGCCACATCGTGCCGAACCTGCTCGGGCCGGTGCTGGTCTACGCCACGCTCATCGTTCCGCAGATGATCGTGTTCGAGAGCTTTCTGAGTTTCCTCGGACTGGGAGTGCAGGAGCCGCACGCGAGTCTCGGCAACCTGATCCTGGTCGGGGCGCAGGAGATGGAGTCGGCGCCGTGGATGCTGCTGGTGCCCGCGGCTTTCCTGGTCGTGCTGCTCATCTGCTTCAATTTTCTCGGCGACGCTCTACGTGATGCCTTCGATCCCCGCGAGCGCTGAGGCGGCGGCGCCGGCGGTGCTGAGCCTGTCGGGGCTCACCGTCACGTTCGACACGCCCCGGGGCTGTTTCACGGCCGCGCGCGACGTCACACTCGCGGTTGAGCGTGGTGAGTGTCTGGGCGTGGTGGGGGAATCCGGCGCCGGCAAAAGCCAGGTGTTTCTTGCCGTGATGGGCCTGCTGGCGGCTAACGGCCGCGCGCACGGCAGTGCCCGCTTTCTGGGCACCGAGCTGCTGCGGCTCGCGCCCGCGGCGCTGGATCGGGTGCGCGGCGCGGGGATCGGCATGGTGTTCCAGGATCCGATGACCTCGCTCACCCCGCACATAGCCGTGGGCGAGCAGATCGCCGAAGTCATCCGCCGCCACCGCAGAGTTGCACGGGTCGAGGCGCGCGCAGCGGCGCTCACGCTGCTCGAGCGCGTGCAGGTCTCCGATCCCGAGCGGCGCATGCGACAGTATCCGCACGAGCTCTCCGGAGGCATGCGCCAGAGAGTGATGATCGCGATTGCGCTCAGCAGCGAGCCGCGGCTGCTCATCGCGGACGAGCCAACCACCTCACTGGATGTCACCGTGCAGGCGCAGATCCTCGCGCTGCTCGCCGAGCTCAAGCGCGAGCGCGGAATGGCCATGGTGCTCATCACCCACGACCTCGGGGCCGTGGCCGGCGTCGCCGACCGTGTCGCGGTCCTGCGCGCCGGAAGCATCGTCGAAACGGGCCCGGTCGCGGCGGTCCTGAAGGCGCCGCGCGATCCCTACACCCGCACACTGGTGCGCGACACGCCGCGCCTGGACGCCGGCACCGATGCCGCGGGCCAGGCTCCCGGGACGTCCGCGGCCCCGCGGGCAGCGGCCCTGACGCTGACCGACCTTACCGTGCGCTTCGGCCGGCTCACGGCCGTGAGCGCGGTCAGTCTGGAGCTGTACGCCGGCGAGTCGCTCGGGGTGGTGGGTGAATCCGGCTGCGGCAAGTCGACGCTGGTGCGCGCCGCGCTGCAGCTGTTGCGGCCCAGCTCCGGTCGCGTCGTGTGGATGGGGCAGGCGCTCGGGGATCTGCCCAAAGGTGCGCTGCGCGCCCTGCGGCGCGACCTGCAGATCATCTTTCAGGACCCGCTGGGGAGCCTCGATCCGCGCATGACGGTCGGGGAGATCGTGGGCGAGCCGCTGCGGGTGCACGCCCCGGATCTGGAGCGCGGCGCACGCGCCGCGCAAACCGCAGCGCTCCTTCACCGGGTGGGACTGGCGCCGCAGCTCGCGAGCCGCTACCCGCACGAGTTGAGCGGCGGACAGTGCCAGAGGGTCGGCATCGCACGCGCCATGATCCTCGAGCCTCGTCTGCTCATTTGCGACGAGCCCGTCAGTGCGCTGGATGTCCCGACGCAGCAGCAGATCGTGACCCTGCTCGCGCAACTGAAGCGCGAGTCGGGCATGTGCCTGCTGTTCGTCAGCCACAATCTGGCGCTGGTGAGGCAGCTGTGCGAGCGCGTACTGGTGCTGTATCTCGGGCGCATGATGGAGCTCGCACCCTCGCCGGGCTTGTATACGGGGCCGCGGCATCCCTACACCCGCGAGCTGCTCGCTGCGGTCCCCATCCCCGACCCCGACATTCAGCCCGCGCGCCTGGCGCGCGCGCGGCCCGGCGAGCCGCCCTCACCCCTGTCGCCGCCGAGCGGCTGCGTGTACCGCACCCGCTGTCCCTACGCCGCGCCGGTGTGCGCACAGCGTATTCCCGAGTGGGAACAGCTGCCGGACGGGCGCCGCGTGGCGTGTCACCGCTGGCGCGAGCTGCCTGTGAGTGACTCCGGGACTGCTGTTATTCTTCGCCCATGATGACCGAAGCGGCTATCCGCCCCAGCGACAGCCTCAAGCACGTGCGCTATGAGATCCGCGGGCGCCTCGCGCGGCGTGCCCACGAGCTCGAGCGCCAGGGCTACGAGGTCGTCTCGCTCAACATCGGCAACCCCCGCGCCTTCGGCCTGCGTACGCCGGAGACCATGCGGCTCGCCATGATCGAGAACCTGCCGGAGGCCGAAGGGTACTGCCACCAGAAGGGCATCTTTCCGGCCCGCGAAGCGGTGGTCATGCAGCAGCAGGCCCGCGGCATCACCGGCGTCACCGCCGAGGATGTCTTCATCGGCAACGGCGTGAGCGAGCTCATCGACCTGGTGCTGCGGGCGCTGCTCAACGAGGGCGACGAAGTGCTGGTGCCGAGCCCGGACTATCCCTTGTGGACCGCGGCCGTCACCCTGAACCGTGGCCGCGCCGTGCACTATCCCTGCCGCCCCGAGAACGCCTTCGTGCCCGACCCGCAGGAAGTGGCGCAGCTGGTGACGGCCAGGACGCGCGCCATCGTCATCATCAATCCCAACAATCCCACCGGAGCGGTCTATCCGCGCGCGGTTCTGGAAGCGCTCGCACAACTGGCCGAGCGCCGCGGTCTGATCGTGTTCAGCGACGAGATCTACGACCAGATGACTTATGACGGCGCCGAGTTCGTGCCCATGGCGACCCTGGTGCGCGATACGCTGTGCGCGACACTCTCGGGCCTGTCCAAGGTCTATCGCGCCTGCGGCTACCGCGTGGGCTGGGCGGTGTTCTCCGGACGCACCCATGCGGCGGCCGAATATCTGAACGCACTGGAGCTGCTCGCATCGCTGCGCCTGTGCAGCAACGTGCTCGCGCAGTGGGCGGTGCAGACCGCGCTCGGGGGCCACCAGAGCATTCGTGAGCTCATCGCCCCGGGCGGGCGGCTGCACGACTCGCGCGCCGCGATCCTCACGGCGGTGCAGGGCAGCCGCTTTCTCAGGCTCGCCCCTCCCGGGGGCGCGATGTACGCCTTCGTGGGCGTGGACACGGGCACGCTGCCGGATTTCGACGATCAGCAATTCACGCTCGACCTGCTCGAGCAGAAGCACGTGCTGGTCGCACCAGGCGTCAGCTTCAACGTGCCGTACCGCAATCACTTCCGCATCACCAACCTCCCCGATGCGGCCACGCTGCGGGATGTCTTCGGGCGCATCGAGGAGCTACTCACCGCCTACGCCGCCGGGGCGCGCGAGAGCAGGGCGCACGAGGGCACGGCGAGCAACGTGGTGAGTGCGACTTCGCGTTTCAAGTAACTTATCTGAAGAAATCTTAACCGCCTGTTTTGTTTAGGCTTCCAACCGACGTAACCGAGCATCTGCGCGATCACGGCACCCTCGTCGTGCCGTCCCCGCAGCGAGCGCACGCGGTGCGGCTCGCGCACGCGGCAGCAAGGCTGGCGGCGGGCAGGCGCGTCTGGGCGAGCGCGGATGTTCACTCGAGCTCTGTGTGGCTGCGGCAGGAGGCACAGCGCTGCGCGGCCGCGGATGCGAGCGAGTGGCCGCGGCTGCTCACGAGCGCCGAGGAATGGCTGCTGTGGCGAGAATACGCCGCGGCGGCCACGCGCCGCTTCGCGCTCGTGAACGGCGGCGCGCTTGCCGCATCACTGCAGCACTCGAGTGAGCTCGCCGCGCACTACGGTATCGCGCTCACGGCCGGGGCCCCTGACAGCGAGGCGACTCTGCTGTGCGAGGCACAACGGACGTTCGAGGAGCGCTGCCGCTCGCTGCGCGCGGCGAGCGTGGGCTCGCTCCTCCCGCGGATCACGGCGGCGGGGGCGGGCGGCCGAGCGCTGCTGTTGCGCGGCTTCGATACGCTCGCGCCGCGCCTGCGGGCGATCGCGGCGGCGCACCAGATGCGGGGCGCGGCGCAGGAGCGCGAGGCGCGTGGTCGGTCCGCCGCAGCGAAAGTCCTGCGCGCTGCCGATGCACAGGAGGAGCTCGAGCGGATCGCTGCCTGGTGTCGCGAGCGCGTCCTCGTCCAACCCGACGTGCGGCTGCTCGTCATCCTGCCGGGTGCGCCGGGAGCGCGCGAGCGCCTGGCGACACTCATTCGCCAGGCGCTGGATCCGCGCAGCGTGCTCGGCGCCGCGGCGCCTGCCGATACGCCCGTGGGCATCGAGGGCGGTCAGCCGCTCGCGCAGTTGCCGATGATCGCGCATGCGCTCACGACGCTCGAGTGGCTCGCGGGGGTCGAGGGGGATTTTGAATCCTTCAGCCGCTGGCTGCGCGCGCCGCACTGGAGCGGTCCGTCTGCCACCGCGCGCGCGCACCTGGATCTCAGCTTACGGGAGCGCGCCTCACCCAGCCTGCGCCTGCGGGAGCTCCTCGGGGGGCTGCGGCTGGCGGCGCCGCAGCTGCAGGCCGCGGCACGCGCCTTCACCGCGCAGCTCGAGAACGCCGCCGCCGCACTCGGGGAGGGCAGCACCTCGCCGCGGGTCTGGTCGGAGCGCTTCGCCGCAGCGCTCGCCGCCGCCGGCTGGCCCGGGCCCGCTGCGGGGCAGAGCGCCGGCCAGCAGACCCTCATGCGCTGGCATGAGCTGCTGCAGGAGTTCGGGGAGCTCGGCGGCAGCCTCGGATCCGTCGCGCACGCGGAGGCGCTCGGCCTGGTGAGGGAGCTCGCTGCGCGCAGCGCCTTCCGGCCGGCCGATGCGGATCCGACGGTCACTCTATCGAGCGCACTGGCGGACCCGGTCGTGGAGTACGACGGCATCTGGGCGGCGGGGCTTCACGCCGAGGTATTCCCGCAACCGGTCCAGCCGGACCCCTTCCTGCCGCTCGCTGCCCAGGTGGCTGCCGGCATCCCGGCGGCCAGCGCTGCGGGGCGCCTCGCACAGGCGCGTGCGCTGCTCGCGGCCCTGGGCCGCGCGACCGATGAGCTGGTGCTGTCAGCGCCCATGTATGCCCAGGATCTGCAGCTGCTGCCCAGCCCGCTGCTGGCAGGCGCGGCGCTCGAATCGCCCGGGGACCGCTCGCTGTGGCTGCCGGCGAGTCTGCATCGCGAGGGCCTGACCGAATCGATCATCGACGCCACCGGACGCCCGTGGGCGGCCGCCCAGCCCTTGCCGCGGGGCACGAGGAGTCTCGATCTGCAGAACCAGTGTCCGTTTCGCGCCTACGCCGAGTTGCGGCTCGGCAGCATCCGGCGCGAGAGCGCCGAGCCGGGCATAGCAGCCAACCGGCGCGGCGAGCTGCTGCACGCGGCGCTGCAGAAACTGTGGGGGCAGCTGCGCGACTCGCGCTCGCTCGGCGCGTTGTCCGGCGCGGCGCTCGAGGCGCTCATCGCGGAGGCCGTCGAGCAGGCGGCGCGCGCCACCCTGGCACGTCCGGCAGGCCGGCGCCGCCGCCAGCGCGCTTTCGCCGACACACAGCTGGACATGTTCGTGCAAATGCCACCCGCGCTCGCGCGCGAGTGCCGCCGCGCGGCGCGCCTGATCCGCAGGCTGTGCGAATACGAGCGCCAACGAGAACCCTTCAGCGTGCACTCGCTCGAGAGTGATGCCGAGCTCGCCCTGGCGGGGGTGAGGCTGCGCATGCGCATCGATCGCGTCGACGCCCTCGAGAGCGGCGGCCGCGCGATCCTCGATTACAAGAGCGGGCGGCGCGTGAGCGCGGACTGGTACGGCGAGCGCCCGACGCATCCGCAATTGCTCGCGTACGCGGAAGCCCTCGGTGAGGAGGTCGCGGCGCTCGCCATCGTCAGCGTGAACGCGCGCGAGGTGCGCTTCGAGGGCCTCGCGCGCTCACCAAGGCTGCTGCCCGCCGTCAGGGCCGTGCGCCCGGCGGGCGCCGCGGACGCCTGGGCAGAGCAGCAGCGCGCCTGGCGAGCCATCCTGACGGGTCTGATCCGCGCCTTTCTCGCCGGCGATGCGGCCGTCGATCCGCGCCCCGGAGCCTGCGACTACTGTCACGTCATCGACATCTGCCGCATCACCGAGCGCTCGAGCGGGGTCGAGCCACCCGCTGCCGCGTCCGAGGCCGCCGATGAATGAGCTGAGCCGTGCCGATGCCGAGGCGCGCGAGCGCGCCCTCGACCCGCAGCGCTCGATCCTGCTGCAGGCGCCGGCCGGATCCGGCAAGACCTCCATGCTCACGCAGCGCTTCCTGCGCCTGTTGTGCACGGTGGACGACCCGGGCGAGATTCTCGCCATCACTTTCACGCGCAAGGCCGCCGCCGAGATGCGCGCCCGCGTGACACAGGCGCTGCGCGGGGAGATCGCAGCCGATGACCCGTGCGCCGCGCAGTTGCACACGCTCACCGCGGCGGCGCTGCGCCATGGCACGACGCGCGGCTGGAATCTCGCGCACGACCCGGGCGCGCTGCGGATTCAGACCATCGACTCGTTCACCTATTGGCTCGCGAGCCAGCTGCCCATCGCCGCCCGGGCCGGCGGCACGCTGCGGGTCACCGAGACGCCGCAGGAGCTGTATCGCCGTGCGGCGCGCCGCACGCTGCTGGCCGCGGAGGCCGATGCCGTGCTCGGCGCAGACACGGAGCTGCTGTTCGAGCGTCTCGACAACCATTGGAACAACGTCGAGAGGCTGCTCGCAGACATGCTGGAGCAGCGGGCTCACTGGCTGCGCTACGTGCTCGAGACCGGGCCGGGGCAGTTGTGCGCGCGCGTCAACGCGAGTCTCGCCGACATCATCCGCGATCAGCTGGCAGCGGCCAGTGCCGCTTTGCCGCCGGCGCTGCTGCTCGCCGCGCGGCAGCTTCCCGGCGTCGGCCCGCTGGGGAACGACCCCACGGACCTTCCCGCCTGGAAGCGCCTCGCACACTGCACCCTGACGGGCGGGCGCTGGCGTGTGAGGCTCACCGAGGACCTGCTCGGACCCGCCTACGCGCAGGCCGCGGCGCGTGAGGCGCTGCACTCCTGCATCGCTCACTTGAGCCGCGTACCGGGGAGCGCGCAGCTGCTGCAGGGCGTGGCAGCACTGCCGGCGGCGGCCTTGAGTGAGGCGGACGAGGCGGCGATCGGGGCGCTGTCGCGCGTGCTCGAGCACGCGGCACGCGAGCTGCACGTGGAATTCGCACACCAGGGGCGCGTCGATTACGCCTACGTCACCGGTGCGGCGCGCGCGGCACTCACCGAGGCGGGGCTTCCCACCGAGCTCGCGCTGCGCACCGGCCTGGCATTCACGCACATTCTGGTCGATGAGTTCCAGGACACCTCGCTCGCGCAGTTCCAGCTGCTCGAATCCCTCACCGCCGCCTGGCAGGAGGGCGATGGGCGCACGCTGTTCCTCGTCGGCGATCCGATGCAGTCGATCTATCGCTTCCGCGATGCGGAGGTCGGCCTGTTCATCAGCGCGCGCGAGCATGGCATCGGCAACGTGCGGCTGACGCCGCTGCGGCTGACGCGCAATTTCCGCGCCACGCCTGCACTGGTCGAGTGGACCAACCAGGTGTTTGCGCAGGTGTTCCCCGCCGCGGATGAGCTGCGCGCCGGGGCGATAGCCTTCAGGGCCAGTGCCGCCGCCCGGGTTCCGGGCGCGGGGGCGCCGCCGGCCGGCGCCAGCGTGCAACTGCGCCTGTTTCCCGGTGACCGCGACGCCGAGGCGCGGGCGGTCGCCGCGCGCATCGGCGAGCTGCGCGGCCGCGACCGGCACGCGAGCGTGGCGGTGCTGGTGGCGGCACACGCGCACGCCGTTCCGATCGTGAATGTGCTGAGGGCCGGCGGTGTGGAAGTGCTCGGCGTGGACCTGGTGCCGTTGGCGCAGCGGCCGATCGTGCGCGACCTGGTGCAGCTCACCCGGGCACTGCACGATCTCGGCGACCGCAGCGCCTGGCTCGCCGTGCTGCGCGCGCCCTGGTGTGGCGCGAGCCTGGCGACGCTCACCGCGCTCTCGGGTCCGGAGGATCCGCAGCTCCTGTGGGAAGCGCTCGCGGACTCCGGGCGCCTGGCACGCTGTGCGCCCCGTGACCTGGTACGCCTCGCGCGCGTGCGCGCAGTGCTGGCCGGGGCGCTCGAGCGACGCGACAGCGCTCCGGCGGCAGACTGGCTCGAGGCGAGTTGGGTACAGCTGGGTGCGCCGGATGCCTACCCGCGAGCGGAGCTCGGGGACGCACGCGTGTTCTTCTGCGCGCTCGCCGAGCGGGCCGCCGCCCTGGAGTGGCGGGGACCGGAGGACTTCCCGGCCCTGCTTCAGGACCTGTACAGCGCTGCGCAGGCCCCGGGCGCAAATCCCGTCCAGGTCATGACCATTCACCGCGCCAAGGGTCTGGAGTTCGATCATGTGTTGGTCCCGGGACTGGACCGCAGCGTCGGCGCAGGTGAGCGACCCCTGCTGCGCTGGATCGACCTGCCGCGCGAGCGCGGCGCGAGTGATCTCATCTTGGCGCCTGCCGCGGTAATCGGGGAGGAGGGCGGGGGCGAGTTGAATGCGTTCCTCGCCGGACTGCTCGCCACCCGTGCCAGGCACGAGCGCACGCGCCTCATGTACGTGGCTGCAACCCGCGCCCGGGAGACGCTGCATCTCTCCGCTGCCCCGAGGATGAAGAGCGGCGGGCGCCTCGAGCCGGACCCGCGCTCGCTGCTCGCGTGCCTGTGGCCGGCGCTCGCTGAGCGCTTCCAGGTGCAGGCGGCGCCGGCCCCAGGCGCGCCGGCGCCGGCCGCAAGACGCCCTCAGGCATTGCCGCTGCGGCGTCTCCGCGATGCGTGGCGGGCGCCGCAGCTGCCCGCGGCCGAGCCGTTGCCGCACTTGCCCCTCGAGCGCGCGTCGATCGAAGCCCCCGAGTTCAGTTGGGTCGGGGAAACCCAGCGTCACATCGGCACCGTGGTGCATGCGCAGCTGGCGCTCATCGCGGATGCGCCCGCACTGCCCACGGCCGAGCAGCTCGAGGCGCAGCGCGCCGCGGTGCTGCGGCAGCTGCGCCGCGAGGGCGTGCCGGAGCGCGAGCGAGCGGAGGCGGCTAACCTGGTGCTCACCGCCCTGGAGCGCACCCTCGCTGACGAGCGGGGCCGCTGGATACTCGACGCCGGACACCGCGAGGCGCACAGCGAGCTGGCCCTGACCGGTGTGGCCGCCGGGCGACTGCGCAGCGTGGTCATCGATCGCTGCTTCGTGGACGAGGCCGGCACGCGCTGGGTGATCGACTACAAGAGCAGCCGCCACGAGGGCGGCTCGCTCGAGAGCTTCCTCGAGCAGGAGATGCAGCGCTATCACGGGCAGCTCTCGGGCTACGTCGCGCTGGCACGCGCCCTCGGAACGGAACCGGTACGGGCGGCGTTGTACTTTCCGCTGCTCGGGGCGTTCCGCGAGCTCACTTGAGGCTGCACCCAGCCGCCGCCCGCGGCACCAGGCGCGCGCTGCAGGCGCCGGCGGTGCGCATCGCACGCAATACCGCCGGCGCCGACGCCTCAGAACGACAGGAACGCCCCGACGTTGAAGTTGGTGCTCTTGTTTGAGTTGCCGTTGTGCGCGTCGGCCTTCACGTCGGTCACCTCGGCCAGCAGCGTCAGGTTCTTGGTCAGCGAGTCGTACACACCGCCGGTGACCTTGCGGTTCTTGGACACCAGCGTGGGCGAATCGGCCGCGTTGGCGAGGTCGAGCTTGCTCTCCCCGTAGTTGACGCCGAACTTCACCTGCCCCACCTTGTAGGTCGCCTGAACCAGGAACCCGTCCGAGTCGCGCGTGTTACCCAGGGCGTCGGCCGAGCGGATGAACAGGCCGGTCGTGCCCAGACCGCTGCCGTGGTAGTAGTACGCGAACCCCTCGAAATCCTGCACATCGATCTTGGCGAACACGTCGAATCCCGTACCGTTGTAGTCGTACGCGGTGGTCGGGCCGGTGTCGAAGTTCTGCTTCTGCGTGATGAACGTGGCGGACCCGTAGAACTTGGTCGTACTGTTGATCGGCATCGTCCAGGCAAGCTTGCCGTGAAAGCCCGGCGCCTTCTTCCCGGCCGGAATGCCGCCGCCACCAGCCAAGGCGGTGATCGGATCGAAGATCCCGATGGTGAAATTCGCCCCGGAAAAGTCCGGCGTCGTGTAGTCCATCTGCGCCAGCGTGTCGACGTAGATGTAGCCCAGGCCGATCGAGCCGAGCGTGGTGTTCGCCGGCGCCGGGCCGGAGGCACTGCCGGCACCGCCGACACCGGGCAGAGTCATGTCGTTGATGATCGCATCGAAACCGAACAGGCCGAAGTTGCGACCGAACAAGAAGGTCCCAATGTCCTTGTTGCCAAAAGTCAGGTAGACCTGACGAACGTCGAGGCCGGTCGTGCCGAGCGCGGTGTTCCCGGCGCCGTTGGCCTGCAGATTGGGACTGCCGCCGTCGTTGGTCGCGATTCCCGGAAAAAGCCCGAGGTGCGCCGACAGGTCGTAGCCCCCCTGGGTCGTGGCGACTGCAAACGTGAAGGCGGCGGGCAGCAGGCCGTTTCCGATATTGGACACGTTGCTGCCACTGGCGGTACCGGTGCAGGCGAGGCCGCCGTCAACCGCAGACGGCGAGTTTTCGCACTTGGAATAGATGTAATGCACGTTGACGTTGCCGTCGATGGAGAACGTCCAGGCGCCGTCGGCGGTCTTCAAATCCACGGCCCCTGCCGGCGTCCCCATCAGAGCGATCAGGACTCCTGCGGCCCAGGGCGCGAGCGGGTAGAGTTTTCCGCGGAGCTTGGTCATGAGTTCCTCCTTCAAGGATCTTTTATGCGTTCGAGACTTCATCGTGCGGTGATGCAGCATCCATGTTGCGGATAAGCGTGCATCTGTGGCCAGGACAGCAAGCCATGTGCCAGTGGTCGTATCGACGCAGCAACAACGGGCGCTGTTATCGAACAATGGGTTATCGGCACCGCGCTGCATTGCGGCGAACAGCGTTGCCAGAAAAGCTACACTCGGCCTGACTTGTGTTACCGAAGCGCTACACCGGTGCGCGCCGTAGCACCCGAGCTGCAAAGCTGGCGCTGCTTGGCTCAATGGTGATCGCAGGCGTTCTGTCGCAGGCCGCGTTCGCGGCCGAAGCGGACTCCCCGGAGCTGCCGGGTAATTCCGCGACCGCCCAGGAGCTTCCCCAGGTGATCGTGATCGGCAACGCACCGCTCCTGGGCTTCGGTCTGCCGTTGAATCAGGTGCCCTCGAATGTCCAGACCGCAGACAGTCAGGACCTGAAGCGTGCGCAGAGTGCCGAGGTCACCGAATACTTCAACAGAGCATTCAGCGGCGTCAACGTCAGCGAAAGCGCCGACAATCCCTTTCAGCGGGACATCAACTATCACGGGTTCACCGCCTCGCCGTTGCTCGGAACGCCCGAGGGCTTGTCCGTCTATGTCGATGGCGTGCGCGTCAATGAGTCATTCGGCGACACGGTCAACTGGGACCTGATCCCGGAATCTGCGATCTCCACCGTCTCACTCATTTCGGGCTCCAACCCGGTCTTCGGGCTCAACACGCTCGGTGGCGCGCTGGCGCTGCAGACCAAGAGCGGACACGACAATCCCGGAACGGAATTTGAGGCCTATGGTGGCTCCTTTGGTCGGCGCTCGTTCCAGGCGGAGAGCGGCAGCGCGCGCGGGCCCTTCGATTACTTCGCCACCGTTCAGTACTTCGACGAGACCGGCTGGCGCGACATGTCTCCAACGACCGTCTGGCAGGCCTTCGGCAAAGTGGGCTGGCAAAACGACACGACCGATGTGGACCTGAGCTACACCTACGCGGATACGCGCCTGTTCGGCAACGGTGCAGCGCCGTTGAGCATGCTCTACTACCGACGCGAGCAGAGCTACACCCCCGACTCCACCCACAACCTGCTGCACTTTGCGAACCTCACCGGCACGCAGTTTCTGTCCGCCCACCTGTTGCTTTCGGCGAGCGCCTACTACCGCCGTCTGATCACCGACAGCAGCAACGGCAGCAACAACGATAACTACCTTGCGGCGGGCTACGCCGGGCCACCGCTCGACTGCAGCGTACCGCCGGCGGACCGGCTCGCGATCGCTTATTGCTCGAACGCCACCACCCAGGTATCGGGCCTGGCTCAGCGCACCTCGGGATTCGGGCTGCAGTTGACGGCCTCGCGGGATTTTTTCGGCAGGAAGAACCAGGGCATTGTCGGGGTCGACTACCACGACTCCGACGACGATTTTGCGCAGGCATTCCGCTACGGGACGTTCGCTGCGGACCGCACGCTCATCTACCTCGACAATCCGCTCAACAACGAGACGGTCATCTCGCTACGGGGCAGCAACAGGATCTTCGGCGCTTACCTGACTGATACCCTGTCCCCGGGCCGATCGGTGCACGTTACGGTATCCGCCCGTTACAACCGCAGCACCGAAGTGCTCAACGGCTACCACCTGGATACCGATGTGGGGGATGCGGGCGCCGGCTTTGATACCGCCGGCCCGCTCGTCGGCCGGCACACCTTCAGTCGAATCAATCCGGCGATCGGCTTCACGATCACGCCGACCGAATCGGTGACGTACTACGCCAACTACAACGAGGCGAGTCGCGCACCGAGCGTCGTGGAGCTGGGGTGCGCAAATCCGCTGCGTCCGTGCGGGCTGCCGAACGATTTTGCGAGCGACCCGGATCTGAAACAGGTGGTTGCGCAGACACTCGAGATAGGCCTGCGCGGGAATCTCGCGGAGCGGCGCTTGAACTGGAGTGCCGACGTTTTTCGCACCCTGAATCGCGACGACATCCAGTTCATCGCCACGACGACCAATGCCGGCTACTTTGACAACGTCGGCGGCACGCGCCGGCAAGGCCTGGACCTCGCGGTGGGCGGAAGAGTCGGCGCCTTGCAGTGGCATCTGGCCTATAGCCTCGTCGCTGCAAGCTTCCGCTCCAGTTTTGTCGTCAGCGCCGAATCCAACAGCACTGCGGACGCCAACGGCGACATCTTGGTTCGCCCCGGAGACTGGATTCCCCTGACACCGCGCCACACCGGCAGGCTGCTGCTCGATTGCCAGGTGAGTCCGCGCCTGCAGCTCGGCGGCAGCCTCAGCGTCGTTTCCGGCTCCTATCTGCACGGCAACGAGAACAACGCCAATCAGGCGGGGGGTACCAATGGTGAAGGCGCCTTCATCGCGCCGACCGGGACCGGATGGATTCCGAGCTATGCGCTCATCAATCTGCAGGGCACCTATGGCCTGGAAAAGTCTGTCGATCTTTTCGCCCGTATCGTAAACGTACTGGACAAGCAGTATTCCACCGCGGGTTTCCTGACTACCAACACCTTCAATCCGAATGGCACTTTCCGCTCCAACCCGCTCGACCCGACCCATGAAAACGCGGTCTCACCGGGCACCCCGCGTGCAGTCTGGGCCGGTGTCAGGGTGCACTTCGACTAGCTCTGTCAGCGAGGCTGTGCCATTTCCGTCACAGACCCGCGAGCGACGCACACGGCGCGCCGCGTGGTTGCA
>DATGVL010000054.1:0-8695 GCA_035300445.1 Steroidobacteraceae bacterium
CCGCCGAGCGTGCCGATGCGCCCGCCAGCCTCCTGGATGAGGAGCGTCCCGGCGGCGGTGTCCCAGGGGGAGAGACCGATCTCCCAGAACGCATCGACGCGCCCGGCCGCAACATAGGCGAGATCGAGCGCGGCGGCTCCGGGCCGGCGCACGCCGGCGACCTGCAGCGTGACCGCTTTCAACATCGCGAGGTAGGCGTCCAGGTAGCGCGTGTTGGCACGGTAGGGAAAGCCGGTCGCGATGAGCGCGCCCTCGAGCGTACGCGCCTTGCTCACGCGCATGCGGCGATTGTCCAGGTGCGCGCCCGCGCCGCGGCTGGCGGTGAACAGCTCCCCACGCATCGGGTCGTAGACCACCGCGTGCTCGAGGCGTCCCCTCACCTGGCAGGCGATCGACACGGCAAACACCGGGAAGCCGTGCAGGAAGTTGGTCGTGCCATCCAGAGGATCGATGATCCACAGCGTCTCGTGCTCGCCGCTGCGGCCGCTTTCCTCGGCGAGAAACGCATGCTGCGGATAGAGCCGGCGGATGCTGCCGATGATCTCCTGCTCGGCCGCGTGGTCGACCTCGGTGACGAAGTCGTTGCGCCCCTTGGAGGAGACGGTCAGCGACTCCAGGCGGTTCAGGCTCCGTATGATGAGCTCGCCGGCGCGGCGCGCGGCCCGCACGGCTATATTGAGAAGCGGCTGCACGGTCCTTAAGCTCGTGTGACCAATCGGCGGCCAAGCTAGCGTAACAGATGGACTCTCCCGACATTCGCATCGTACTGGTCGCGCCCTCGCATCCGGGCAACATCGGCGCCGTGGCGCGCGCCATGAAGAACATGGCCCTGAGCGAGCTGCTGCTGGTGCAGCCGAAGGAGTTTCCGCATCCGGAAGCGACCGCGCGCGCCTCGGGCGCGGTCGACGTGCTCGCCGGGGCACGCGTCGTGGCCTCGCTGGCTGAGGCGCTGGAGGGCTGCGGTTTCGTGGCCGCGAGCACCTCGCGCGATCGTGATCAGTACTTCCGCGTGATCGATGTGCGCGCCGCGGCCGTGCGCATCGTGGCCGCCTCGCGCCGCGCGCCCGCGGCGGTGGTGTTCGGGTCCGAGCGCACCGGGCTCACCAACGAGGAACTCGAAGCGGCGCATGCGCTCATCCGCATACCGGCCAACTCCGCCTACCCGTCACTGAATCTCGCCATGGCGGTGCAGCTGGTGGCGTACGAGCTGTTTCGCGCCGGCGACAGCGATGCGGCGGCGCACGCGCCGGCCGGGCCGCCGCTCGCGGGCGCGCGGGAAATGGCGCGCCTGTACGCGCACTTGGCCCAGGTGCTCGAGGAGATCGAATTTCGCGACCGCACCCAGAGCGGCACGCACCTGATGGGACGCATCCGGCGCTTCCTGCAGCGCGCGGAGCTCGATCAGAACGAAGTCAACATCCTGCGCGGCTTCCTCACCGCGGTACAGAGTCGGCGCCGCCACGCCGGTGCGGAGCCTCCATGAGCCCCGCAAGGCCGCTGTACCTCGACTACGCGGCGACGACTCCGGTCGACCCGGCCGTGGCGGTGGCCATGAGCGGCTGTCTCACGGCGGGCGGGGACTTCGGCAATCCCTCCTCGGCGCACGCCCTGGGTTCGGTCGCCGCGGCGCGCATCGCGCAGGCGCGCGCGCAGGTCGCGGCCCTGCTGGGGGCGGCGGCCGATGAGATCGTGTTCACCTCCGGGGCCACCGAATCCGACAACCTGGCGATCCTCGGGGTCGCGCGCGCCAACGCGGACCGCGGCCGTCACGTGCTCACCGCGCGCACCGAGCACAAGGCCGTGCTCGATCCCTGCAAGCGCCTCGAGAAGGAAGGTTTCAGCGTCACCTATCTCACGCCCGGCCGCTCCGGGCTGATCGAGCCTGCGGCCTTCGCGGCGGCGCTGCGTCCCGACACCGTGCTGGCCTCGATCATGTACGCGAACAACGAGATCGGCGTGCTGCAGGACCTGGCGGGGATCGGCGCCGCCTGTCGCGAGCGCGGCATCCCCCTGCACAGCGATTGTGCGCAGGCCGCGGGCAAGGTGCCCCTGGACGTGCACGCGCTGCCGGTCGACTTCGTCTCGATCACGGCTCACAAGATCTACGGCCCCAAAGGGGTCGGTGCGCTGTACGTGCGCGAGGGTGCCCGGGGGTTGCTGCAGCCGCTGATGTACGGTGGGGGACAGGAGCGCGCCGTGCGGCCCGGGACGCTGGCCACTCACCAGATCGTGGGTTTCGGGGTCGCCTGCGAGTTGGCCGCACGCGAGCTGCCCGCAGAAGGCCTGCGGCTCGCGGCGCTGCGCGAGCGGCTGTGGTCCGGCCTCGAGACCCTCGGCGGCACTCACCTCAACGGCGCCGGCGCGCCGCGCCTGCCGGGCATTCTCAACGTGTCCTTCGAGGGTGTAGAGGGGGAGAGCCTGGTGACCGGCCTGACGGGACTGGCCGTGTCCACCGGCGCCGCCTGCAACTCGGTCTCCCCGGATCCTTCCTACGTGCTGCGTGCGCTGGGGCGCGACACCCAGCTCGCCCAGAGCTCCCTGCGCTTCAGTCTCGGACGTTTCAGCGTCGCGGCCGACGTCGACCTCGCCCTGAGCGCGGTGCGCTCGGAGGTGAGGCGGCTGCGCGCGCTGTCCCCGGCGGCGGGCGGGTCGGCCGGGGAGGGTTTCGGGCCGGCACACGCAAGCGGCGACGGCGGCGCCACGGTGAGCGGCGAGGCCGGGGGACCGGGGCAGGAGAGCTGGGTGCGGTTTCACCTGCAGGTTGCCGACGACATTGTGAAGGACGCACGTTTTAAGGCCTTCGGCTGCCCCCATACTATGGATGTGGCCGCCTGGCTGTGTGGCGAGCTGCGCGGGCGCCGGCGCGGAGCGCTGATCCCGGGCACGCCGGCGACCTGGGCCGCCACCCGCGGGGTTCCGGTCGAGAAACTCGGACGCCTGCTGGTGGTCGAAGATGCTCTGCGGGCGTGCCTCTCGCACTGGCCGTAAGGCGCTAGAATACGAGGACCGATGGCTATCTCACTGACTGAGTCCGCTGCAAATCGCGTCAAGAGTTTCCTCGCAGCTCGCGGGCAGGGCATCGGCTTGCGGCTCGGCGTGCGCAAGACCGGCTGCTCCGGGTTTGCCTACGTGATCAACTACGCCGACGGTCCGCAGCCCGGGGACGCGGTGTTTGAGGACCGCGGCGTGCGGGTGTTCGTGGACGGCGCAAGCCTCGGCCTGATCGACGGCACGATCGTGGACTTCGTCAAGCAGGGTCTGAACGAGGCCTTCCGCTTCAGAAACCCGAACGTCAAGGGCGAATGCGGCTGCGGGGAGAGCTTCTCCGTCTGAGCACCTGCGGGCGCGGCGCGCGCACGCCGCCCGCACTCTCGCCTTCCGCTCGCCTCGGCGGGCGCAAAAAGCCTTACCAAACCGGCACTTCCATCGCACGCCAAATTGCCGCGGGTGCTTGACCCAAGGTAGACTTCCCGGCTGGCCCGCGCACCGGCATTGCATGCCGGTCCGAACACCCCGCACCGAAGTGAAGTTTTGTGAGAGGTCCGAAGCGAATGCCGCTCGAGCGCACCCTGTCCATCGTCAAGCCCGACGGCGTGAGAGCCAATCTCATCGGCGAGGTGTATCGGCGTTTCGAGAAGGCGGGCCTCTCGATCGTCGCGGCACGCATGCTGCGCCTGTCACAGCGCGAGGCCGAAGCTTTCTACGCCGTGCATCGCGAGCGTCCGTTCTTCAAGGACCTGGTGCGCTACATGACTTCAGGTCCGGTCATCGTGCAGGTGCTCGAGGGCGAGAGCGCGATCGCGCGCAACCGCGACATCATGGGCGCGACCGATCCCAGGAAGGCGGCCGCGGGCACGATCCGCGCCGACCTCGCCACCAGCATCGAGCAGAACGTGGTGCACGGCTCGGATGCGCCCGACAGCGCGGCGCGCGAGATTGCCTACTTCTTCAGCACCACCGAGCTGCAACCGCGCGATTAGGAGCGCGCGCCGCACCGCCATGACCTCTGCAGAGACACCGCGCACCAACCTCCTGGGGCTGCCGCGTCCGGCACTCGAAGCCTTCGTGGCACAGCTCGGCAGCCAGCCCTTCCGCGCGCGCCAGCTGATGAACTGGATGTACAAGCGCGGCGTCGGCTCGTTCGCCGACATGACGGATCTCGCCCGGGAATTCCGCACGCTTCTCGCCGCGCAGGCCGAGGTGCGTGCACCGCAGATCCTCTCGCAGCAGCGCTCCGGCGACGGCAGCCGCAAATGGCTGCTGCGGGCGGATGCAGCCCAGGCGTTCGAGATGGTGTTCATTCCCGAGCCCGATCGCGGCACGCTGTGCATTTCCTCGCAGGTCGGCTGTGCGCTCGACTGCTCGTTCTGCGCCACGGCCCAGCAGGGCTTCAATCGCAACCTGAGCACCGCCGAGATGGTGGGGCAGGTGTGGCTGGCGGTGCGCGAGCTCGAGCGCGAGGAACGGCAGCGCGCCGAGCCCGCCGCGCCGGCCGCGGCGAGCCCGCCCGCAGATGAGCGCCACGTCACCAACGTGGTGCTGATGGGCATGGGCGAGCCGCTCGCCAACTTTCGCAACGTGGTGCCCGCGCTGCGCATCCTGCTGGATGACTTCGGCTTCGATCTGTCGCGGCGTCGCGTGACGCTGTCGACCTCGGGGCTGGTGCCGCAGATCTACAAGCTCGCGCGAGAGACCAACGTGGCGCTGGCCGTGTCGCTGCACGCGCCCGATGATGCGCTGCGCAACGAGCTGGTGCCGATCAACCGCAAGCATCCGATCGCGGAGCTGCTGCAGGCGTGCTGGCATTACCTCGACGAGCAGAACGGCCGCAGTGTGACCTTCGAATACGTGATGCTCGAGGGCGTGAACGATTCTGCCGCGCAGGCGCGCGCGCTGGCGCGCCTGCTGCAGGGCCACCCGGCCAAGGTCAATCTGATTCCCTTCAACCCGTTTCCCGGCACGCGCTACCGGCGCTCGAGCGCGCCCGTCATCCAGCGCTTCCGTGACGAGCTGCTGCAGCGGGGCGTGCTGGCGACCATCCGCCGCACCCGCGGCGACGACATCGACGCCGCCTGCGGACAGCTGGCCGGGCGCGTCATCGATCGCACCACCGTGCGTCTCGGGAGCAAGGTCATCGGCGTCGCGGTTCAACCATGAGCAACCCAGTCAACACCACTTCGCACCACCCGCTGCCGCCGCGCCTCGCGGCCGGCGCGCTGACGCTGCTGCTCGCCGCCTGCGCAACTGCGCATCCGAACAAGTCACGCGATGCGGCCGCCTACAACGTGCAGCTCGGGATCGCCTACCTGCACCAGGGCGATGTCGCGCTGGCGAAGGACAAGCTCGATCGGGCGCTCGCCGAGGCCCCGGGCAGCGCCGACGTTCACAGCGCCCGCGCCATGCTGTTCGACCGCATGCACGACCCCGCAAAAGCGGACGCGGAGTTCCGCACCTCGTTGCGGCTGGCGCCGCACGACCCGCAAGTGGTGAACAACTACGCCGTGTACCTGTGCCAGAGCGGTCGCACCGAGGAGGGTGTGCGCCGCTTCGAGGAGGCGGCGCACAACGCGCTGTATCGCACCCCCGAGGCGGCCTACACCAATGCCGGGGTGTGCCTGCGCGCGGCGAAGCGCGACGAGGAAGCGCGTGCCGACTTCGGCCGCGCCCTGCGGATCCGGCCGAACTTCGCGGAAGCCCTCTACCAGCTCACGGAGCTGCAGTTTCAGCACGGCGAGCTCGCCCCGGCGCGCGCCGGGATCGATGCCTTCATCGGCAGCTACGAGGCGACCGCGGACCTGCTGCTGCTCGGGGTGCGCGTGGCGCGTGCCCAGGGCGACAGGGTCGGTGCGCAACACTACGCGCGCCGGCTGCAGATGGACTTCCCCGGGACCGACCAGGCGCGCGCCCTGGCGGAACTCGATCACAACCCCGGCTGACGCCCATGGCAAGTGAAGTTGGCGGCGAGCAACGCTGCGGCACCGGCGCGCGGCTGCGCGGCGGGCGCGAAAACCAGGGCCTCAGCCTCGCACAGGCGGCGGAAAGACTGCACCTCGACCCCGGCACCCTGGAAGCGATGGAGGCGGAGGACTTCGCGGCCCTGGGCGCCGATGTATACGTGCGCGGGCACCTGCGCCGCTATGCCGAGCTCATCGGCGAGTCGCCCTCCGAGCTGCAGGAGCTGTATGCACGCCGCCCTCCCGCGCCGCGCCCGGATCTCACCCGCATCGCACGCCGCGCGCCGGGCCGGGGCGCTGCGCGGCTGGTGATGCCGGGGCTGCTGGGGCTGGCAGGAATTGCGCTGCTCGCGCTGCTGTGGTGGCTGCTCACCACCCCGGGCGAGAGAGCGCAGCCGCTCGCGGCCGCTGCACTGCCGGCGGCCGGTGCCGCCGCGACGCGCTCGAGTGCAGGCGCCGCCGATGGGGCGGCGCCTGGCACCACGCAGCTGGCGTTGAAGTTCTCGGGGCTCTGCTGGGTGGAGGTCTCGGATGCGAGCGGGCGGCGCCTGTTGCAGGGCCTGTACGGAGCAGGCAGTGCGCCGCGCACGCTCGACGGCTCACCCCCGCTGCGCGTGACTCTCGGTAACGCACCGGCGGTGGCGCTGCGCGTCAACGATCAGGCGGTGAGGCTCGAGGGATTGGTGCGCCACGACGGCAGCGCACGGCTGCTGATCGAAGCCGATGGGCGCACCACGGCGGCGCCGCCGCGGCTGGCGCATGGGGATTAAGGTGGCGGAGCAGATCCAGCCGATCCGCGGGATGAATGACGTGTTGCCCTCCGAGATCGGCACCTGGCAGCACTTCGAAGCGTGCACGCGCGAGCTGCTCGGCGCGTACGGCTACGAAGAGATTCGCGTGCCGGTGGTGGAGCGCACCGAGCTGTTCAAGCGCGCCATCGGCGAGCACACCGACGTGGTCGGCAAGGAGATGTATACCTTCACCGACCGCGAGCGCGAGAGCCTCACGCTGCGCCCCGAAGCTACCGCCGGCATCGTGCGCGCGCTCATTTCCAACGGCCTGCTGCGCGGACAGCGCCACAAGCTGTGGTGTCTGGGGCCGATGTTCCGCCACGAGACACCGCAGGCCGGCCGCTACCGGCAGTTCTGGCAGGTGGACGTGGAGGCGGTCGGCTGCCCCGGCCCCGATGTGGATGCGGAGCTCATCGCGCTCAGTGCGCGGCTGTGGGGGCGCCTGGGGATCACCGGCCTCAAGCTGCAGATCAATTCCCTCGGCACGCCGGACAGCCGCCGCGAGTATCGCGCCCGGTTGCTCGAGTACCTGCGTGCCCACGCCGCGCGCCTCGACCCCGACAGCCAGCGGCGCCTCGACGCCAACCCGCTGCGCGTCCTGGACAGCAAGCACCCGGAAATGCAGGAGGTGATTCGCGGCGCCCCGCTCCTCACCGAGCATCTGGACCCGGAGTCCCATGCACACTTCGAGGCGCTGTGCAGCATGCTGCGCGCCGTGGGCGTGAGCTACGAGATCAACCCGCGCCTGGTGCGCGGCCTCGATTACTACAACCGCACGGTGTTCGAGTGGATCACCCCGTCCAGCGGCGCACAGAATGCCGTATGCTCCGGCGGCCGCTACGACGGCCTGATCGCGCAGCTCGGGGGTGAGGCGACACCCGCGATCGGTTTTGCGATGGGCATCGAGCGCCTGGTGGCGCTGCTGCAGGCGGCTTCCGGCACGGTGCCCGCGCCCCGCCCGGACGTGTACGTCGTGGTCAGCGGTCCGCAGGCTGCGGTGCAGGCGCTGGAACTCGTCGAGCGCCTGCGCAGCGAGCGGCCGCGAGTGCGTTTCGAGCTCAACCTGGGTGGAGGCAACTTCAAGGCGCAATTCCGCCGTGCGGACAAGAGCGGCGCGCCGCTGGCGCTGATCATCGGCGACGATGAGCTCGCGCGCGGCGTCGTGGCCATGAAACCTTTACGCGAGGAGTCCGGTCAGAGCGAGTGCCCGATCGTTGCGCTGGCCGCCGGCGTGGATGCGGCGCTGGCCAGGGTGCGCGGCGCGGGGCCGCAAGCGGCGTGATGTTGGAGGAAGCGTGGAAGAGTACCTGTCCGAAAAAGAACAGTGGGAATGGATCAAGACTCAGGTGCGGGAAAATGGGCCGGCCGTGATTGTGGCCGTCGCCGTGGTGGCGGCGGGCGTCTACGGCTGGCGCTGGTGGCAGGGGCACCTGGATGCCGGGCGGCTCGAGGCGGGCGCGAAGTACACGCAGATGGTCCAGGCCCTGGACGGCGGTGATCGTGCCCGTGCCCTGGCGCTGTTTGGTGAGCTCGAGCGCGGCTACGCGGCCTCGCCCTATACGGACCAGGCGCGGCTGCTGGCGGCGCGCCTGTACGTGCTCGGCGGCGAGCTCGATCGGGCGGCGGGGGAGCTCACCGCGGTGGCGGTGAATTCCAAGGATCGGGACCTGGCCCTGGTGGCGCGGCTGCGGCTGGCGCGGGTACAGATCGCTCAGGGCAAAGCCGACGGCGCGCTCGGCACTCTCAACGCCGCTCAACCCGGAGCCTTCGCCGCGCAATACCACGAGGTGCGCGGCGATGCCTTCTATGCCAAGGGCGACAAGACCGCGGCACTGAAGGAGTATCGCAGCGCGCAGACGGGCGCCGGTGATTCGCTCCTCACCCTCAAGATCGCCGATCTTGCGGCCGATGCGCCCGGCGCGGCGCCCGCGGCCAAAGCTACGGCGCCCG
>DATGVL010000055.1:0-30876 GCA_035300445.1 Steroidobacteraceae bacterium
GTGCAGGGGTGCGATGTCGTCCTGCAGCGCCACGCGCAGCGCGAGGCTCTGCGCGATATTCGGGCTGAGAAAGAGCGCACCGCTGGCGACGCGTCGGATGGCGTTGATCAGGAGTTCAGGGGTGACGTCCTTGGTCACGTACCCGTGCGCACCGGCTTTGAGAGCCCGCGCCGCGTATTCATTCTCGGTGTGCATGGTCAACACGAGCGTGCGGGCATGCGGCTGGGCCGTGCGCACGTGTGCGATCAGCTCGAGGCTGTCGCGTCCCGGCGCGGGGACCGGCATCGCGATATCGAAAATCACCACGTCCACGCGATGCAGCTGCAACTGCTCTAGCGCTTCCTCGTAAGTCCCCGCTTCCGCAACGACATTGAGATCGGGCTGGCTGACGAGCAGTGCCCGAATGCCCTTGCGAACGAGGGTGTGGTTGTCAACGATGACGATGTTGATCAAGAGCCGGCGCTCCCACGGGTGTGCTGGGGGATTCTAGGCGATTACTCAGATTATCTCCCTTAAGCGTCGGAGCCTCACCGATGAGCGCTCGAATCAAGGCCTCCGGCATGCTGGCAGTCATGGCCGGCGCGGTGGCAGCCTCACTGACGCTGCCGGCCGCAGCAGGGGAGGTGGACGCAGGCCCTGGCCGCCGCGCTGACTGCGCAGGGCGCCACGGTCGCGATGCATGAGCTCAAATCCCGGCAGCCGGCACGCGAGCTGTCTGAAGTGGCGCGCGATGCGGGCGGCGCCGATGCGCTGGTGTTGTGGCTGCGGCCCGAGGATCTAAAAGCCCTGCCCGCCGGCGTGACCCTCCCTAAGAGTGTGTTCGTGTCCGGTCTGATGGGCGGCCTGGAGAATGCTCCGTTGCCGGCGCACCCAGACGGACACGTATCTCGCCTGGTCGATCCTGGCCGAGGCCGCCGGCACCATGCTCGACAATTTCGTGCCCGACTACCTACTCGAGCGCGTGGAAGTCGAGCTCAGCCATCGCATCATCAACGGTTACTATCCGCGGCTGGGACTTGCGCCGGGACAGCGGTTCGCCTCAAAGGCGCCTATCTCGTACGTTTTCCCGAGCCGGCTGGCACCCGTGTCGTGCCGGAGGGCGATTGGATCGTTCCCTAGCATCTTCAATGTCTTAGGAATAGAAGTTCGAGTGATGGTGCGCAAGCCATTCGCCCCTCTCACAAGCCCAGATCGCTCAGGCCGGGATGATCCTGGGGCCTGGGTCCGGGCGCACTCCAGCGGTACTTGCGATCGGCTGCGGCGATGGGAAGGTCGTTGATGGAGGCGATGCGCCGGCGCATCAGCCCACCGGCATCGAACTCCCAGTTCTCGTTGCCGTAGGAGCGGAACCAGTTTCCCGAGTCGTCGTGCCACTCGTAGGCGAAGCGCACGGCGATGCGGTTCTCGCCGCATGCCCAGATTTCCTTGATGAGCCGGTAATCGAGCTCGCGGCTCCACTTGCGGCGCAGGAACTCCTGGATGGCCGCGCGCCCGTGCAGAAACTCCGCACGGTTGCGCCACACCGAGTCCTCCGTGTACGCGAGCGACACGCGTTGCGGATCGCGGCTGTTCCAGGCGTCCTCCGCCATCCGCACCTTGGCGACTGCGCTCGCCCAGGTGAAGGGCGGCTTGATGGGCGCGACCGCCGCCGGCGCGCCCGGTATCCCGTCACTCATGTCGTCCCCTCCGTCGGGCGTGAGGTCAGCCGCACGAGGCTGACTATTGCGCCGGCGAGCGCCAGCAGCGCCGCCAGGCACAGCGCGAAGTTTGAACCTGCGACGGCGTAGAGGCGAAACAAAATGGCGACGCCGGCGGCGCCCAGGGTCTGGCCGAGCAGGCGCGCCGCGCTCAGCATGCCGCCGGCGACGCCGCTGCGGGCGTGCGGCGCGGAATTCATGATGGCGCGATTATTGGGGGCCTGGAAGAAGCCGAAGCCCACACCGCACAGCGCCATACGCCACACAAATGCCGCGGGGGTGCTGCTCGCCGGAAGGAACGCGAGCAACACCAGTCCCGCGGCCATGGCAAGCAGCCCAAGTCCTCCGAGCAGGCCGGGCGCATGGCGATCTGCGAGCCTGCCGGCGAGTGGTGCCGCCACCGCCAGCGCCAGCGGCCAGGGCGTCATGAACAGGCCCGTGGCCACTGCACTGTGACCGAGCCGCTGGATCTCGAACGGCAGCGCCACCAGCGCACTCATCTGCGCCATGAACGAGCACACCGATGTCGCGAGCGACAGGGAAAAGACACGGATGCGCAGCAGGTCGAAGGGAATGAGCGGCGCGGCACGCGGCAACTCGTGCCGTGCCAGCAGCCATCCGAGTCCGCAGCCGCAACCGATCTGCACCAGTGCGAGCGCGGTTGCGGCGTGATGTGCGAGGGACTGCAGCCCGCTCAGCAGCAGACCAAACGTGCCGGCATACAGCGCCGCGCCCGCATAGTTGAGCGGGCGCGGTGTGCGTTCGGTGTCCGGAAGGGCACGGATCGCGATCAGGATGGTGATCACGCCCAGCGGCACGTTGATGCCAAACAGCCAGCGCCACTGCGCCACGGCCAGCACCGCCGAAGCGATGGTCGGACCGAGGGCGGCACAGGTGGCGACGACGAACGCGTTGATGCCGAGGGCGCGCCCGAGGTCGCGCTGTGGGTAAGTGAAGCGCACCAGCGCGGCGCTCACGCTCATGATCCCCGCGGCCCCGAGGCCCTGGATGACGCGCGCGATACTGAGGGTGAGCAGGGTGGGGGCGCACGCGCAGGCGAGCGAGGCGAGCGTGAAAACTGCAAGCCCGGCCTGGGAGACGCGTCGATAGCCCACGACCTCTCCCAGGGAGGCGAGCGGCAGCAGCACCACCAGGATCGCCAGCTGGTAGGCGTTGACGACCCAGATCGAGGCGGCGGACGTGGCGCCAAAATCGCGTGCGATGGAGGGCAGCGCGATATTGACGATGGTGCTGTCGAGCACCGACATCGCGATCGCGAGCACGATGGCCGCGACCGCCCAGTAGCGGCGTGGCACCGGCAGGCCGTCCGTTGGCGGGCCGGGGCTCAGGGGGCTGACGCTCTTGGCGGACATCCGCCGTGATCATATAGAGGTGTAAGGAGCAGGTGTCATAACGTGGCACCGGGACGGGGCGCGTACCTCGCCCGCACCGCGGGCGCCGCGGGATGTGAGCGGTGTCACGCTCGGTCGGAGCCCGTAACACGCGCAGCGTCGCTACAATGTCGGCACCGACCTCTTCAACACGCCATAAAAAGAATAGCCGTGAGCACCACCGGGCCGGGTCCGCAGGAACGCCGCCGCACTGATCGGCGCACGAACGTGCTGCGCTCGCTGCTGTACGGGAGCTTCAGGCCGCGGCGGCGCGCGCCGCGGCGCGACGATGAGAGCGGGCTCAGCGCCGTGGACTGGCATCATCCGCAATGGCTCGTGATCGGGATACTCATCGTGGTGTTTTCCTGCACCGACGCGTTGCTGACGCTGATGCTCCTCGAGCGCGGCGCCTACGAAGCCAACCCGATGATGGCACCGCTGGTCGGGGGCTCGACATCTGCCTTTGCAGTGGTGAAGATCGCCCTCACGGCGGGCGGGGTCGTGGCGCTGACCCAGCTGGCGCGCCTGCGGGCCTTCGGCCGCGTCCGGGTGGGCGTGCTGCTGTACCTGGTGCTGGCGATCTATGGCGCGCTGATTGCCTACGAATTCGGACTGCTGAAAGCCCACTAGGACGTGCCGCAGGGCGCGTTTCCTCGCCGGCCGGCTTTTACGCTAAACTATTGGCCTGCCGGTCCTTTTTCCCCATGCTCGAACCAACACCCCTCTACGGCGGTAACGCCGCCTTTCTCGACGCCCTCCACGAGCAATATCTTCTCGATCCAGCGAGCGTAGGCGAGCGGTGGCGGGCGTATTTCGCGCAGCTCGCACCGGCGGGCGCCGAGCGCGCGCACGGACCCATCCGGGCTGAGATCGCGCGCCGCGCAGCGCGGGGGCGGGCGGCGGCCCTGCCGGCGGCCGCCTCGGGGGCCAATGCCCAGCAGGCGGCGGTGTCGCGGCTGATTCAGGTGTGGATCAACCGCGGGCACCTGCTGGCGAGCATCGACCCCCTGGGGCTGTCCCAGCGCGTAAGGCCACGGGTGCTCGATCTGGACTACTTCGGCCTCGCGGCGGCGGATCTCGATACCGAGTTCTTCACCGGCAGCCGCACGGACGCGGTGCCGAAGCGCATGAAGCTCAGGGACATCCTCGCACAGCTGCAGTATATCTACGCCGGCAACGTCGGCGCCGAGTTCGCGCACATGTCCGACTCCGAGGAGCGGCTGTGGCTGCAGGATGAGTTCCAGGAGGGGCGCCTCAAGCATCGCTTCAGCCCCGAAGAGCAGCGCAACATCCTCTGGCAACTCACGGCCGCCGAGGGTCTCGAGCGCTACCTGCACACCAAGTACGTCGGCCAGAAGCGCTTCTCGCTCGAGGGCGCGGATGCGTTCATTCCGCTGCTCGATGACCTCATACAGAACTGCGGCGCCGCCGGCATCGAGGAAGTGGTCATCGGCATGGCGCACCGCGGCCGGCTGAACGTGCTGGTGAACCTGCTGGGCAAGTCGCCCGCGGCGCTGTTCTCGGAATTCGAGGGCGCCTACGATCCCGGCCGGCTCAAGGGCTCGGGAGATGTGAAGTACCACAAAGGCTTTTCGGCGGACCTGCGCACCGCGAACGGCAACGTGCACACGGCGCTGGCGTTCAATCCCTCGCATCTGGAGGTCGTGGATCCGGTGGTGGAGGGCTCGGTGCGCGCGCGCCAGGAGCGCCGCGGGGATGAGCGCGCCGCGCGGGTATTGCCGCTGCTGGTGCACGGCGACGCCGCCTTTGCGGGCCAGGGCGTGGTGATGGAGACGCTGCAGCTATCGCAGGCGCGCGGCTTTTTTACCGGCGGCACCACGCACGTGATCATCAACAACCAGGTGGGCTTCACGACTTCCGAGCCCACCGATCTGCGTTCCACCATGTACTGCAGCGACGTGGCCAAGATGCTGGAAGTGCCGATCTTCCACGTCAACGCCGACGACCCGGAAGCAGTGGTGTTCGTGGGGCGCCTGGCGCTCAAGTACCGCATGCGCTTCCGCAAGGACGTGGTGATCGATCTGGTGTGCTACCGACGGCACGGCCATAACGAGGCCGACGAGCCGGCGGCCACGCAACCAGGCATGTACCACGTGATCCGCCAGCATCCCACCGCGCGCCGCCTGTACGCCGACCAGCTCATCGCCGCGGGAGTGCTCACGGACGCCGACGCGCAGGCGATGCTGGAGCAGTACCGCGACGGACTCGACCAGGGGCGCCCGCAGGCGCGTGCTTCGCTCGGCATGATCGGCAACAAGTACACGGTGGACTGGAGCGCCTACGGGCAGGTCGACTGGACCGAGCGGGTGGCTACGGCGGTGGAGCTGGCGCGGCTGCGTGCACTCGGTGAGCGCATCACCACCTACCCGCAGGGCTTCACCCTGCATCCGCGCGTCGCTCAGCTGATCGCCAACCGCAGGAAGATGCTGCAGGGCGAGCAGCCGCTCGACTGGGGGTGCGCTGAGAGCCTCGCCTACGCGACGCTGGTCGAGGACGGCTTCGGCGTGCGCCTCACCGGGCAGGATAGCGGGCGGGGCACCTTCTTCCATCGGCACGCGGTGCTGCACGATCAGAACACCGACGCCACGTGGATTCCGCTGCAGCACATCGCCGAGCGGCAGCCGCGCGTGCAGGTGATCGATTCGGTGCTGTCCGAAGAGGCGGCGATGGGCTTCGAGTACGGCTATGCCACCACCGAGCCGAACTCACTGGTGCTGTGGGAGGCGCAGTACGGCGACTTCGCCAACGGTGCCCAGGTGATCATCGATCAGTTCATCAGCTCCGGCGAGGCCAAGTGGGAGCGCTTCTGCGGACTGGTGTTGCTGCTGCCGCATGGCTACGAAGGGGCGGGGCCGGAACACTCCTCGGCGCGCCTCGAGCGTTTCCTGCAACTGTGCGCGGAAAACAACATGCAGGTGTGCGTGCCGTCGACGCCCGCACAGATGTTCCACATGCTGCGGCGGCAGATGCGCCAGTCCTTCCGCAAGCCGCTCATCGTGATGACGCCCAAGAGTCTGCTGCGGCACGAACTGTCGGTGTCGTCGCTGGAGGATCTCAGCCGCGGCGGCTTCGCGCGCGTGATCGGTGAGGTCGACGATGTGCCCGCGCAGCAGGTGCAGCGGATCGTGTTTTGCAGTGGCAAGGTGTATTTCGATCTCCTGAAGGAGCGCCGCAAGCAGGCCCTGCGCGAAGTGGCCCTGGTGCGCATCGAGCAGCTCTATCCCTTCCCGAGCGAGGAGTACCAGGCGACGCTCAACCGCTACCCCAACGCGAACGAGATCGTCTGGTGCCAGGAGGAACCGCAGAATCAGGGCGCCTGGTACCAGATCCGTCATCGGCTGCAGGAGCTGGTGGGACGCCGACCGGTGTTATATGCCGGCCGCAGGCCGGCCGCGGCGCCGGCGACCGGTATCGCCAAGATCCACGAAATCGAGCAGCAGACCCTGGTGGCGGCCGCGCTGCGCTCGACCACCACCGAGGAGTCCGCGCGCGAGACCACGCGTCTGACGGCCGCTCCCGCGGTGCCCGCACCGACCGCGGCGCCTGCGCCGCCTGCGGCGCCCGTGCCGGCGACCCCCATGAGAAGGCGTTCATGACCACCGAAATCCGGGTTCCACAGCTGCCCGAGTCCATCGCCGACGCCACGCTCGTGACCTGGCACAAGCAACCCGGGGATGCCATCCGCCGCGACGAGAATCTCGCCGATCTCGAGACCGACAAGGTGGTGCTGGAAGTTCCCGCGCCGGCCAACGGCGTGGTGCGCGAGCTGCGTGTGCCGAGCGGCACGGTGGTGACCAGCGGACAGGTTCTCGCGCTCATCGAGGAGGGCGCCGCGGCGGCCGCCGTGCCCAAGCCGGCCAGCACTGCAGGAACGGCCACGGCGCCGAAGCCGGCCGGCGCTGCGGGAGCGGCCGCGGCTGCCAAGCCCGCGCCGGCTGCCGACGGCGACGGCGGCAAGGATGCCGGCAAGTTGAGTCCCTCGGTGCGGCGGCTGGTCGAGGAGAACCACCTCGACCCGTCGGCGATCCCGGCCTCGGGACGCGACGGCAGGCTGACCAAGTCCGATGTGGTGGGTTTTCTGGGCAAACAGCCGGCGCAAGCGCCGCCGGGGAGCGCGGGCGCAGCGGCGCCCGCTGCCGCCGCCCCGGCACCGGCGGCCCGTGCACCCACTGCAAGGACCCCGGTGGCGGCCGGTGCGCGCGCCGAGCAGCGCGTCCCCATGACGCGCCTGCGTGCCCGCATCGCACAGCGTCTCATCGAGGCGCAATCCACCCAGGCGCTGCTGACCACGTTCAACGAGGTGGACCTGAGCGCCACGCAGGAACTGCGCGCGCGCTACAAGGAGCGCTTCGAGAAGGAGCACGGCGTGAAGCTGGGCTTCATGTCGTTTTTCTTGAAGGCCTCGATCGAGGCGCTGAAGAAGTTCCCGGTGGTGAACGCCTCCGTCGACGGCAGCGACATCATCTATCACGAGTACTACGACATCGGCGTCGCCGTCTCCACCGAGCGGGGGTTGATCGTGCCGATCGTGCGCGACGCCGACGCCAAGAGCTTCGCGGTGATCGAGAAAGAGGTGGCCGATTACGCCCGCAAGGCGCGCGACGGCTCACTCACAATCGAGGATCTCACCGGCGGCACGTTCACGATCACCAACGGCGGGGTGTTCGGCTCACTCATGTCGACGCCGATCGTCAACGCGCCGCAGAGCGCGATCCTCGGCATGCACAAGATCCAGGAGCGGCCGATGGTGGTCGGCGGGCAGATCGCCGCGCGGCCGATGATGTATCTGGCGGTGACCTACGATCACCGTATCATCGACGGCCGCGAAGCGGTGCAGTTCCTGGTCGCGATCAAGGAAGCACTGGAAGATCCGGGACGGATGCTGCTGGGGATCTGATGCAAACCGATGCCTTCGACGTGGTGGTCATTGGCGGCGGCCCGGCGGGCTATCCGGCCGCGATCCGCGCCGCGCAGAACAAGCTCAGCGTCGCCTGTATAGATGAATGGAAGAATCGCGACGGCAGCGCCGCCTTCGGCGGCACCTGCCTGAACGCAGGCTGCATCCCGTCCAAGGCGCTGCTGGAGTCCACCGAGCTCTACCATCGCGTGCACGAGGAGTTTGCCGTGCACGGCATCAAGGTGTCGGGCGCGACGCTCGATCTGGCGCAGATGCAGAAACGCAAGGGCGGCATCGTGCGCGGTATGACCCAGGGGATCCTCACGCTGTTCAAGGCTGCCGGCGTCACCCCGCTCCAGGGGCACGGGAGACTGCTCGCCGGGCGCCGGATCGAATTCACCGCACATGACGGCAGCCGCCGCGAACTCTCCGCCCGGCACGTGGTGCTCGCTTCGGGGTCCACCCCGATCGAGTTGCGCTCCGCGCCGTTCACGGCGCCGCACATCGTGGATTCCTGGGGGGCGCTCGACTTTGATGCCGTGCCGAAGCGCCTCGGCGTCATCGGCGCGGGTGTGATCGGACTGGAGTTGGGCAGCGTGTGGCGGCGCCTCGGCGCCGAGGTGGTGGTGCTGGAGGCGCTGCCGGATTTCCTGGCATTCGCCGACCAGCAGCTCGCCAGGGAAGCGCTGCGGCACCTCAAGAAACTCGGCCTCGACATTCGCCTGGGCGCCAAGGTCACCGGCGCTGCGGTGTCGGGCGCGGCGGTCGATGTCACCTACGAGGATGCGAAGGGCGCACAGCGCCTGTCCGTCGAGCGGCTGGTGGTGGCGATCGGTCGCCGCCCCTATACCCGGGATCTGCTCGGCGCGGATACCGGCGTGCAGCTGGACGAGCGCGGCTTCATCAGCGTCGATCACGCCTGCCGCACGGGCGTGGAGGGCGTATGGGCGATCGGGGACTGCGTACGGGGCCCGATGCTGGCGCACAAGGGCAAGGAGGAGGGCGCGATGGTCGCGGACCTGATCGCCGGCCGCTTCGGCGAGGTCAACTACAAGGTGATTCCGGCGGTCATCTACACCGCGCCGGAGATCGCCTGGGTCGGCCTCACCGAGGAGCAGGTCAAGGCGAGCGGCCGCGAATACAAGACCGGGGTGTTCCCGTTCCTCGCCAGCGGCCGTGCGCGCGCCCTGGAGCAGACCGCCGGCTTCGCGAAGGTCGTGGCCGCGCGCGATGACGATGAGATCCTGGGCGTGCACATCGTGGGTCCCATGGCCGGTGAGTTGATCGCAGAGGCGGTGCTGGCGATGGAGTACTCGGCCAGCAGCGAGGATCTGCAGCGCACCATCCACGCCCATCCGACGCTCGCCGAGGCGCTGCACGAGGCGGCCCTGGCCGCCGACAAGCGCTCCATCGACGGACTCAACCGCTGACGGCCCCGCCGGCCCTACAGCCGCCGTCGCGCCTCGATGACATTCGGCACGCTCGCGAGCCGCCGCAGCACGCGGGCGAACTGCTCGAGGTCATTGACCGCGACGCTCACGGCGAAATACGCAATGCCGGAGTCGTGATCGGTGCTGGAAGTCACGGCGTCGATGCTCAGGCGCTCGAGAGCCAGCACGTCGGTCAGATCACGCAGCAGCCCGCGGCGATCATAGGCGCTGATGGACAGCTCCACGTTGAGCGCCCCGCCGTCGGCGCTGCTCCATTCGACCTTCAGCACGCGCTCGGGCTTGAGCGCGTTCATGCGCCGCAGGCTCGCACAGTCGCTGCGATGGACCGTGACGCCCCGGCCCAGGGTGACATAACCGGTGATCGGTTGCGGACGCAGCGGCGCACAGCAGCGCGCCAGCGTGGTCGGCAGATCGCCCACGCCCTCGATTTCGATCGGCGCAGCCCGGCGCCGCGGGGCGCCGGGACGCGGCGCTCGCGCCACCGGCCGAGGCGGCTCGAACAGCCGGGTCGCAGCCTGCAGCAGCTGCGTAACGGTGACCTCGCCCTCCCCGAGCAGCTGATGCAGGTGATCGGTGTCGTGGGCCTTGAGCTCCTGCACCAGGGCGCTGAGCTGCTCGGGGCGCACGCCGATGCGCGCCAGCTCGCGTTCGGCGATGCGTAAGCCGGCGCTGCGGTTGTCGCCCACGTCCTGCTTGCGGAACCAGGCGCGCACCTTGGCGCGGTTGCGGGCCGAAATGAGGTAGCCCTGCTCGGGAGCGAGCCAGTCGCGACTCGGTGCGTCGTGCCTGCCGGTGATGATCTCGACCACCTCGCCGTTGGCGAGCGCGTGTGTGAGCGGCACGATGCGCCCGTTCACCTTGGCGCCGCGGCAGCGGTGCCCGAGGGAGGTGTGGACGCTGTAGGCGAAATCGAGCGGTGTCGCGCCGCGCGGCACGTCGATCACCTCGCCCTTGGGCGTGAGCACGTAGACCCGGTCCGCGAACAGCTCGGTACGCATCCCCTCGAGCAGGTCGCGGTCCGACTCGGCGCCGCCCGCGGTACCGTCGTGTGGCTCCAGCAGGCGCCGCACCCATTCGATCTTGCGCTGGTAGTGCGCATCACGCGCACCACCTTCCTTGTAGGTCCAGTGTGCCGCTACGCCGAGCTCGGCGTGCTCGTGCATCTGCGGCGTGCGGATCTGCACCTCGAGGCTGCGCCCCTGCGGCCCGATCACGGCGGTGTGGATGGAGCGGTAGCCGTTGCCCTTGGGGGTGGCGATGTAGTCATCGAACTCACCTGGAATATACGGCCACTGACCGTGGACGATACCGAGCGCGCCGTAGCACTCGGGAACCGAGCCGACCACCACGCGCACGGCGCGCACGTCGAACAGCTGCTCGAAGGCCAGCTGCTTGTGCTGCATCTTGCGGTAGATGCTGTAGATGTGCTTCGGACGCCCGTAGACCTCGGCCTCGATGCCGGAGGCGCGCAGGCGCGCGCGCAGCTCCGCGCACAAGGTCTCGATGTAGCGCTCGCGGTCGGCGCGCCGCTCGTTGAGCGCGGCGGCGACGCGGCGGTACTCGTGCGGCTCGAGGTAGCGGAAGGCGAGATCCTCGAGCTCCCATTTCAACTGCCACACGCCCAGGCGGTTGGCGAGGGGCGCGTAGATGGCGCGCGCCTCCAGCGCGCGCCGCTCGCGCTCCGGGCCCGGCAGCTCGCGCGCGTGGCGCAGCGCGACCAGCTCCTCGGCGAGCCGCGCCAGCACCAGGCGCGGGTCGCTGACGACCGCGAGCAGCATCTTGCGCAGCGTTTCGGCCTGACGCGTGTTCAGGCCGAGCGCCGGCGACCAGTCACGGGGCAGTCCGAGGGTTCCCAGGCGCAGCAGTGCCGCGGCGATCTCGGTCGCTGGGCGGCCGACGATGCCGGCGGTCTCATCGGGCGTGAGGGCTGACCGTGCGAGCAGCGGTCGCGCGAGCAGCGCGTGCGCGAGCTCGGTGCTTTCGGTGAGGCGCCCCATGATCTCGGCAGCTTCCGCGGCGTACGCCAGATCGGCCGGTGCGCGTGCGTTGGCCTGCTCGAGCGCCGCGCGTGCGGCGTTGATGGCCTCGCGGAGCTGGGGCGGGCACAGTTGACTGGTTTCCACGGATAACGGTTCTTGAGCGAGCGGCGAGGGCAAAACGCGCCAGCGTGTCGTCCGCGAGGTTTACCGGCTATCATACGCGACTGTTTTTCCAGCGGTGCGCTTCGGCGGTGCCGCGTCGGGCGGCGTTACCTATGGCGGGGCACAGCAAGTGGGCTAACATCCGGCGCCGCGGGAGCGCCCAGGTACTGCGGCGTGACAAGCGCCTCGCACGTGCTGCGCCGGAAGGCTGGGAGACCGTGCGCTACGAGGGTTACGGCCCCGGCGGCGCTGCGGTCATGGTCGATTGCGTCACCGACGATCGCGGCCTGGTGGGCGCGAAGGTACGCCGCGCATTCGTGCAACACGGGGGCAGACTCGGGGCCGACGGCTCGGTGAGCTACCTGTTCAACACCGTGGGCCTCATGACCTACCCGCCGGGGACGGACGAGGAGCGGCTGATGCAGGTGGCGCTGGAAGCCGGCGCAGAAGACGTCGTACCCAACGCCGACAGTTCCGTCGAGGTACTGGCCGATCCCCTGGAGTTCGACACCGTGTGCGCCGTGCTCAAGCATCACGGCTTCGCGCCCGCGACCGCGGAAGTCACGCAGCGCGCCGCGACCTCCCTGGAGCTGTCGGGCGAGACCGCGGTGTTGATGGTGCACCTGCTGGAAGCGCTCGAAGAGCTGGACGAAGTACGGGACGTGTACTCGAATGTCGAGATATCGGACGAGGTCCTGGCGCGCATTTGAGCCCGCCGCCGCGCAGTTCAGCGCGGCGCTCACTGTACGGGTGCTGGGGCTCGACCCCGGTTCGCGGCGCACTGGCTTTGGCGTGATCGAGTGCCGCGGCAGTGAGCTCATTGCGGTCGCACACGGGTGTCTCAACCTCACCGCCGCGGCGCCCGCGGCGCGCCTGCGCATGATCTTCGAGGGTCTGCGGGCACTGCTGTCCCAACACCAACCGGCGGAGGTGGCGGTGGAGCGCGTGTTCGTCAGCCGCAACGTCGACAGCGCCTTGAAGCTCGGGCAGGCACGCGGCGCGGCGCTGTGCGCCATCCCCGAGGGCGTGCCGGTGTTTGAATATGCACCCCGCGCCATCAAACTGGCGGTGGTGGGCTCAGGAGCCGCGGAAAAGTTCCAGGTGGCGCACATGATCCGCACGCTGCTCGGTCTCGCCGCACGCCCGGGCGCAGACGCGGCGGATGCGCTCGCGGTGGCCGTGTGCCACGCGCACGCGCGCCGGCTCGGCACGCTGGCACAGCAGGGCGGCGCGCGCCTGAGGCACGCCGGGCGATGATCGGCTCGCTGCGTGGCACAATCGCCTCCAAGACACCCCCACAACTCACGGTCGACGTCGGCGGGCTCGGATACGAGCTGGAGGCGCCCATGTCGACGTTCTTCCACCTGCCGGCGGTGGGTGAGGAAGTGCGTCTGCTTACGCACCTGGTCGTGCGCGAGGACGCGCACGTGCTGTACGGGTTTGCCACCGAGGACGAGCGGCGCCTGTTCCGCAGCCTGATCAAGGTGTCGGGCGTGGGGCCTAAGATCGCGCTCGCGCTGCTGTCGGGAATCAGCGTCAGCGCCTTTGCCCAGTGCGTGCTCGATGAGGACATCAGTACGCTGACGCGTGTGCCGGGGGTAGGTCGCAAGACCGCCGAGCGGTTGATCGTGGAAATGCGCGATCGCCTGGCGCCGCCCCAGGAGACACCCGGCGCACCGCTGGCGGCGAGCGCGAGCGCGGCGGGGGAGGCGTACGGCGCCCTGGTGGCGCTCGGCTACCGTCCCGCGGAGGCGGCGCGCTTGCTCAAAGCGGTCGGTCCCGGTACACATTCGACTGAGGAACTGATCCGCCGCGCCCTGCAGGGCGCGGCGCGGGAGTAGATCTCGTACCCGTGACAGCCGAACGCATCATCAGTGGCACGGCGGCCGCCGAGGAGGAGGCGGTCGAGCGGGCCATCCGGCCGCGCCGGCTCGAGGAGTACGTCGGCCAGTTGCCGGTGAAAACACAGCTCGAGATCTTCATCCGCGCCGCCGGGCAGCGCGGTGAGGCGCTCGATCACGTGCTGATTTTCGGCCCCCCCGGCCTCGGCAAGACGACGCTGGCGCACATCATCGCGGCCGAGCTCGGCGTGAATCTGCGCCAGACCTCCGGCCCGGTGCTGGAGCGCCCGGGAGATCTCGCCGCGCTGCTGACCAACCTGCAGGCCCGCGACGTGCTGTTCGTCGATGAGATCCACCGCCTCACCCCGGTGGTCGAGGAGGTGCTCTATCCGGCGATGGAGGACTACCAGCTCGACATCATGATCGGCGAGGGGCCGGCGGCGCGCTCCATCAAGCTGAACGTTCCGCCGTTCACGCTGGTGGGAGCGACCACGCGCGCGGGGCTGCTCACCTCACCGCTGCGCGACCGCTTCGGCATCGTGCAGCGGCTCGAGTTCTACGAGGTCGCGGACCTGGAGCGCATCGTGAAGCGCTCCGCCGCCATCCTGGGTGTAGCCATCGATGAGGGCGGCGCCCGGCGCATCGCGCAGCGCTCGCGCGGCACGCCGCGCATCACCAACCGCTTGCTGCGGCGGGTGCGCGATTATGCGCAGGTGCGCGCCGACGGGCGCATCGATGAGGCGGTCGCCGACGCCGCGCTCGACATGCTCGAGGTGGACCGGCTGGGATTCGACACCCTGGACCGCAAGCTCCTCACGGCGATCATCGAGCGCTTCGACGGCGGTCCGGTCGGTATCGATAGTCTTGCGGCGGCGCTCGGCGAGGAGCGCGGCACGCTCGAGGACGTCACCGAGCCGTTCCTGATCCAGCAGGGATTCCTGGTGCGCACCGCGCGCGGGCGCATGGTCACGCGCGCTTCCTACCTGCATTTCGGTCTCAAGCCGCCCGAGCGTGGCGCCGCCACGCTGCAGCTGTTCGAGGATCCGCGATGAGCGTGTTTCGCTGGCCGGCGCGCGTGTACTGGGAGGACACCGACGGCGGCGGCATCGTCTACTACGCCAACTACCTGCGCTTCCTCGAGCGCGCACGCACCGAGTGGCTGCGTGCACGGGGACACTCGCAGCTGCAGCTCGCCCGTGATCCGGGCATCGTGTTCACGGTCGTGAGTCTGTCGGTGGACTATCGGGCCCCGGCGCGGCTGGATGACGAGCTGCAGATCACCTGTGAGCCGCGCTCCGATGGGGCGGCGTCGCTGCGCTTCGCGCAGCGCATCTATCGCACACCCGCCGCCGGGCGCGCGCCGCAGCTGCTGCTCGAAGCGAGCGTGCGAGTGGCGTGCGTCGATGTGCGCACCATGCGGCCGCAGCGCCTGCCGGGGTTCCTGGCGGGTGCCTTGGCCGCGGAGGCCCCCGGCAGTGGGTGAGCAGCTGTCGATCCTGCGCCTCATCGCCCAGGCGAGCGTGCCGGTGCAGATCGTCATTGGCATATTGCTGCTGGCGTCGCTCGGCTCCTGGGCGATCATTTTCCGCAAACGCCGGGTCATCGGGCGCGCACGCCGCGAAGCCGACCGTTTCGAGGGCCGCTTCTGGTCGGGCGATGACCTGGCGCAGCTGTACCGGGCGATCGAGTCGGGCGGCGGCGCGACCGGCATGGCGGGTATTTTCGAGTTCGGCTTCCGCGAGTTTGCGCGCCAGCGTCAGAGCGCCACCGGCGGGGACCAGCTGCTCGAGGGCTCGCGGCGCGCGATGCGCGTCGCGCAGCTCAAGGAGATCGACCGGCTCGAACAGAGCCTCGCCACGCTCGCCACCGTCGGCAGCACCAGTCCGTACGTCGGGCTGTTCGGCACGGTGTGGGGAATCATGAGTGCGTTCTCATCGCTCGGTAACGTCCAGCAGGCCACCCTCGCCATGGTGGCGCCGGGAATTTCCGAAGCCCTGGTGGCAACCGCCATCGGGCTGTTCGCGGCGATCCCCGCGGTGGTGGCCTACAACCGCTTCGCCGACCAGGTGACGCGCCTGGAAATGCGCTTCGATGCCTTCATCGAGGAGTTCTCCACCATTCTGCAGCGGCACGCGTCACGCGTCACGGGCCCGCCCCCGGGTCAGGAGCGCTAGTCATGGCACAAACCTCGCGCGGGCGGCGGCTGATGGGCGAGATCAACGTCGTGCCGTACATCGACGTGATGTTGGTGCTGTTGATCATTTTCATGATCACCGCGCCGCTGCTCACACAGGGCGTGAAGGTGGACCTGCCCAAGGCCGGCGCGGAACCTCTGGAGGCGCAACGGCTCCAACCGCTGGTGTTGTCGGTGGATCGTGACGGACGCCTGTATCTCAACATCGGCGGCAATCCGCAGGTGGCTGTCGATGAGGACACGGTGGCGGCGCGCGCCACCGCGGCGCTGCGCCGCAACCCGGACGTGCAGGTGCTGGTGAAGGCCGACAGCGCGGTGGCCTACGGCCGGGTGGTACAGGCGATGGTCATCCTGCAGCACGCCGGGGCGCGCAAGCTCGGCTTCATCACCGAGCCGCTGCCGGAACGTGCCCGGCGCGGGAGCTGATGCGCCTGAGACATGCAGCGAGAGAGTGATCGATGGGTTTCGATTGCGCTGTCGGTGCTGCTGCACGGAGCGCTGTTGGCCGCGCTGGTGTACGGATGGTTGATGTTCCGCCAGCCGCCGCGGCCGGCGCCGACGCTGGCGATCGAGGCCACCGTGGTCGAGGCGCGCGCCGTGAAAGGCGCGGTGCAGCCGCCGCCGCAACCCGCACCGCCCGCGGCCCCAGCGCCGACCGAGCAGCCGCAGGAGCCGGTCGGACCACCGCCACCGACGCCCGAGGAACGGGCGCACCGCGAGCAGGAGCGGCAACAGGCAGAAGCGGCGGCGGCCGAAGAGCGCCGCGCCGCCGAGCAGAGGGCGGCGGAACTGCAGGCCGCGCAGGCGAAGCAGGCCGAGGAGCAGCGCAAGGCCGAGGAGCGCAAGGCCGAGGAGCAGCGTAAGGCCGAAGAGCGCGCCGCGGCGCAGAAACGCGCCGCGGCGGAGCGGCAGAGACAGGCGGACGCTCAGGAGAGCAGTGATAGCGTGGCGGAACTGCAGCGCAGTCTCGCGGCCGAGGAGCGTGCCAAGGTGGCACGCTCGGGCGCGGCACTGGCCAGCTGGGAGTCGCAGATCGCCGCGAAGATCACGCGCGCGTGGCTGCGACCGCCGACGGCGCGGCCGGGGATACAATGCGTGTTGAATGTGACCCAGGTCCCGGGAGGGGAAGTGACGCAGGTAAGTATCGGCGAATGCAACGGGGATCAGGCGGTGCGTGAATCGATTGAAGCCGCGGTGTACCGCGCATCGCCCTTGCCCCCGCCGCCCGATCCAGCACTCTTCGACCGCAACCTCAAGATCAACTTCAAGCCGGACTGATGCGCATGCGACCGATACCGGCCAAGCTACTCATGTTAGGGCCGCTGGGCATCGCAGCAGCGCCCGCGCTGATCCTCGTCGGCCTGTGCGCCACGCACAACGCCCGCGCCGCACTCCAGATCGAGATCACCTCCGGGGTACGCGATCCGGTGCCGATCGCGATCGTGCCGTTCGCGCGTGCCGTACCTGCGGACGGCGGCCTGGATGTGGCCGAGGTCGTGCAGCACGACCTGGAAGGCAGCGGGCGCTTTCGGGCACTGCCGCGCGAGCGCATGCCGGCCACGCCAACGCGCGCTGATGAGATCGCGGCGGCTCTCTGGAAGGGCACCGGCAGCGACTACGTGGTGGTCGGCCGTGTGACCCCCGTGGAGAACGGCCAGCTGGCGATCGACTTTGACCTGGTGAACTCGCTGACGGGAGCGCGGCTCGCCGCGCAGCGCTTCGTGGGGGCGCCGAGTGCGCTGCGCAACGCTGCCCACAGGGTGAGCGACGTCATCTACCAGAAGATCCTCGGCGTGCGCGGTGCGTTCGCAACCCGCATCGCCTACGTGGCGGTCGACGGCAGCCCGCCGGCGCAGCGCTACCAACTCATCGTCGCTGATGCCGACGGGGTGAACCAGCACCTGGTTCTGGAGTCGCGCTTTCCCCTCATGTCGCCCTCGTGGTCGCCGGACGGGCAATGGCTCGCGTATGTGTCGTTCGAGACCAAGCACTCCGGGGTGTACGTGCAGCTGGTGCGCAGCGGCGAGCGCCGGCAGGTGTCGGCGCGCGCCGGTGTCAACGGCGCCCCCGAGTGGTCGCCGGACGGCCGCAAGCTGGCGCTCACCCTGGGAGGGAGCTCTGGCAATCCTGACATCTACATCCTCGATCTCAGCTCCCAGGACCTGACACGCGTCACCGACGATCCGGCGATCGACACCGAGCCGGTGTGGGCACCGGATGGACACTCGCTGTACTTCACGTCCGACCGCGCCGGCTCGGCGCAGATCTACCAGATCGCCGCGCAGCCGGGCGCACATCCCAAGCGCATCACCTTCGGCGGCAGTTACAACGCCCGCCCGCGCGTATCGCCGGACGGCTCGCAGTTGGCGATGGTAACGCTCGACAACGGCGCGTACCGGATTGCGGTCCAGGATCTCGCCAGCGGGACGCTGCGCGTGCTGTCGCACGGGCGGCTGGACGAATCGCCGAGTTTCGCGCCCAATGGGGCTACACTTATCTATTCGGAGCGTGACGGTGAGCGCGGGGCGCTGGCGACGGTGTCGACCGATGGGCTGACGGGCCTGCGCCTCAAGGCTCCTCAGGGCGAGGTCCGTGAGCCTGCGTGGGGACCGTTCAGCCCCTGAGCCTGCGCGGTTGTTTTGAGATTCGGGAGAAGAGGAATGACGGAGAAAGTGTCTATGCATCGAGTGATGGTAGTACTGCTGGTTGCGGCATCGGTGGCGCTCGGCGCCTGCGCTGCCAAGCGGCCGAAAGCCGAAGCGCCCGCCGCGCCCAGCGCCAACGAGGGTGTGCAGGGATCCGGGGCCACCAGCGCCAACGCCGCCGCGGCTGCGGACGAGGAGGCGGCGGGACCGCAGGCGGGGCTGCTCGCGACGAAGGTGGTGTACTTCGACTTCGACAACAGCGAGATCAAGGGCACCGGCACCGACGTGGTGGCGGCACACGCGAAGTATCTCGCCGGCCATCCGGGCACGCGCGTACGGCTCGAGGGACATACCGACGAGCGCGGCTCGCGCGAGTACAACATCGGGCTCGGCGAACGCCGCGCGCAGTCGGTGCGCCGCGCGCTGCTGCTGCAGGGCGCCGCGGACGCGCAGATCTCCACGGTGAGTTACGGCGAGGAACGCCCCGCGGCACCCGGACACGATGAGGCAGCCTGGGCGAAGAACCGGCGCGTCGAGATCGTGTACCTGACGCAGCCACTGCCGCCCAAGTGAGTGAGTATCGCAAGGAGCATTCCATGCGCCTGACCCTGTCTGCCTTGTCGGTTGCGGTGCTCGCTGTCGGGTGTGCCAGCACCCCGCCGGAGGCGGACCCGGTGCAGCTGAAATTGAACGACCTCGATGCGCGTATCACGCGCATCGAGCGCATCGTTGCGAACCAGGTCGAAGTCGCCCAGCGCCTTGACGAAGTGCAGGGCGCCGTGCGCCAGCTGCGCGGCCGGCTGGAGGAGCTCGAGCACGGCAATGAGGCGTTGGCCAAGCAGCAGCGCGATCTATACGCCGATCTGGACAAGCGCCTGGCGGCAGCGAGCGGAGCGGCGGGCGCTGGGGTGGCGGCGGGCGGGGCCGCGAGCGGCAGCGCCATCGGGGAGACTGCCGCGCCGGGCGGGGCCACGAGCCCGGGCGCGGCGCCCGGGGCCGCTGCGGGCAACGCACCCTCCTCGGTCGAGCAGGCGGTGTATACCCAGGCGTTTGATGCCCTCAAGGCCGGCAGTTACTCGGTTGCGATCACGGGCTTCAAGGACTTCCTGGGCACCTATCCCGCCAGTGCGCTGGCGGACAATGCCCAGTACTGGCTGGGAGAAGCCTACTACGTGAACCACGATTACGAGGCGGCGGCCGCAGCGTTCCGCGCGGTGCTCAAGAAATGGCCGGACTCACGCAAGGCGCCCGATGCGCTGCTGAAGCTCGGTTACACGCAGTATGCCCTGAAGCAATATTCCGCTGCCCGGGCCACGCTGAACGAGGTCATGCAGAAATACCCGGGGAGCGAGTCCGCCAAGCTCGCGGCCGACCGGCTGCGCCGCGTTTCCACCTCACCCTCCCAGTAAGGCATCCCGCGCGGCCAGGGCGCATGCAGTGACGCGCCTCAAGATCACCGAGATCTTCCACTCCCTGCAGGGCGAGGCGGACACCGCAGGCTGGCCAACTGTGTTCGTGCGCCTCACGGGCTGCCCGCTGCGCTGCCAGTATTGCGACACTGCCTATGCCTTCCACGGCGGGGAGTGGTGGGAAGCGGACGCGATCGTCGCGCGGGTACGCGAGTTCAGCACCCCGTACACATGCGTGACCGGAGGCGAGCCTCTGGCGCAGAAGGGCTGCACGGCGCTGCTGACCATGCTGTGCGATGCCGGCCTGCGGGTGTCACTGGAAACCAGCGGCGCGATGCCGCTCGCAGGCGTCGATGCGCGTGTGTCCAAAGTCGTCGACGTCAAGACGCCCGGTTCCGGCGAGGAGCGCCGCAACCGCTATGAGGAGCTGGCGCGGCTGTGTTCGCGGGACCTGGTGAAGTTCGTGATCTGCGGCCGCAGCGACTACGAATGGAGTCGCGCCAAGCTGCGCGACCTTACCCTCCCGGCCGGCTGCACGGTGTTGTTTTCGCCGAGTCATGAGCAGCTCGCGGCGCGCGAGCTCGCCGACTGGATACTCGAGGACCGGCTGCCGGTGCGCCTGCAGATCCAGCTGCACAAATACCTCTGGGGCAACGTGCCGGGGAAGTAGTGGACGGATCTCGGGCCGTGGTGCTGTTGTCCGGGGGCCTCGACTCGGCCACGGCGCTGGCGATTGCGCGCGAACAGGGATTCATCTGTCACGCGCTGTCGGTCGATTACGGGCAGCGCCATGCCGCCGAGCTGGACGCGGCGCGGCGCGTGGCGCGCGCCGGCGGCGCCCGCGAGCACCGGGTCATGGGCGTCGATCTCGCCGGCATCGGCGGCTCGGCGCTCACCGACTCACGTCTTACGGTTCCGGAAACACCCACGACCGGCATACCGATCACCTATGTTCCGGCGCGCAACACCATCATGCTGTCGCTGGCGCTCGCCTGGGCCGAGGTGCTCGGGGCGCGCGATGTGTTCATCGGCGTCAACGTCCTGGATTCGAGCGGCTATCCGGACTGCCGGCCCGAATTCATCGCCGCCTTCGGCGCGCTAGCGGCGCTCGCCACGCGGGCGGGCGTCGAAGGCAGCCCGTGCCGCGTGCACACCCCGCTGATCACCCTCACCAAGGGTGAGATCGTACGCGAAGGTACCCGACTTGGTGTCGATTACAGCCAGACGGTGTCGTGCTATCAGGCGGACGCGCAAGGACGGGCCTGCGCTCGCTGTGACGCGTGCCGGCTGCGGCGCGCCGGGTTCGCTGCGGCCGGACTGCCGGATCCGACCCGCTATCAACGCCCCTGAGCTCAGCTCGCCTCGCTGACGACGGCAGGCGCGGCGCGGCGCTGCGCGTGCAGCCACCACAGATACAGCGGCACCCCGGCGCCCCCGAGGGCGATCGTCCACAACAGCGGCTCGGTGCCCATGCCGATCGAAACCCACGCGCAGTAGATCACGGCCGCGAGCGCCGCCGCCTGCAACCACTGCGGCCGGCGCGCCCGCGCCGGCAGCTGGCCCCGCCGGCGCAGCACGATGAGCCCGAGCGCACTCGCCAGATACAAAGGCAGGGTCGCTCCGGTCGCTATCACGATGAGCAGGGAAAAGACCTTGCTGATCGAGTCCGTGAAGTTGGTGAGCAGCATGACGCTGGCCACGACTCCGCTGAGGAGCAAGGCACGCGCCGGTGCGCCGCGGCTGTTCTCGTGCATGAACGCCGCCGGAAAGCCGCCGTGCCGGCTCATGCACTGCACGACCTCGCCGCTGAGTAACGTCCAGCCGTTCAAGACTCCGAGGCCGCTCACGAGCACAAAGGCGGCCACCGCCTGGCCATAGTGCCCGCCCAGCACGCGGGCAAAGAGATCCGCATACGGGGAATTGGAGACCGCCAGCTCCGCCTGCGGTATCACGAACATGGGCACGGCCGAAATGGCGATGTAGATTGCCGCGGCCACGAGGGAGCCGGTGAGCGTGGCACGAGGAATGGTGCGCTCCGGGTCGCGCACGCGGCTCGCCGGGATCATCGCGCATTCGATGCCGAGCATGGCGAACAGAGCGAGGCTCGAGACACTGCTGATTTCCCGCCACGAGGGCGGGTTGGGTGGCACGTGCGCGGCGTAGACTGCCGGATGGGCGAGGAGCAGCCACAGACCGAGAACGATTACCCCGACTTGTGGCACGAGCTTCAGCACCGTGGTGAGGACCTGAACCCAGCCCGCCGTGCGTGCGCCGAGCAAATTGATGCCGACAAACATCCACAGCAGCGATAGTGCGACCAGGCCCGGCAGCCCGGCAGTGTGAGTGAGCCCGGGGAAGAAGATCGTGAGATAGCCCACCAGTGCGATGGCGATCGCGGCGTTCGCCACCCAAATCGAGACCCAGTAGCACCACATCACGATGAACGCGGCCCCCTTGCCGAAGGCGCGCTCGGTGTAGGCGGAGGGACCGTCGTCTTCGGGAAAGGCGCGGCTCAGACCCGCGAAGGAGATCGCCAGGAACGCACAGCCGATTACCGTAACCAGCCAGCCGCTGATCGCATTGAGGCCGTAAGGGGCCAGCGTCGCAGGCATGGCGAAGATCCCGACCCCGATGATGTTGCCGACGACCAGCGCCGTACACATCCAGAAACCGAGACTACGCTTCCCCTCTGCGGCTGCGGCGTCGGCGGTGCGCCTCACGGCTGCGCCAGTGCTTCGGTGAGCGCCACCTGCAGGAGCGACAGCGCCTCATCCACCTGCGCACGGTCGACCATGAGCGGTGGGATGAACCGCAGCGTGCTGACGCCGCAGGACAGCAGCAGCAGACCGTTGTGGAAGGCGCGCGTCAGGACCTTCTGACACAGGGCGCCGGCGGGTTTGCGGCTGCTGCGGTCGGTGACCAGTTCCGCGCCGATCATGAGTCCCTTGCCGCGCACGTCGCCGATGCAGTCGAAACGTTGCTGTAGCTCGCGCAGACGTGCGAGGAAGTGATCGCCGACCTGGGCGGCATTGGCTGCATATTGAGCCTGCACCAGATCGAGCGTGGCCAGCGCCGCGGCGCAGCAGATGGGGTTACCGCCGAAGGTGTTGCCGTGCGCACCACGCTTCCATTTCTCCATGTGCGCCTTTCTCGCGATCACCAGTCCGATCGGCAACCCCGAGCCCAGGCCCTTCGCGAGCGTCATGATGTCGGGCGACACGCCCCAATGCTCGCTGGCGAACATCTTGCCGGTGCGTCCGACCCCGCTCTGCACTTCGTCGAAGACCAGCAGGATCCCGTGGCGATCGCACAGCGCACGCAGGCCCTGCAGGAATCCGTCCGGCGGCACCAGATACCCGCCCTCACCCTGGATGGGTTCGACCACGATCGCCGCGACTTCCGCAGCCGGCAGGTTGCTCTGGAACAGGACGTTCTCGATGTAGTCGAGTGTGGCGCGGCCCTGATCGGATCCGGCGAACAGTGGACGGTACACATTGGGGTACGGTACGTGAGTCACGCCCGGCATGGTCGGAAAGAAGCCCGCCTGCTGCGTGTACTTGCTGGCAGTGAGCGCGAGGGATCCCATGGAACGGCCGTGAAAGCCGCCCAGAAAGGCGATGAAGCGCGGCCGGCCGGTGACGTAGCGCGCCAGCTTCAGGGCGCCCTCGACCGACTCGGTGCCGCTCTGGCACATGAATACCTGCACCGCCTGGCGCATCGGATCGAGCTCATTGATGCGTTCCGCCAGACGTGTCATGCGCTCGTGCCAGTAATCGCTCGAGATGTGCAGAAAATCGTCGGCGGCGCTCTTGATCGCCTGCACCACCGCCGGGTGAGCATGACCGGTGCTGCACACCGCGATGCCGGCGGCGAAATCCAGAAATCGATTGCCGTCGACATCCCAGACCTCCGCGCCGCGTCCCCTGGCCATGACGAACGGATAGTCGCGAGGGTAGGAGGGAGAACTCACGGCACGATCGCGTGCCATCAGTGCCCGGGCCTTGGGTCCCGGCAGCTCAGTGCGGATGTGAGGCGGGGGCATCGGCAGTCCTCAGGTTGATGCGCACGGCAGCGGCGTGCGCCTGGCGGGTGGCTGCGTGCAGCGCGCGCAGCGTGTCGAGATCAGCCGGCTGCGGCGCCGGCAAGACCTGCAGATCGTGCGCCACGCGCAGCGGCCAGCCGGTGGCGGCGCGCACGGCGTCCAGCGTAACGCCGGGATAGATCGCGCGCAGCTGCAGCTCCTCGGTCTGCGGGTGCGGGCGCAGGATGCCGAAGTCGGTGATCACGGCCCGCGGGCCGCCTCCCGGGAAGCCCGCGCGGCTGCGCTCGCCGGCGCCGCCGAGGTACCCGCAGCTCGTCAGAAAGTCCAGACGCGGCACAAAACTACGCGGCGATTGTTTCATGATCACCAGCACCTCGCGGGCGTGCGCCGCGATCTCGGGAGCGCCGCCGGAGCCGGGCAGCCGCACCGACGGCCGCGCGTAGCTACCGATCACCGTGGTGTTGAGATTGCCATGGCGGTCGATCTGCGCGGCGCTCAGGAAGCCCACGTCCACCCTGCCACGTTGCAGATAGTGCGCGAACACCTCCGGGAGGGAAACGACGCAGGCGGCGGTCTCGGCGAGCTCACCGTCCCCGATCGACAGCGGCAGGACCTGCGGACGGGCGCCCACCGTGCCGGACTCGTAGATCAGGACCAGCTCAGGGGCGTGCGTGCGCCGCGCCAGATTGCACGCGGCACTGGGCAGTCCGATGCCGACGAAGCATACCGCGCCGTCCGCCAGTTGCCGGGCCGCGGTCACGGTCATCATCTCATCGGCAGTGTAGGGGCCGGCGCTCACGAGGCCACCCCCAGATGCCGCAGCAGTTCAGCGTGGTTGCGGCTGGCGAGCACGTACTGCTGCATCCACTGCTGAAAGGGCTCGCGCTGGCGCGCAATCGCATCCCACTCGCCGTAGAAGCGATTGTCACGCGGGTAGCAGCCGGCGGCGTACGAGGGGTGAGCCCCACCGGGCACGATGCTGAGCGCGCTGATCAGCCAGTGAGGCAGCACGATCGCATTGAGCGGCGCATCGAGGCGCTCCACCTGCGCTTCGACCGTCACCAGCAGACAACGCGCCGCCAGTGCCGCCTCGCGCGACGCGCCGGTGATGCCACGGATCAGAACGTTCCCCTGCTGGTCTGCCTGCTGAGCGTGCAGGATCGTGACATCCGGATTGATCGCCGCCACGGCGAGGAGCGAATCGCCGCTGAAGGGGCAGGTGAGCGTCCTGGGGTGTGAGCCGCCAACCCGATCGAGGCCGGTGTCGGCGTAGTGGCGCATCAGTCCGCAAGGCAGACCGCTGGCGCCCGCCTGATACGCCACACCCATTTCCGCGTGGGTGCGCTCGATGATGGTCAGCGGCTGCGGCCAATCCCGCTCGATCGCATCGCGCAGGCGATGCAGGGAGCCGACCCCGGGATTACCGCCCCAGGAGAAGGTCAGGCGCTCGGCACATCCCATGCCGATCATCTGGTCGCAGATCAGATCCGGGGTCATGCGGATCAGATGCAGGCGGCGGCGGCCCTGGCGAATGATCTCGTGTCCGGCGGCAAACGGGATCAGATGCGTGAAGCCCTCGAGCGCCACGCTCTGACCGTCGTGCACGTGCTGCGCGATCGCATCGGCAAGGGTGATCAGCGGCATTGGGGGTTACTCGACCACGGTCTGCGACTGCTCGCGCATGTACTGCGGCAGATAATAGAAAGAGCCGATTGCCTTGCCGGTACTGCCCGAGCCTTTCCAGCCTCCGAAGGCCTGGTAGCCCGGCCAGGCGCCGGTGGTCGCGCCCTGCGGGCGGTTGGCGTAGGTAACGCCCGCCTCGATGTGCTCATGGAACCAGCCGACCTCGTGCGCGCCGCCGTAGAAGCCGGCCGTAAGTCCCAGCGGGGAGTGGTTCGCCAATTCCATGGCAGCCTCGTTCGATGCGACGCGCTGCATCATCAGGATCGGCAGGAACATCTCCTCGTTCCATAGCGCGTGCCCGGGTGGCGCCTCGGCGATGGTGGGACGCACGAACCATCCCCGGCCCAGGAGCCCCTCGCGCAACCGCTCGCCTCCGGTCAACAGGCGCGCGCCGCCGCCGCCGCGCAGCAGCGACGCATAACGATCGTAATTGTCGTACGCGCTCTGGGTGGTAAGCGGTCCCAGCCAGTGTTCGCGGCGCGCCGGGTCGCCGATGCGGATGGACTCGGTCTGCTGCAGCAGCTTGGCCAGCAGGGCGTCGGCGACCTGCTCGTGGACGTACAGACGCGAGAGGGCCGAGCACTTCTGGCCTCCCATGCCGAAGGCCGAACGCACGATGCCGGTCGCGGCGCGCTCAAGATCCGCCGCAGTGGTGACGATACAGGCATTCTTGCCGCCCATCTCGGCGATGCAGGGGCGTAGGAACGGCGACCCCTGCAAGGCGCGTGCGATGCGCATTCCGACCTCATGCGAGCCGGTGAAGGTCACGCCGGCCACGGCCGGATCCGCGATCAGCGCAGCGCCGACCACCTCCCCCTGACCACTCAGATAGTTGAACACTCCGGGCGGCAGGCCGGCATCGCGAACGCAGTCGGCGAGCAGCCTGCCTGCCCACGGTGTGGCCGTCGCCCCCTTCACGATGACGGTATTGCCGGTCACGAGCGCGGCGGCCACCGGCCCGCCCGCCAGCGCCAGGGGGAAATTGAACGGCGCGATCACGACCCAGGGGCCGTAGGGTTTCAGCACACTGCGATTGTGCGAAACGTGCGTGCTCAGCGGATCATCCGGCAGTGGCCGATCGAAGCCGCCGTGGCGCTCGAACTGCTCGGCGTACAGGCTGAAGAAATCCGCGGTCTCCTGCGCCTCGCCCAGCGCCTCCATGCGGTTCTTGCCGACCTCCAGTGTCAGCGCCGCGGCAATGTCGTAGACGCGCTCCTCGATCAGGCCGGCCACGCGCCGCAACAGCTGCGCGCGCCGCGCGGGGCTGGTGCGTTTCCAGCCGGGCCAGGCGGCCGCGGCCGCGCCCACCGCGTCGGCGGCCTGCACAGCGCTGGCGGCGGGGAACTCGCCGAGCACCTGCTCGCAGTCGGCGGGATTGGTCTTCACAAAGTACTGCGCCGCCCCGCGCTCCTCACCGGCAACGTGCAGGGCATGCTGGCCACCGAGCTTCGCCAGCGCGCGCGCTACGGCGGCATCGAAGTTGGCGTGCAGCTGCGCCGGCGGATCGAACATCGTCGAGTAGGTGAGCTTGAAACTCATGGTGGGGTTTCGCTGCGAATCGCCTGTGTGGCATGCAGGACCGTCTGCGCTTCGGATTGCATCATCCCAAGGTAGGCTGCGCCCGAGCCCGTCGTCAACGCGGGTACTCGAGACCCGCCGCTGTAGTATCATGCGGCCCCCGCACGGCCAGCCCGAAGCCAGGGCTCACCGAGCCGTCGGCCCAACATCGGTGGGGCGTTAGCTCAGTCGGTAGAGCATCGGACTTTTAATCCGCTGGTCGACGGTTCGATTCCGTCACGCCCCAGTATTAACGCTTGACGTTAATAACGCATAGCGTTATGGTTATCAGGCGATCCGGACTTCAGAAGGACACGCAGGCGGTGTTCAGCGGTGAGTTCGTGAAGGGGCTCGACCTGCTGACTCCACCGTCGAATCAGCTCGAACCGCTAAAAGGGCGATCGGCAGGGACAACACAGCATACGTATCAGCAATCAGTGGCGGGTCTGTTTCAAGTGGAAGGACGGGGACTCTTTCGACGTCGAGATTGTGGATCACCACTGAGGTGCCTGGAGAGGGTATTAGAGCATGGCAACGAAGAAGCTTCGTCCGGTGCATCCGGGCGATATTTTGCTGCATGACTTCATGCAGCCTCTAAAACTGAGTTCCTACAGAGTCGCTAAGGAACTCGGCGTGACCGCACCGACGGTTAATGAAATAGTGCGGCGGCGTCGGGCGATTACGGCTGAGATGGCACTTCGGTTGTCGCGTTACTTCGGTACAAGCGCGCAACTCTGGCAGAACCACCAGACGCAGTACGATCTGGAAATCGCGAGCAGGAGGATCGGTAAGAAAGTTGAGCGCGCCATTGAGCCGCTGGTCCGACGGGACTTACGCGACCGCGACGCCTCCTCCTGATCCACTGTCTGCTACATTGGGAAGCGGAGTGGACTGCAGGCTCAAATCCTGCCCGCGCTACCATTTTCAGGGCCAATGGCTTAGATCGCCGGATCTAAGCCAGCGAGAGCACCCCTATTTCAGACTGTGGCTTCATACGCGTCGTTAGGCGCGTCGGCGCACAGCTTTCCAACTGAAGCACGGCGGCCCCGCCGATCACCGGGTGACCGGCGAAGGGCAATTCCTCAAACAGGTCGAATACCCGGGCCCGGACCGTATGAGATTGAGGAGCCGGCTCGAAGAATACCGTTTCAAAATGGCGCGGCTCCTGGGTGATTCGCAGCATCTGCATTGCGGTCAAACCACGCGCATCCGGAAAGACAGCGAGGCTATTGCCGCTGTAGGGCAGAGAGCTGAAGACATCGACATGCACGTAATCGGTCGTCATTTCCTGTCCTGTCCTTAGAAATCAGTCCTGAGCCGTTCACGGCTCTCCTTATCTCGCTCGACGGACGGCCGTCGGACCAGATATAGCCCATCGTCGGCGAGCAGGAATGTCGTGCCCGTCTCCTCATTGGTAATTTCCTCGCGGACCCGTTTTACGTCGAAGGCGCGAACGCGGTCCGGTAGATTCGCTATATCGATCACCGACGTATCGACAAATGAATCGCTTAGCGCCGGAGTCGCCTCTGCCGGGCCGGTGAGGGTGAATCCATCGTTACCCAAACGCACGAGCGAGCCCTGCATAGGTATGCCTTGAATTATCTTGAGACTTGGACGCTTGTCATTGTGAAAGTCAAGCACCGCGCTTCCTTGTCCTTGGCGAAACCGGATGAGTGCTGCGCGGCTTCCCAGATCGGAAATAAAGTCAAATACCCCGGGAACATCAAGTCTCACCGATCCGTCGCTCTTGACATGACGTGGGTCAGTCACGTCGAGGATAGCTAGTGCCGTACCCTGGTCTTGCTCAATATACAGAACCGTTCGGCCATCGTGCGCTTCGCGGAGAAACATCGCCTCCCCCGCTTTTCGCACCAATTCGGGTAGACCCGCTGGTGGTACTAGTACGATGTTGTTGGACGATCCAGCGCGGGCGCCTTGAGTCCCAATAGCGGCGCTTGCTACAAGCGTTATCGCCAAGCGACGAATGCGGTTCGACCATTGCATGCTTACTTCTTGATACATGGTTTCAGAACTCCAGACAGTAGTAGTTGAACATCCAAACTCGCGTCCTTTGTGCACGAGACTGTAGATTCGCCGATCCGCGCGCCGTCGAAGTCGCCGTGCTTGATCAGAGAGACTCTCGGCGCGCCTTTTTTATTCCCGCGCGGCGTTCTGTGAGACCGATGGCCGATGCGAGCTTCAGCCCGAATTCGCCGACGACGTCGGGGTCGTGTTCCAGGGTCGCGCTGATCCAGTTCAGGCTCGAGGGCGGGTCGGTCAGTGCCGGGATTCGAAAATTGTCGCGCGACCGACGGGCCGCATGCGCCACTCAATTCGAACATCCCCCGTCCTCCACCTGCTTCACGGACACGGCATCCGGGGTTCGGCGCAGCGCTCGAGCAGTCAGCAGGACAGCGCGGAGTGCCCGAGGATGCGCCCGCGCGCGTCGCCGTGTCGGGACGGGTGGTCAGCGTTAGGCGTGATTGGGTCACCTCGGTTCGCAGGCGCAGCGCGTCTGGGTCGGTCGGATTACTCAGAGATGCGTTGTTGCGACTCCTCAATCAAAATAGATGTCCCGAATTTTCAATCGCCTATAATTCCGAATCACGCTCAGGATTTGAACCTGTAGGCACCTCTGGCTTTTTGAGGGAGCGCTGGTTCGGCACGCGGTAGAGGCTCAGACAAGGGGCGGACAACAGGCCTCAAGCTGCATCACCAGCTATCGGATCCAAATGCGGGTAACTCTGAGGGTAACTGGGTAGACGCACCGAGGGAAATGTCCAGCCGATCAGCGCGTTGGAAGTCTACTTTGATTCCGTCACGCCCCAGTCTTAACGCTTGACGTTAATAACGCATAGCGTTACGGTTATCAGGTGATCCGGACCTTCAGGAACAAGGACACGCAGGCGGTGTTCAGCGGTGAGTTCGTGAAGGGACTTGATCGGCGGATACAGCAGCGGGCGCGTGAGAAGCTGAAGTATCTGGATAGCGCCATTGATCTGCGCGATCTCATGATTCCACCATCGAATCAGTTGGAAGCGTTGAAAGGCGACCGCCAAGGCCAGCACAGTATCCGGATTAATAAGCAATGGCGCGTATGCTTCAAGTGGAGGGACGGAGACGCGTTCGATGTCGAGATCGTTGATTATCATTGAGCGCACTTCAGGAGCGAGTAGATACCATGGCAGCTAAGAGACTACGGCCCGTACATCCCGGGGATATCTTGCTCCGCGATTTCATGCGGCCTCTGAAATTGAGCTCTTACAAGGTGGCGAAGGAACTCGGTGTGGCCGCGCCCACGGTCAATGAAATAGTGCGACGGCGACGGGCGATTACGGCGGAGATGGCACTGCGGTTGTCGCGGTACTTCGGAACGAGTGCGCAACTCTGGCAGAACCTGCAGACGCAGTACGACTTGGAAATCGCCAGCAAAAGGATCGGCAAGAAGGTTGAGCGCGCCATCCAGCCCTTAACACGGCCGGATCTGAGCTGATCGGCGTACCTGCCAAGGGCTCGTCGCCTCAGCCCCGTTTCTCTCGTCGCTCGCCGCAGCACGATTTGGCCGAGTCCGGCCAACACCGGTCACCGAGCCAAGTGAATTGATTGCCGCTAAGCGTCCATTCCTGCGATGCCGCTTCGGCTAAACAGCCCGGAGTCGCATGACAGGTGGCGGCGCGCAGGCCCTGCGTTGCGCGCGAGATGCCGGCTGGCAAGAAGCAATATCGTATGCGGGCAGGGAGTGTTGGGAGAAAGACCCGAATTGGGAGCGGCCAGCCGATTGACCCGGTGTCGGCAGTGCACGTCCCGAACGCATACGCTTCCAGCCACGTCTTCATCAGCTATGGCTCTGAGGAACGTCGCCATCGCGAAACCCTCGTGGAGGCCGTGGAACGTCACGGTTTGATGT
>DATGVL010000056.1:0-63803 GCA_035300445.1 Steroidobacteraceae bacterium
TCTTGTGTCGCGCCTGGAGAAGAAGTTCGGGCGCAAGGTGAAGGCGAAGCTCAGTCTTGACAAGGACCTGATCGGCGGCGTCCGGGTCATCCTCGGCGACAAGGTCATCGACGGTTCCGCCCGCGCGCAGCTCGCCGCGCTCGAGACCGCATTGAAAGCTTAAGGAGCAGTCATGCAACTCAATCCGTCCGAAATCTCGGAACTCATCAAGAGCCGGATCCAGAACCTCGATGCCGGCGCGCAGATGCGCACGCAAGGCACCGTGGTCTCGGTGACCGACGGCATCTGCCGCATCCACGGCCTGTCCGACGTGATGCAGGGCGAGATGCTCGAATTCCCGAAGAACACCTTCGGCCTCGCGCTCAACCTCGAGCGCGACTCGGTCGGCGCGGTGATTCTCGGCGAGTACGAGCACATCACCGAAGGTGACGTGGTGAAGACCACCGGCAAGATCCTTTCGGTGCCGGTCGGCCCCGAGCTGCTGGGCCGGGTGGTGAATTCCCTCGGCCAGCCGATCGACGGGAAAGGCCCGATCAACGCCAAGCTGAGCGACGTCATCGAGAAGGTTGCGCCCGGCGTCATCGCACGCCAGTCGGTGTCGCAGCCGGTGCAGACCGGCCTCAAGGCGATCGACGCGATGGTGCCGATCGGCCGCGGCCAGCGCGAGCTCATCATCGGCGACCGGCAGACCGGCAAGACCGCGGTCGCGGTCGACACCATCATCAACCAGAAGGGCAAAGACCTCTTCTGCGTGTACGTCGCGATCGGCCAGAAAGCCTCGACCATCGCCAACGTGGTGCGCAAGCTCGAAGAGCACGGCGCGATGGCGTACACGATCATCGTCGCCGCCTCGGCCTCGGAATCCGCGGCGATGCAGTACATCGCCCCCTATTCGGGCTGCACCATGGGCGAGTACTTCCGCGACCGCGGTCAGGACGCCCTCATCATCTATGATGACCTGACCAAGCAGGCATGGGCCTATCGCCAGGTCTCGCTGCTGCTGCGCCGTCCGCCGGGCCGCGAAGCGTATCCGGGCGACGTGTTCTATCTGCACTCGCGCCTGCTCGAGCGTGCGGCGCGCGTGAACACCGACTACGTCGAAGCGTTCACGAAGGGCGCGGTGAAGGGCAAGACCGGTTCGCTGACCGCGCTGCCGATCATCGAAACCCAGGCCGGCGACGTCTCGGCGTTCGTGCCGACCAACGTGATCTCGATCACCGACGGCCAGATCTTCCTCGAGACCGACCTGTTCAACGCCGGCATCCGCCCGGCCATGAACGCCGGCATCTCCGTGTCGCGCGTCGGGGGTGCGGCGCAGACCGACATCATCAAGAAGCTCGGCGGCGGCATCCGGCTGGCGCTCGCCCAGTACCGCGAGCTGGCGGCGTTCTCGCAGTTCGCCTCGGATCTGGATGAGGCGACCCGCCGGCAGCTCGAGCGCGGCCAGCGGGTCACCGAGGTGATGAAGCAGAAGCAGTACGCGCCCATGTCGGTCGCCGAGATGGCGCTGTCGATCTACGCGGTCAACAGCGGCTACATGGACAAGGTGGAGCTGAACAAAGTGGTGGCGTTCGAGGCGGCGCTGCAGGCGTTCGCACACACCGGCTACCAGTCGATGCTCGATGCCATCAACTCAGCCCCCAAGCTCAGCAAGGAGAACGAGGCGGCGATGAAGAAGTGCATCGAGGACTTCGTGGCCACGGGCACGTACTGAGGCGCGTGCGCCGACTACCGTAACGCGAGCCATCATGCCCGGCACCAAGGAAATCCGCTCCAAGATCGCGAGTGTCAAGAGCACTCAGAAGATCACCAAGGCCATGCAGATGGTGGCCACCAGCAAGATGCGCCGCGCGCAGGAACGCATGCGGCTCGCGCGCCCCTACGCACAGAAAATGCGCAATGTCATCGGGCATCTGACCGAGGCGAATCCGGATTACCGCCATCCGTTCCTGGTGACACGTGACCCCAAGGCGGTCGGGGTCATCGTGATCTCCACCGACCGCGGACTGGCCGGAGCGCTCAATGCCAACGTCTTCAAGCAGACTCTCCTGCTCATGCGCGAGTGGCAGGGCAAGGGCGCGCAGGTGAGCCTGTGCATCATCGGCACCAAGGGCCTGACCTTCTTCCGGCGCCTCTCCGTGCCGATTCTCGCCAACGTCTCGCACCTGGGCGATAAGCCGCACGTCAAGGATCTCATCGGCACGGTCAAGGTGATGCTCGATGCGTACCGCGCCGGCGAGCTCGATCGGCTGTATCTGCTCAACGCGCAGTTCGTCAACACCATGACGCAAAGGCCGGCCGTCGAGCAGCTGCTGCCGATCGAGGCGCTCGACACGGAAGGGCTGCAGGAGCACTGGGACTACATCTACGAGCCGGAGGCCGCCTACATCCTCGATGGCCTCCTGATGCGCTATATCGAGTCCCAGGTGTATCGCGCTGCGGTCGAGAACGTCGCCTCCGAGATGGCGGCGCGGATGGTCGCCATGAAGGCGGCCTCGGACAATGCCGGCAAGCTGATCACCGAGTTGCAACTGATCTACAACAAGGCCCGCCAGGCTGCGATCACGAAGGAGCTTTCGGAGATCGTGGGCGGCGCCGCTGCGGTTTGAGGAAACGTAACATGGCTACTCCCGGCGAGGGACAGATTACCCAGATCATCGGCGCCGTCATCGACGTCGCGTTTCCGCGCGAATCCATCCCCAGGATCTACGAGGCGCTCAAGCTCAAGGACGTGGACCTGACGCTCGAAGTGCAGCAGCAGCTGGGGGACGGGGTGGTGCGCACCATCGCCATGGGCTCCTCGGAAGGCTTGAAGCGCGGCCTGGCGGTGCAGGCCACCGGCGCACCGATCTCGGTACCGGTGGGCAAGGGGACCCTCGGGCGTATCATGGACGTGCTGGGTGCGCCGCAGGACAACCGGGGACCGGTGCAAGCCACGGAATACCTGCCGATTCACCGGCCGCCCCCCTCGTTCGAGCAGCAGGCCGGCGGCCAGGACCTGCTCGTCACGGGCATCAAGGTCATCGACCTGCTGGTGCCGTTCGCCAAGGGCGGCAAGGTCGGCCTGTTCGGCGGCGCCGGAGTCGGCAAGACCGTCAACATGCTCGAGCTCATCAACAACATCGCCAAGCAGTACAGCGGCCTGTCGGTGTTCGCCGGCGTCGGCGAGCGCACCCGCGAGGGGAACGACTTCTATCACGAGATGATCGAATCGGGGGTCATCGACAAGGCGAACCTGTCGAACTCCAAGGTCGCGATGGTGTACGGGCAGATGAACGAGCCGCCGGGCAACCGCCTGCGCGTGGGGCTCACCGGACTCACCATGGCCGAGTACTTCCGCGACGAGACGCGCGAGGACGGCGGCAAGGGGCGCGACGTGCTGTTCTTCGTCGACAACATCTACCGTTACACGCTCGCGGGCACCGAGGTGTCGGCGCTGCTCGGGCGCATGCCCTCGGCGGTGGGCTACCAGCCGACACTCGCCGAGGAGATGGGCGTGCTGCAGGAGCGCATCACTTCGACCAAGACCGGCTCGATCACCTCGATCCAGGCGGTGTACGTGCCGGCGGACGACCTGACCGACCCGTCCCCGGCCACGACTTTCGCGCACCTCGACGCCACCGTGGTGCTGTCGCGCCAGATCGCATCCCTTGGCATCTACCCGGCGGTCGATCCGCTCGATTCCACCAGCCGCCAGCTGGACCCGCTGGTGGTGGGCGAGGAGCACTACAATACCGCGCGCGGCGTGCAGGCGGTGCTGCAGCGCTACAAGGAGCTGCAGGACATCATCGCGATCCTGGGGATGGACGAGCTGTCGGAGGAGGACAAGCTCACCGTGTACCGCGCGCGCAAGGTGCAGCGTTTCCTGTCACAGCCCTTCAACGTCGCCAAGGTATTCACCGGCCAGGACGGCAAGATCGTGTCGCTGAAGGACACCATCCGCGGCTTCAAGGGCATCATCGGCGGGGAGTTCGATGCGCTGCCCGAGCAGGCCTTCTACATGGTCGGCTCGATCGATGAGGCAGTCGCGAAGGCGAAGACACTGCAGTAGGGGCAGGGCACCAGCACCAGGCAAGCCATGGCGGAAGCACACACCATCCAGGTCGACATCGTGAGCGCCGAGGGCGAGCTGTTCTCCGGTCCCGCCACCGTGGTGTTTGCGCCGGCGTCCCAGGGAGACCTCGGCATCTACCCGCGCCATGCACCGCTTCTCACGCTGTTGAAGGCGGGCGAGGTACGAGTGCAGACGCCCGAAGGCGAGGAGCACCACTTCTTCGTCGGCGGCGGGGCCCTGGAGGTGCAGCCCACCAAGGTCACGGTGCTCGCCGATACCGCGCTGCGCGCCAAGGACATCGACGAGGCGGCGGCGCTCGCCGCCAAGCAGCGCGCCGAGGAGGCGCTCAGGGACAAGGCCGGGCACATCACGCAGGCCGAGGCGCTGGCCGAGCTCGCGCGGGCCGCAGCCCAGCTGAAACTCCTCGAGCGCCTGCGTAAATTGCGGGGTTGAGCGCTGGAACCGTCACCGGAGCATCCGGTCCCTTCCCCGGCAGCGCCCGCCGCGGCGCCGCCCGGGCTGCTCGCAGGCCTGGCACGCAACCTGCGCGGCGGGCTCGCGCTGCTGGCGCTGCGGCGCCGCTGGCCGCCGCGCTTCGTCGGCAACTTCGACCAGGTGGTCGCGCTTCTGATCCTCGACCTCGCCGTCTGGGTCGGCCTCGACGCTCTGCACGCCGAAGCGCATGCGCCGCTCGCTCTGGATGGCCTCTTCAGCTGGGGCTGCTATCTGCTGCTGGCACTGGGGGCCTGCGCGGTGGTGGCGCGCGCGCACAGCCGCGCGGCCGATACCCGCGCGCTGCTCGTGCCGGCGCTGTCCGTCGCACCGTTCGTGCTCATTCTCTTCTGGCTGGCGAGCGACCTCGCGCTGGTGCAGGCGCGGCCGGTCACGGCACTGCTGGTGACACTCATTTATACGGCGTTGCTGTGTGTGCGCGTGCTGGGCGCCGCCTACGGTGTGGTGCGCACACGCGCGACCGTCATCGCGCTCGTGCTGGTGCTCGCCTCGCCCTGGGTGATGGGGTTTTTGAACTTCGACACGCGCCTGTGGGTGGCAGAGGAGCCGGAGCAGCAATCCCAGGACGCCGATGACGCCGATCAGGCGGAAGCCCTCTTCTACGACCAGCCGGCGCAGATCGCGGCCGCCGTCGCGAGCGTGCAGAGCGCGCCAGCGGGCAGGACGGGCGTCTACTTCGTCGGCTTCGCCGGTGACGGCGAGCAGGCGGTGTTCAAGCGCGAGACGCTCTATGCCAGCCAGGTGTTCGCCGAGCGCTTCGGCTCAGGCGAGCGCTCGGTGCTGCTGGTGAACGACGCGGAGGACCGCGACTCGTATCCGCTCGCGAGCGTCTCGGGGCTCGCCCAGACGCTCAAGGCGCTCGCCTCGCGCATGCATCCGGATGATGATGTGCTGGTGCTGTTCCTCACCTCGCACGGCTCGCAGGAGGGCCTTGCGGTCGAGAACGGCTCGCTGCCGCTCTCGCAGCTGGCGCCTGCGGATCTGCGCCAGGCGCTCGATGATGCCGAGATCCGCTGGCGCGTGGTGGTGGTGTCGGCCTGCTACGCGGGCGTCTTTCTGGAGGAGCTCAAGAGCGACACCACGGCGATCATCACCGCAGCCGATGCCACCCACACCTCCTTCGGCTGCGAGGACGACCGTGACCTCACCTGGTTCGGCGAGGCCTTCCTCAAGGACTCCCTTGCCGGCAGCCCCTCGCTCGAGGAGGCGTTCCGCAAGGCCGCCGCGCTGGTGGCGCGCCGCGAGGACGGCGAGCACCAGGCGCATTCCAACCCCCAGCTGTACGTGGGGCCGCTCATGCGCCGCAAACTCGCCGACTTGCCGCTGAGGCGGCCGGAGCACGATCAGCGCTCATTTACCGTAATACGATGAGTACAATCCCGGCGATGCGCACCACCCGACCCTCGAAGCGCCGCAAGCGCGATGCGCGCCCCAGCGGCGGTGTCGCGGCGCGCGGCGGTGGCGTGGTGCGCGCCGCCTCCCCGGCCCCGCTGTCCGTCGTGATCCTGGCGGCCGGCGAGGGCAAGCGCATGAAATCGGCTCTGCCGAAGGTGCTGCAGCCCCTCGCCGGCCGCCCGCTGCTGAAGCACGTGATCGACACCGCGCGCGCGCTCGGGCCCGCCGCCATCCGGGTGGTGTACGGTCACGGGGGCGAGCAGGTGCGCGCGGCACTCGAGGACGAGCCGGTCGCCTGGACCCTGCAGGCCGAGCGCCTGGGCACCGGGCACGCCGTGCTGCAGGCGATGCAACACATCCCCGACGGACACCTGGTGCTGGTGCTCTATGGAGACGTGCCGCTCATCGGTCGTGGCGAGCTCGCTGAGCTGGTGGGGCTCGCTGGACCGCGGCGCCTGAGTCTGCTCACCATGAGGGTGGAGGATCCGGCCGGCTACGGCCGTATCGTGCGCAGCGCCAGGGGGCTCGTGCAGCGGATCGTCGAGCAGCAGGATGCGACGCGAGCGCAGCTCGCGATCCACGAATGCAACACCGGCGTGCTCGCCTGCCCGGCGCAGCTGCTGCGAGGCTGGCTCGGGCGCGTGAAGCCGGACAACTCGGCCGGCGAGTACTACCTCACCGACGTCATCGCCCTGGCGGTGGGGCAGAAGATCGCGGTCCGGCCACTCATCGCTCCGCAGGTTGGCGAAGTACTGGGGGTGAACGACAAGGCGCAACTCGCGCAGCTGGAAGCGGTATGGCGGGCACGGTGTGCGCGCGCGCTGCTGCTCGAGGGCGTGACCCTCGCCGATCCCGCGCGCCTCGACGTGCGCGGCGAGCTCGCCCACGGCACCGACGTATTCATCGACGTCAACGTCGTGCTCGAGGGCAAGGTCAAGCTCGGTGACCGGGTGCGCGTCGGTGCCGGCTGCGTGATCCGTGACAGCGAGATCGGCGCGGACACCCAGGTGTTCCCGCATTGCGTGATCGACGGCGCGCTCATCGGTCCGGGCTGCAACATCGGGCCGTTCGCGCGCGTGCGGCCCTCCGCCACCCTGGGGAGGGAAGTGCACATCGGCAACTTCGTCGAGGTGAAGAACTCGCGCCTCGGTGCCGGCTCGAAAGCGAACCACCTCGCTTACGTCGGCGATGCGCAGGTGGGCGAGCGCGTCAACATCGGCGCCGGCACCATCGTGGCCAACTACGACGGCGCCAACAAGCACACCACGCGCATCGAAGACGACGTGCACACCGGTTCCAACAGCGTGCTGGTCGCCCCCATCACGGTCGGCGCGGGCGCCACCATTGCCGCGGGCTCCACCGTGACCCACGCGGTGCCGGCGGGCAAGCTCACGGTAGCGCGCGCGCGCCAGGCGACCATCGAGGGCTGGCACCGGCCGGTGAAGAACAAGAAGTAGCGCCTGCGTCCTTGCACCGGACGTGAGCTTGATCACGGCTTTCGCGAGTGAAATCAGCGTTTTCCGTCCGTTTCAGGCAAACTCGTGCCTGGAGACTGCCGGCGCCCAGGGGTGGGCGCCCGTCAAAATCGAGGCATGAAGCCATGTGCGGAATCGTCGGAGCTGTCGCCGGGCGCGACGTCGTCCCCATCCTGATGGAAGGCCTGCGGCGGCTGGAATATCGCGGCTACGATTCGGCAGGTCTTGCCGTCCTCAATGGCTCGAAGCATCTGACGCGCCTGCGCACGGTCGGGAAGGTGCAGATGCTCGATGAGGCGCTCGCGCAGACGCCCACCTCCGGCAGGATCGGCATCGCCCACACGCGCTGGGCGACGCACGGGGTCCCGAGCGAGCGCAACGCCCACCCGCACATCTCGCGCGACGGGCTCGCCATCGTGCACAACGGCATCATAGAGAACCACGATGAGCTGCGCGCGGATCTCGAGCGCCGCGGCTACCGCTTCTCCTCCGAGACGGACACCGAGGTCATCGCGCACCGCATCCACCAGCACCTGCAGAGCGCGCCGGATCTCTTCGCGGCGGTGCGTGCCACGGTGGCGGAGCTGCAAGGCGCCTACGCCCTGGTGGTGGTCAGCGAGCACGAGCCCGAACGGCTGATCCTCGCTCGCGAGGGTTGCCCGGTCGTGATCGGACTCGGCGCCGATGAGAATTTCGTGGCCTCGGACGTGGCGGCGCTGCTGCCGGTCACGCGACGCTTCATTTTCCTCGAGGAGGGCGACGTCGCCGAAGTGCGGCGCCAGAGCGTGCGCATCATCGATCGCGTCGGCAGCACCACGGAACGCCCGGTGCGCGAGAGTGAGCTCTCGGCGGAAGCCGCCGAGCGCGGGCCGTACCAGCACTTCATGCTGAAGGAAATCCACGAGCAGCCGCGCGCGATCGCCAACACGCTCCAGGAGCGGGTCGCGAACGGGCGTCTGCTGGAAGCAGCCTTCGGCCCGGCGGCGACCGAGGTGTTGCAGCGTACCCAGAACGTGCACATCGTGGCCTGCGGCACCAGCTTTCACGCCGCATCCTGCGCCCGCTACTTCATCGAGCAGATCTGCAAGATTCCCTGCGCGGTCGATATCGCCAGCGAGTACCGCTATCGCAACCCCCTGGTGCCGGTGAACTCGCTGTTCGTCACCATCTCGCAATCCGGGGAGACCGCGGACACGCTCGCCGCGCTGCGCCTCGCGCGCCAGTCCGGCTACCTGTCCACGCTCGCCATCTGCAACGCCCCCGAGAGCTCACTGGTGCGCGAATCTGAGCTCGTGATGCTGACGCGCGCCGGACCTGAGATCGGCGTGGCCTCCACCAAGGCGTTCACGACCCAGCTCGCCGCGCTCGGCATGCTCGTGATCGCACTCGCCCGGCACCGTAGCGCGGATGCCGAGCGTGAGCGCGGCCTCATCACACGCCTGATCGAGCTGCCGGGGCTGGTGGAGAAGACACTCGAGCTGGACGCCGTCGTCGCGCGCCTGGCGGAGCGCTTCGCCGACAAGCACCACGCACTGTTCCTGGGGCGCGGCGCGCTGTATCCCATCGCGCTGGAAGGTGCGCTGAAGCTCAAGGAGATCTCCTACATTCACGCCGAAGGCTATCCCGCCGGGGAGCTCAAGCACGGGCCGCTGGCGCTGGTGGACTCCGACATGCCGGTGGTGGCGGTCGCGCCCAACAACGATCTGCTGGAGAAGCTCAAATCGAATCTCATGGAGGTGCGCGCGCGGGGCGGGGAGCTGTTCGTGTTCGCCGATCCCGAGTCGGGCATTCGCCCGAGCGACGGCGTCACCGTGATCGAGATGCCGCGGCACGTCACGTACGTGCAGGCCCCGGTGGTGTACACCATCCCGCTGCAACTGCTCGCCTACCACGCGGCGATCCTCAGGGGCACCGACGTTGATCGGCCGCGCAACCTCGCGAAGAGCGTCACCGTCGAGTAGTTGGGCCCCTGGTCTTCTCGCCCTTCTGGGCGAATAGACGCCTCAGACGTCTATAAATCGTCCATTACGGCGAGTAAACAACATGATTATAGTGTGATATAATTCGCCTGTAGAGGCGAAAAGCTGTCGATTTCTAATTTTACTCGCCGCCAGGGACGAGTCATGAAACTCACCACCGAGATGACTGATGCGGCTGTTCTACAGGAGCTCGGCGCGCGCCTGCATCGCCGGCGCATCGATGCCAATCTCACGCAGGCGCAGCTGGCCGAGGAAGCGGGGGTTTCCAAGCGCACCGTAGAACGCATCGAGGCCGGACACAGCACTGACCTCGCCATGCTCATTCGCGTTCTGCGCGCGTTGAAGCTGGTCCACGGCCTGGAGAGCCTGATCCCGGATCGGACGCAGAGTCCGATCGCCCTCCTGAAGCAGCGGGGGCGCGAGCGCAAGCGCGTGGGTCATCCGCGCGGGGAGCCTGATCGCGCCCAGGCGCCTAAGGCGTCCGCCCCCTGGAAGTGGGGCGAATAGACGATGGCCACCGTTGCGGAAGTGCGGCTCTGGGGCAGGTCGATCGGGGCTGTTTCCCTGGAAGATGGAGCGCGGATCGCCGCGTTTCAGTATGACCCTGCCTTTGTCGCGAGCGGGATTCAGCTCTCGCCGGTCGTAATGCCGCTGGCCCCGCAGGTGTACGAGTTTGCGTCGCTTCCTGAAGTGTCGTTCCGCGGCTTACCGGGACTACTCGCGGATTCGCTTCCGGACCGGTTCGGAAACGTGCTGATCGATGCGTGGCTCGCAACCCAGGGCCGAAGGCCCGAGAGTTTCAACGCCATCGAGCGGCTCTGTTACGTCGGCGTGCGCGGCATGGGCGCGCTCGAGTTCGCGCCGGTGATCGGCCCGCCGCTGCGGCGCTCGGCCATCGTCAAGGTGGATGCGCTCGTGGCTCTCGCCTCCGAAGTGCTCACCCATCGCAACTCACTCCAGGTGTCCTTTGCGCCCGAGCAACGCCATGAGGGGCTCGAGGAGCTTCTGCGCGTGGGCACCTCGGCCGGCGGGGCGCGTGCCAAGGCCATCATTGCCTGGAACCCGCAGACGAACGAGGTGCGTTCCGGCCAGGTGAAGGCCCCGCACGGGTTTGGTTACTGGCTGCTCAAGTTCGATGGGGTCAGCGCCAACAAGGACAAGGAGCTCGAGGACCCCAAGGGCTACACGCTGATCGAGTATGCCTACGCACTCATGGCCAGGGATGCGGGCATCGACATGAGCGACTGCAGGCTCCTCGAGGAGGGCGGCCGAAGCCACTTCATGACGCGGCGCTTCGATCGGGAAAGCGATGCCGGCAAGCTCCACATGCAGTCACTCGCCGCGCTCGCCCATCTTGATTTCAACACGGCCGGGGTATACGCCTACGAGCAGGCCTTCGATGTGATGAAGAGACTCGAGCTGCCGATGCGCTCCCTCGAGCAACAATTTCGCCGCATGCTCTTCAACGTGGTCGCGCGCAACCAGGACGATCACGTGAAAAACATCGCCTTCCTGATGAACAAGGGCGGCGCGTGGTCGCTCTCGCCGGCCTTCGATGTGACCTATGCGTACAACCCGACAGGCCTCTGGACCGCGCGCCATCAGATGACCATCAACGGCAAGGCGGACGGCTTCACCCTGGCGGATTTCCGCGCTTGCTCGCAAGTCGCAGGGCTCAAGCGTGCACGCGATGAGGAAATTCTGGCCGAGGTCATCGGCGCCGTCGAAAATTGGCGGCGCTACGCCAATGAGGCCGGTGTGCTTGCGAAGCAACGCGAGCACATCGCCCGCACGTTGAGGCTGCACTTCGGCACCGGCCGGCGCACGGCGAGTAACTAGAGGCCTCGAGCCAGGCCACTGCGCGCAAGACCTGCGATACCGGTGGACTTCATCGGCGACCCGGTTGCGTGGTCGAGCCGCCCGTCGCAGGCTTACCCGGGCTCATCCGGCGCGGGCGTCCTACCGATGGCATCCAGGTGCTGCTGGAGCTTGAGGCGGTCGATCGAGGCGACGGGGAGGCTCGTGAAGATCTTGATGCGGTTCTCCAGTGCCTTGAACGCGGTGCGAAACGCAAGCCACTTCTGCGTCTGCGACCCCTCGACCGCCGCCGGATCCGGGACGCCCCAATGGGCCGTCATCGGCTGCCCCGGCCAGTAGGGACAGACTTCTCCGGCGGCCCGGTCGCACACGGTGAAGACGAAATCGAGCGGCGGGGCGCCGGGGGCCGCGAACTCATCCCAGCTCTTGCTGCGCAGGCCAGCCGTCGGAAGTCTCATCTGCGCGAGCAGCTCGAGGGCGATCGGGTGCACGGCGCCTCTGGGATGACTGCCCGCGCTCAGCCCACGAAAGCGCCCCCGTCCCCAGTGGCTGGTCAGGCTCTCCGCCAGGATGCTGCGCGCGGAATTTCCGGTGCACAGAAAGAGCACGTTGTAAGGGCGGTCCGTCATCGACTTCGCGAGCGTCTTTGACATGCAGGTGGCGGACGTCGGACACAGCGATCGGAACTCCTCGCTTGCCTGCACGGCTTGCGGGACACTCTGGCGCTCGATCGCACGGTAGCCTTGGTGCTCGAAGAATCGCTGCGCCGTGTGCGTGAGCAGCACCAGCTGCGTGACGTGTGCGGCGCGGGCGAGCCGCTCCAGCTCCTCAACGATGAGGCGACCGAGGCCGCCACCGCGCCGGCCGGCGGTGACGGCCACCGAGCGCAGCAATGCGATCGTCTCAAAACGCTGCAGGGCGCCGGCGCCTATGAGCTCGCCATCCTCACAGGCGACGATGAACTCGGGCTTCGAGGAGGTGAGATCGCTCGTGGGCAGGCCAGCGCGCTCGAGCAGGATACGGATGCGTTCCGCGTCCTCTGGTGTCGCAGTGTGCAGCCGGGGGGCCGACATCAGTTTCAGACTGCTGCGGAGGTGTAGCGACTCGCGGCGCAGCAGGGCGACTCGTCAGCTTTGACCGCATCGGCCCGCACGGAGTCATGCCCGTACACCGTGCTCTCGCCGGTGGTGAGGAAGGTTTCCCACTGAACACCCTGCGGGTCGGCGATCCAGCTCTTCTCGCTGTGAGCGTAGCAGCAGGTCGTGGCTCCTACCTCGAGGACCGGCCGCTCGGCACGCCGCAATCGGGCATAGACTTCCTCGAGTTCGCCGCGGCTTTCCACCTGTATTCCCAGGTGCTCAACGCCGGGTGTGGCGCCGCGCTGGCTGATCGAGAAATTCACCCGCGGATCCTCCAGCATCCACCTGGCGTAATCGGCCTTGCGCACACTCGGGGTAGTGCCGAACAACTCAGAGTAAAAGCGGATACTCTGCGCCAGATCACTCACGGACACATGGACATGCAAGCGCTTCATGAGGCTTTCCTCCTGCGGGGCGTAGCCGCAGCGCAGCTTCGTCCGCCGCAGCAGTTCTCGGTCAGAAACCCGAGCAGTGCGTTCATCTGCTCATAGTTCGCCGAGTAGTAGATGAATCGACCCGACTGCCGCGCGTGCACGAGATGCGCATGACTCAAAGTCTTGAAGTGAAAAGACAGCGTGTTCGCCGGGATCTCGAGCCGTTCTGCGACCTCGCTCGCGGGCAGCCCCTCGGGACCCGCCTGCACGAGCAGCCGATACACCTGCAGGCGACTTGCCTGGGCCAGGGCCGCGAGGGCCTCGACGGCTGTCTTTGATTCCATGAATCCAGAATTATAGAATCGTTGCGGAATGTCAAGGGGGAGCCTTGCGGGCTGCGATGGCGCCCACCCTCGCCAGGAGTGATGCATGCTCAAGTACCTGATTGAGATAGTTGGATGGGTCGCGGCGGGGCTGATGCTGTCGGCGTACCTGCTACTCACGATGGGCAGGATCACCGCCCGATCCAACATTTATCAATGGCTGAACGTCCTGTCCGGCGCAGGGTTCATCGTCAACAGTGGGTGGAACGGCGCCTACCCGTCTGCGTTCATCAACGTGGTGTGGATGGCGATTGGCCTATACGGCGTCTTTGGCCGTTCGAGGGCGGGGCCGATGCCCGCAAGGTAGCGACGGCCACAGCCGCCCGAGGGACCAACTCAGTAGCGATACGCCGCGGGGCCGTGCGACCCGCTCGGCGCCTGCAGCAGCGCGTGCAGGGCTTTCGGACCTGCCGCCTTGTCGATGCAATCATCGAAGCCGGCATTGCGCGACAGGCGCAGAGTGATGTCATCGAGCGTCATGCCGCTCAGCATCACGAGGCGCATGCCGGACCGTTTTCGCGCCTTCAACGCCTGGGCGAGCCGGTAGCCGTTCATCCCCGGCAGATGGATGTCGATCAGCGCCACATCGTGTGTGGCCTCGACCGTCGTGCGCAGCGCCTCTTCCGCGTTGCCGGCTTCCGTCACCGAGTAACCGAGTGCCGCGAGGGCTTCGCGGTAGATGCCCCGTACTTCGGTGCTGTCCTCGACAATGAGAATACGGGTGGGCGATGGCCCGCGGCCGGTCTCGGCGGGACTCTCCCCGCTCAGCGCCGCAGGCTGCGCGCCGCCGGCACTCGCGGACACGCCCGCGGCGGCGATGGGTACGAATGCAGCCACGAGCTCCCCGACATCAGGCGAGCGCAGGGTGAGATCCAGGCTTCCCTGCTGCAGCGCCATGACCTGGCGCGCCGTGCGCAGCGCCATCCGGCTGGCCCGGGGGCGCGTGCCGTAGCTCTCGAACCAACTCTCGCCGACTGAGTCCGGCGTCTCGATGGAGAAGCGCATCCGGATCTCGGGACCGGAGTCTCCCGCAGCCGCGCGCACCGCGATCGCCGAGCGCGGCGGCGCAACCGCGCTCGCCTGCTCCAGCATTGCGGTGATGACCCGCAGGGACTTTGCAGCATCCGCCATCGCCTCGACAGCGGGCGTCGAGTGTGCGAACTCAACGCGCTGCGAGCGCTCCGTGAGCCGCGGCGCGAGTGCAATGCGTGCGGCTTCGACCATCTGGTCCAGAAAAGTCGGCGCCACCTCGACCGTCAGGGTGCCGTTCTCGCATTGATCGGCGGCCGCAAAGGCATCGACCGCGGCCACCGCGGCGTCGAGCCCCCGATCGACTTTCTCCGCCATGCGTCGGCTGACATCGGTGTCGAAGTTGCGCAGCCGTAACAGGTCGATCGCAGCGCGAATGGGACTGAGCGCGTCGCGCAGCTCGTGCGCCAGCTCGCGCAGCAGGGAGGGCCGGTCTTCCATCGCGACAAGTTAAGATATCCGGCACATGACAACAAGGGCTTCCAGCGCGGATCTGCTCGCCGGGCTGTCGATCGCGGGTCTGCTGTTGCCCGAAGCCGTGGCCTACTCGGGAGTTGCCCAGCTGCCGCCCCAGGCGGGCGTGATCGGCGTGTTTGTAGGACTCGTCTGCTACGGCCTCATCGGCCGCAGCCGCTTCGCGATCGTCAGCGCGACCTCCTCGTCCGCCGCCGTGCTGGCCTCCGCCACGCTCTATCTGGGCGCAAGCGATCTCGCGCAGCGCGCGGCGCTTGCTTCGATCCTGGTGGTCGGCGCCGGCATGGCGTTCGCCCTGGCTGGGTTTTTGCGGATGGGCGCGATGTCGAACCTGATCGCCCGCCCGGTACTGCGCGGCTACGCCTTTGGCCTGGCGCTGGTGATCGCAGTGAAGCAATGGCCGCACCTGGTGGACCTGCACACCCAAACGACCGATTTCTTCCCGTTGGTCGCCGAGATCGTGCGCCGCTACGCAGCATGGCAGGCGCCGAGCCTTGGGTGTGGCCTCATGGCACTCGCGGGGCTGTTCGCGCTCGAGCGCCTGGTGCGCGTGCCCGGTGCGCTGGTGGTGATCGTCGCGAGCATTCTCGCCTCCGCCTGGCTCGCGGCGCACGGCGTATCCCTCACCGGGCCGATTCAGCTCGCCTTGAGTACGCCCGCGTTCACACTGCCCTCGGGCACCCGCTGGCTGGCGCTCTGCGAATTCGCGCTCGCCCTGATGTTCATCCTGTACGCGGAGTCCTACGGCTCGATCCGTACCTTCGCACTCAAGCGCGACGATGAAGTGCAGCCGAACCGCGATCTGCTCGCCCTGGGCGCCGCCAACATCGTGTCCGGCCTGTTCCACGGAACGCCGGTGGGCGCGGGCTACTCCGGCACTGCAGCAAACGAGGCTGCCGGGGCGCAGACGCGTTTCGCTGGTCTGTTCGCGGCGGGGATCCTCCTCGTGGCGGTGCTGTCGTTGCTCGGCTGGATCGAGCGCATCCCGCAGCCGGTGCTGGCGGCAATCGTCATCCACGCGGTGAGCAGAACCCTGCGCATCAGCGTGTTCAGGCACTATTTCCTTTGGCAGCGGGATCGTCTGGTGGTCGTGGCCGCGGTGCTGGCGGTGATGATCTTCGGCGTGTTGGACGGGTTGCTGGCGGCGATCGCGGTCAGCCTCGCCATGCTCCTGAAGTCGCTGGCAAGTCCGCGCCTGTCGGTGCTGGGGCGGGTCGGTGCGCATGATTACGTCGGCCTCGAGCGCTTTGCGAACGCCGTGACGGTGCCCGGCATGCTGGTGCTGCGGCCCGAGGAGCCGCTGTTCTTTGCCAACGCCGAGCCGCTGCTGGCGCAGGCGCGGCGGCGGGTGCTCAGAGCACCGGACACGCGACTCGTGGTCTTGAGTCTCGAGGAATCGCCCGACCTCGACAGCACGGCACTGGAAGCGCTCGAGGAGTTCTGCTCCTGGCTGAGTGCGCGCGGCGTCGAGTTTCGTGTAGCGCGGTTGAAGGAGTTGGCGCGCGAGGCACTGATGCACGCGAACCTCAGGCACCTGCCCGCGGGCCTCGACTATTCGAGCGTGGACGATGCAGTGCGAGGCGAAGGCGTCAGCCCAAATAACCCACTTGGAACTTGAGCCCGACAGCGCTACCGCACTGGCCTGTCGCGCTTCGTGTTACCCTTTACATAATCACTGTGGACGCGGTCCCCGCGGCTTCACGTGCCTTGCCAAGAGGCTGCAATCAGAGAATCCCAACAATGAAAAAACAATCTGTCTGGCTGCTGGCCCTGGCGGCCGTGCTGGTCGTCGGTTGTGCGAACCAGAAGGGGCCCGCCGAGCAGGCGGTCGCGGGCACGGAGACTGCGCTGGCCGCGGTACGACACGACGCGCAGAAGTACGTTCCGGATCAGCTGCAGGCGGTCGACGCGCAGCTCGCGGCCCTCAGGGGCAGTCTCTCCAAGGGCGACTACAAGGCCGTGCTGACGGGGGCGCCGACCGTAAACTCCGCGATCAGATCGCTGAAATATGCGGCGGAGGCCAAGAAGGCCGATGCCGACCTGGCGCTCGCCAAGGCGAAGGACGCCTGGGGCCCGCTCAGCACCGAAGTGCCCAAGACGATCGATGCGATCGAGAGCCGCGTCGCTGCCTTGTCCAAGTCGCAACAGCTGCCCAAGGGCGTCAGCAAGAGCAGCCTCGCCGCGGCCAAGTCGGGCGTGGATTCGCTCAAGTCGATGTGGAGCGAGGCCTCGAACGCTTCCGCCTCGGGTGACTTCTCCGCCGCCGTGTCCAAGGCCCAGGCGGCGAAGGACAAAGCCGCGCAGATCATGAGATCCCTCGGCATGCCTTTCTAAGCGAGACGGCCGGTGAGATCGTAGTCGTCCGCGCCCACGATCCGCACCTCGGCCCAGTCGCCGGGGCGCAGTTTGCCGGCATTTTCGATCCGCACCACGCCATCGATCTGCGGCGCGTCCGCTTCGCTGCGCGCCGTCGCGGTGCCATCCTGCACCGCATCCACCAGCACGCGCATGCGCCGGCCGACTCGCTGCGCCAGGCGCCGCCGGCTGATCGCCGCGGCCCGCTCCATGAAGCGCGCGTAGCGCTCCTCCTGCAGCTCGGGCGCGACATGATCGGGGAGTGCATTGGCGGCGGCACCCTCCACCGGCGAGTACTTGAAGCAGCCCACGCGATCGAGCTCGGCCTCATCCAGCCACGCGAGCAGCTGCGCGAACTCGCCGTCCGTCTCGCCGGGGAAACCCACGATGAAGGTGCTGCGCAGCGTGAGATCCGGGCACTGCGCGCGCCAGGCGCGGATGCGCGCCAGGGTGTTTTCCGAGTGCGCGGGACGGCGCATGCGCTTGAGCACCGAGGCGCTGCCGTGCTGGAACGGGATATCCAGATACGGCAGCACGCGCCGCTCGGCCATCAGCGGGATCACCTCATCGACATGCGGGTACGGATAGACGTAGTGCAGGCGCACCCAGGCTCCCAGCTCCGCCAGACCGCGGGCGAGGTCGATGAAGCGTGTCTGGTAACTCGCGCCGCGCCACGCGCCGGGCGCGTAGCGCAGGTCCGCGCCGTAGGCACTGGTGTCCTGCGAGATCACCAGCAGCTCCTTCACTCCGGCCGCGACCAGGCGCTCCGCCTCGCGCAGCACCTCGTCGATGCGACGGCTCGCGAGGCGGCCGCGCATCGACGGGATGATGCAGAAGCTGCACTTGTTGTTGCACCCTTCCGCGATTTTCAGATACGCGTAGTGGCGCGGCGTGAGCCGCACTCCCTCGGGCGGCAGCAGATCGAAGAACGGATCATGGCGCGGCGGCAGGTGCTCGTGCACGGCACCGACCACGTCTTCGTAGGCGTGCGGACCGGTCACCTTCAGCACGCGCGGGTGACGCTCGAGGATGCGCTCGGGCCTGGCACCGAGGCACCCGGTCACGATCACGCGGCCGTTGTGCTCGAGCGCCTCGCCGATCGCATCGAGTGACTCATCCACCGCCGCATCGATGAAGCCGCAGGTGTTGACCACGACGACGTCGGCGGCTTCGTAGGTCGGTGAAACCTCGTAACCCTCCGCACGCAGCTGCGTGAGGATGCGCTCCGAGTCCACCAGCGCCTTGGGGCAGCCGAGGCTGACGAAACCGACTCGCGGCGCGCGCTCAGAGGACGCAGCCGCCCGGGGGGCGGAACGCAGTCGCGTGCGGGGGCGCGGCATGAGCGCTTCAGCTCGTCCCGGGCGTGCTGGCCGCGGGTGCCGGCGGTGGCGCCGCAGGAGCTCGCGGCCGCTGGTGCACCCTGAAGAGCGCGTAAAACACCAATAGCACGATGGCCGGCATCAGCAGCCACGGCCATATCGCCGGCCGCCGCTCGCGAGGGCCGCTAGCGGCCATACACACCCATGAGCTCGGCCTTCCCCAGCGATTGCATGCGCACCATGAACCCGATATAGGCGGCGGTCGCATCCGCCGGCACGTCGAGCCTGGCCACCTTCAGCGCGTACAGGCGCAGGTAATAGTGATGCGGCTTACCGGGCGGCGGACACGGCCCGCCGTACCCGGGAGTGCCGAAGTCCGTGCGTCCCTGCACGACGCCCGCGGGCAGCAGGTTCTTCTGCGGGTCGCCGGCGCCGGCCGGGAGCGAGCTCACGCTGGCGGGGATGTTGTAAACGACCCAGTGCCACCAGCCGCTGCCGGTGGGCGCGTCCGGATCGTGCATCAGCAGAGCGAAGCTCCTGGTGCCGGCGGGGGGGTTGCTCCAGGACAGCGCCGGGGAGACGTTGCCGCCCTTGCAGCCGAAGCCGTTGAACACCTGTGCCTCGGCAATCTGTCCGCCGGCGGAGATATCGGTGCTTGCGAGCATGAGCTTGCCCGCCGCACTGTCGGGCGGGGTTTTGGCGGCGGGCGATTGCGCCGCCGGCAGAGCCGTCATGGCCAGAGCCGCGGCGAGCCCAAAGCCTGCTATCCCCGTCCATCTCATGGGTCCGCTCCTCGTCGTAGACACTGGAAGCGGCGAAGTGTGCAGCCCCAGGGACGTGAAGCGCAAATGCGGGCGCCGCAGCCGGCGGCGCCCGCTGTCAGTGCTCGCGGCCGGGATCTCTAGCGGTGCTCGCGCTCCCCGTGCCGCTCCTCCCGCCCCTCGTGCTCCCAGCGACCGGCCTGCATGTGCCAGCGGTCACCCTCGCGCCGCCAGGTGTGAGGCACCCAGCGGTAGCCCGGTCGCGGGGCTTCCCAGCGTCCCGGATGCCAGACGTGGCGTCCGCCCTCCCAGAACCAGGCGCCGCCGATCCAGATATAGCCGGGGGCGGGCGCGACACCGACCACCTCGTATTGCGGCGCGGGTGGGGCCACCTCGGTCACTGCAACATCTGCGTAGTAGCCGGGCGCGGGCGCCACGATGCACCCCGACAGCGCCGCGCCGAACAGCGCGCTCGCGACTGCGACTCTGGCGAAGTTGAGTTTCATCTGTTACCTCCTTGTTCACGCGCGGGTGCCGGAACATATTAGTGCGCAACGCGCGCAACGTAATTGCAGCATACACACCCGGAATGACAAATGAACCGCACAGAAGTGCACGACCAGCCCGCGCAGCTCACCAACTACAACCTGTTCAGCAGCCATTCAGCGCTCGTCGTTGCGCTGTCGCGCGAGGGAGCCACATCCGGGCATGAGCCGCTCGTGATGCTGGACGCGCAGCAGATCTGACCATGCGCTTCGGCCGCGAGTACTACCAGCGCTACTACTTCGATCCGCGCACCGCGGTGGCGACGCGCCGCGAAATGCAGGCGCGGGCGCGCCTCATCGCCGCGCTCACCGGGCACGTGGGGCTGCCGGTGCGGCGGATCCTGGAAGCCGGTTGCGGCACCGGCATGTTGCGCACGGCGCTGCGGCGGCTGCTGCCGCGCGCGCACTACGTGGCACTGGAGAGCAGCGAGTACCTGTGCCGGCGCTACGGTTGGCAGCGCGGCCGCATCGAGGCGTACCGCGCAGCAGCGCCCTTTGACCTGGTGATCTGTTACGACGTGCTGCAGTACCTGGAGGCGGCGGCGGCGCGCCGCGCGCTCGCCAATTTCGCCCGGCTGTGCCGCGGGGTGCTGTACTTCAGCGCCCTCACGCGCCTGGACTTCGAGCGCAACTGCGACCCGCAGCGCACCGATGCCGAGGTGCACCTGCGCAGCGCGCACTGGTACCGCTCGCGGCTGCGGCGCCAGTTTCGCGAGGCAGGCCTGGGGTTCTGGCTGCGGCGTGGCGCGCCGCTCACGCTCTGGGAGCTGGAGTCGGAGTGACGGCGGCGTCGGTCTCGCCCGCCGCCGGCTGCAAGCGGCGCTTGCGGAACAGCGGGTACAGCGGCAGTCCGAGCAGGATCAGCACCAGCGTGGCGATCGACTCTTTCGGGGCCGCGCGCAGTGCGCTCACCACGATCCACACCATCACCAGTGCAAACAGCAGCGGCACCAGCGGGTAGAGCGGCACGCGGTAGGGGCGGGCGGCAAGCGGCAGCTTGCGCCGCAGTACGATGACCGAGAGCGCCACCGGGATCCAGAAGAGCGCGTACGACATCACCGCCATGTTGGTGAGCTGGTCGAAGGTGCCGGAGGCTGCGAGCAGCGCGCCCCAGACGGCGAGCAGCACGAGCGAGGTGACCGGCACACGGGTGCGGGGACTCAGGCGGCCGAAACCGGCAAAGAACAGCCCGTCGCGCGCCGCGGCGTACGGAACCCGGGCCGCGCTCAGGATGACCCCGTTCAGGGAACCGATGGTGGAGACCAGGAAGATCAGCGCCGCAATGAGGGTCGCACGCCCGCCGAGGAACGTCTGCACCGCGCGGGCGGCGACCGAGGGCGCCTCCGGATAGGCGGTGGAGTTGGCACTCGAGACCTGCCAGATCGGCAGCGCGTACAGGTACGCGGTGTTGATGATCAGATACAGTGCCAGCACCAGGAGGGTGCCGCCGATGATGGCGCGCGGCAGGTTGCGTTGCGGCTCGCGCACCTCGCCCGCCGCCATCGGCAGGAACTGCCAGCCGCTGTAGGCCCACAAGGCCGCGAACATCGCGGCGCCGAAACCGGCAACGCCGCCGTTGGCGCCGCCGGCAGCCTCGAGATTCTCCACCGTGCCCGTGCCGCCGAACAGGAAGACCCCGAGCGCGACGCCCAGGATCGCCACCGCCTTGGCCGCGGTGAGGATGGACTGCACGCGTCCGCCGAGCATGACGCCGGCGCAGTTGATCGCAGCGAATACCGCAATGACCCCGATCGCCAGCAGCTGGCGCGCACCGAAGCTGAAGGTGAACGCGACGCCAAGCACATGCACCTCGCGGGTCAGCCACTCATGACCCAGGGGGTGAATGTCGGAGATGAAGATCGCCACGGCAGCCCCGTATGCCGCAACGGCCGCACCGCCGAGCACGAAGGCGTTGCACGCGAACAGGAACCCCGGGATCTCGCCGTAGGCGGTCCGCAGGTAGACGTATTCCCCCCCGGCATGCGGCAACAGCGCGCCGAGCTCGGCAAAACACAGGGCGCCGAGCATGGCAACGACGCCCGCCACCACCCACGCGGCGAGCACCAGCGTCGGTGTGCCAACCGCCTGAGCCATGCTCGCGGTTTTGAGGAAGACTCCGGTGCCGATGATGATGCCGACCACGAGCGAGGTGGCGTGCGTCAGGGTCAGGTCGCGGCGCGGCTGCAGGTCGGAGGAACTCATCTCGCTATCGTACAATCCCGCGCACCAGCGCACGGAGGTAATGCAGATGGCAGAGCACGAACACCGGGCCGGTATCCACTGGGCGCGCGGCGCCGCTGCCTTCAGCGACAACCGTTACAGCCGCGCACACACCTGGCGCTTCGACGGCGGGCTCGAGGTGCCCGCGTCCTCCTCGCCGCAGGTGGTGCGGGTGCCGCTGTCGGTCGAGGCGGCGGTCGATCCCGAAGAGGCGCTGGTCGCGGCGCTGTCGAGCTGCCACATGCTGTGGTTCCTGTCGCTGGCCGCCGGCGGCGGCTGGCGCGTCGACGATTACAGCGACGATGCCGCGGGCGTGATGGGCAGGAACGCCGCCGGCAGGACCGCCATGGTGCGCGTCACGCTGCGCCCGCGCGTGACGTTCTCGGGCGAGCGCTTACCTTCGCGCGCCGACATCCTGCAGCTGCATCACCGCGCGCACGATGAGTGCTTCATCGCCAACTCGGTCACCACCGAGGTTCGCTGCGAGCCGTTGTTCGATGCCTGAGCCGCTGGTCAGGTTCCGCGGTGCGGTGCGCTGCCGGCGCGCGCCCGGGCCGCTCGGTCTCACGCTGATCGGCGCCACGCCCGAGCGACCCGGCGAGACGACCGCGCTCGCCTTCAGTGCGGCGGCGCCGGCCGGATTCCCCGACGCCCTCGAGGATGCCGTGGTCGAGCCCCTGGGCGCGAATCAGTATCGGATATACAGTCCGCCGCGCGAGTGGGTGATCGCCGCCGCCGCCGTGCACCTGCACCACGAGATCGCCGCGCAGTTCTACCGCGCAATCCCGCCGCGGCCGGTGCCGCCCTCCCGACGGTGGTTGTGGAGAATCGTGCTCGCGCTCGCCGCGACCCGCGCGGGGTTGGCGGTGCTGCGCGCGCTGCGGCGCTGAAGTGTCAGCGCCGAGGGTCAGGAAGTCGGCGCACCCAGCTCGAAGATATCCGCTGGCGCGAGCGGCAGCCGGTGCGCGCCGACCAGGGACGCGTAGGCGGCGAACTGCCCGTGGAAGGTGCGCTGCCAGGTGAACTGTCTGAGCACGCGGGCGCGGGCGGCGGCACCGATGGCGTCGAGGTCACGCTCGTAGAGAGCCGCGATCGCTTCCGCCATGCCCGCGACACTGTTGGGCGCGGCGAGCACGCCGACGCTCTCGTCGACGAGCTCCGGAAAGGCGCCGGCGCGCGCTGCCACCACCGGACGCCCGCACGCCATGGCTTCCAGGATCACCAGCCCGAACGTCTCCTTGGTGCCGGCGTGGACCAGCGCATCCGCGGAGGCGATCCATTGCGCCAGCTCGAGGCTGTCGCGCCGGTAGGGCAGCACGGTGACGTTGGCGGCGGGGCGCGCCTCGCGCTGCCCGCCGATCAGCAGCAGGTGGTACGGCGCTCCGAGGCGTGCGAAAGCCTGCAGCAGCACCGGCAGATTCTTTTCGCCGGCGAAGCGGCCGGCGAAGATCAGCACGCGCGCCTGCGCCGGCAGACCGAGCCGCGGGCGCAGCGCCAGCGTGCGCCGCCGCGGATGGAACACCTCGGTATCGACGCCGAGCGGCTGGTGCGCGACGTGGTGCACGCCGAGATCCTCGAGGTACGCGCACATCACGCGGCTGGGAGCAAACACCAGATCGAAGCGCTCGTACAGGCAGCGCACATAGCGGCCGATCAGCGGCTCGGCGAGCGCGCCGCCGACGCGGCGCCCGATGATCTGCGGCACGTTCGAGTGATAGAAGCCCACCAGCGGAATGCCCCGGCGCCGTGCGACCTGCGAGGCGCACCACGCGGGGTGAAACGCGTCGCCCGCTTCGATGAGCGTCGGCTCGAGCGCCTCGAGCACCCGCGTCCAGCGGCGCGGATTGAGCGGCAGGCGGTAGTTGAAGGTGGCGGGCACGGGGTAACCGGACAGGGTGCACAGTCCGCCGCGCTGGAACTGGTCCTCGCGTCCCGGGACCACGATGGTGTGCTCCCACGAGCCATGCGCGGCGAGCCAGGCGTGCTTGGCCGTGAGGTAGCGTTTGACGCCACCACTGGTCGGCGAATAAAACAGCGTCGTATCAACGAGATGCATGGGTTCTTGTTCGCCTTAGGCTCGCGGCACGCCCGAGCGCGCATTGCACCTTCATGACGATTGAGTGTCAAGCTGGGCAGCGTGAGGGCGAGCACGTAGTGTGCGCAACGGAGCGTCATGAGCGCATCAGAGTTGGTTTGCGCCGGCGAGCCCGAGTGGCGCGGGCGCAGCTAGGTTGGCTTGATGTTGGCGTTGAGGCGGAACAGGTTCGCCGGATCGTAACGCTTCTTGAGGGCGGCGAGCCGCGGGTAGTTGTCGCCGTAAGCGGCATGCACGCGGACCTCACGATCATCGCTGGCGGCCAGATTCACGTACTGCCCGCGAGTCTGTGGCTCGATCTTCGCCCAGGCGCGGCGCACCCAGTCGATCTCGCGCCCGGTGTCCCCGGCGGGCATCTTCCAGGACGTGAACACTCCGACGTTATGACTCGCCCCGCGGTTGAAGTACGCGGTGGCCGCAGGCTTCACGCGGCTGATCGCGCCGCCCTGATGCTGCATCCACAGAAACGCGCCGTCCGAGGGCGCGCTCTCGGTGAACTCGACCATGGTATCGATGAGGGTGGGCGTGATGCCGTAGACGAGTCCACCCTTGCCGTAGGCACCCAGGGGGCTGACGCCGCGCAGGTCGGCGCTGCCCTGCAGCGTCGCGTACGGGGCCACGGCCAGCGTGTCCTTGAGCGGTTTGCCGATCTTGCGCAGCGGCGCGACCACTCGCTCCGCATCGGCCTGCGGACCGCAGTAGCACACGGTGAGTCCCAGCCAGCGCGCGCCCTGCGGGGCCGTGCCCATGGCCATATCCACGTACAACTCATCCGGCGCAGCCGCGACCACGTCCGCGAAGCCGCGCAGCAGCTGACGCGCATCCGCGAACGGGTAGCTGAGCTCCCCACCGTACATGATCGGTGTGACTTCGTGCAGGCGGAACGTGAACGAGGTCACCACGCCGAAGTTGCCGCCGCCGCCGCGCAGGGCCCACAACAGATCCGGATTCTCGGCAGCGCTGACGCGCAGCCACTTGCCGTCCGCCGTCACCAGCTCAGCGCCCAGGAGGTTGTCGCACGTGAGCCCGTACCTGCGGCCGATGCGCCCGACCCCGCCGCCCAGCGTCAATCCCGCTACACCCGTGTCGGCGACGGTGCCGACGGGTGTGACGAGCCCGAACGCCAGCGCCTCGCGGTCGAGCTGGCCGAGCAGCGCGCCTGCCTCGACGCGCGCCACCCGGGCGTTCGGATCGACCTCCACGGCACGCATGGGCGAGACGTCGATGACCAGCCCGCCGTCGCACCCGGACTGACCCGACACGCTGTGGCCCCCGCCGCGCACCGCGGTCAGAAGGCCGTGAGCAGCCGTGAAGCTCACCGCGCGCCTGACGTCCGCCGCTCCCACGCAGCGCACGATGAGGGCCGGCTTGCGATCGAATGACGGGTTCCACAGCCGGCGCGCGCCGTCGTACGCGGACTGGTCGGCGCTGATGAGCTCACCGCGCAGCCCCGCGCGCAGGTCGTCGATGTCCGCGGAACTGAGAGTGAGTTGCCGCCCGTCGAGACCCACGGCGGGAATTTCCGCGCCACTGGTGCTCGCGGCTGCGCGACGATAAGGAACCGCGGCGGCGGCCAGCGCGGCGACCCCGGCCGCGCAGAAGGCTCTTCTTTTCACGTTCCGACTCCCCCAACAGCGGTCGGCAAGATTGCTCCGCCCGCGTCCCGGCCGTCAAGCTAAAGTCGCGCGCGCACCGGGGCTGCCAGGCAAATGCACACAGCCGGCTTGCCGCTGCGGCGCCGGGCCTGTGGCACACTAGCCCCCCACGCGCGCGGAGACTGACCGTTGGCTGATCGCCTCATGAGCCAGCTACTGCGGCGCCTCATCGTCCTGCAACCCGGTGAGACACCCGCGCTGCTGGCATCGTTTGCGACGCTGCTGTGCATGTTCGCGAGCTACACCATCCTGCGCCCGGTCCGCGATGCCCTCGGCATCACTTCGGGGCTGGAAACCATCCCCTACCTTTTCTGGGGCGTGTTCGCCGTCATGCTGCTGCTGCAGCCGCTGTACGGCTGGCTCACCTCGCGCTTCCCGCGCTCGGTGTTTCTGCCGTGGGTGTACGGTTTCTTCGCCCTGAACCTGCTCATCTTCTGGGTGTGGTTCCGTCTGCAGGCGGACCACACCTGGATCGCGCGCACCTACTTCGTGTGGGTGAGCGTATTCAATCTGTTCGTGGTGGCGGCGTTCTGGAGCCTGATGGCGGACGTATTCACGCGCGAGCAGGCGGGGCGCCTGTTCGGTTTCATCTGGGCGGGCGCCAGCACCGGCGGGCTCCTGGGCCCGCTCATCGACCGCAAGCTCGCAGTCCCGCTCGGCGCCATCAATCTGCTGCCGCTGTCCGCAGGACTGCTGCTGGTGTCGCTGCTGTTCATGGCGCAGGTCATCCGCTGGCAGCGACGGCGAGCCGCCTCCGGGCCGCAGGCGGCCGCGGCGATTGCGGCGGGCGCTGCCGCGCCACGCGCCCAGGGCGGGGTTGGCGGCGGGGTGTTTGCCGCCTTCGGGCAGGTGGTGCGCTCGCCCTACCTGCTCGGCATCGCGGCGTTCGTGCTGCTCATGACGTGGGTGTCCACCTTCCTGTACCTCGAGCAGCAGGCGTTCGTCGCCAAGGTGTTCAGCAACGCCAATGAGCGTACGCGCTTCTTTGCAGGCATCGATTTCTACGTGCAGGCCGCATCGCTGACCATCCAGTTCCTGCTGTTCGGGCGGCTGTTCAAGTGGCTCGGCATGCGCTCGCTCCTGGCCTCGGTGCCGCTTCTCATGACGGCCGGCTACGCGCTGTTCGCGCTGACGCCGGTGTTCACCGTGCTGGTGTTGGTGTACGCGGTGCGTCGCGTCGCCGACTACGCCATCACGCGGCCGTGCCGCGACTCGCTGTTCACCGTGGTGAGCCGCGAGGAGAAATACCAGGCAAAGAGCCTCATCGACACCTTCGCCTATCGCGGCGGGGATGCGCTGAGCGGCTCGCTCTACAAGGGACTCACCGCCGGGCTCGGCGCAGGTCCCGCGGCGATCGGCTGGCTGGGTGCGGTGATCTCGGCCGTCTGGACGGTGCTGGCGCTGGCGTTGGGACGCGCCTTCGAGCAGCGCGGTCGCAGCGTTCGAGCCGGCTCCTAGGCCGCGCTCGACTGCGGGTCGCCGGCGGCGCCCGCGCGCAGCCCGGCCGCGGTGGCGATGATCTCGTGAGCGCTGTCCGGGCGCCCGCCGCGAGACTTCGCCAGCAGCCGCGTGAGCAGCGGCTGGTAGCGCGCCAGGTCGGTCGGCAGCAGCGGCAATGGTGCGCTGACGTGCTGTTGCAGCACTTCCATGGCGGTATTGCCGGTGTAGGGCTTGCTCCCGGTCAGCATCTCGTAGCAGATGACTCCGAGACTGTAGAAATCCGAGCGCGCATCGAGCGGCTCACCGAGCGCCTGCTCGGGACTCATGTAATAGGGCGATCCGAGCAGCACGCCGGTCAGCGTGCTCGCGGTGTTGCCGTCGAGCGAGCGCGCCAGGCCAAAGTCGATGAGCGCCACGGCGCCGTTCTCGCGCAGCATCACGTTCGGCGGCTTCAGGTCGCGGTGCACCAGTCCCGCCTCGTGCACCACCTGCAGGGCGGCGGCGATCTGCGTCACGAAATGCAGCGCCTCCCGCTCGCTCACGCCGCGTTGGATGCGTGCCTTCAGATCCCCGCGCGGCAGGTACTCCATCGCCAGGTATTCGAAACCGGCGTGCACGCCGTAGTCGTAGATCTCCACGACCAGCGGGCTCCTGACCGCCATGACCGCCGTATACTCGCGCTCCAGGAACTGGCGGCCGGCCGCTTCGTCGCGCAGCGTCTTGCACACCTTGAGCGCGACGTTGTGTCCGCGGTGCGTGCTGGCGGCGAGATACACCACCGCCTTTTCCGACTCGCCGATTTTCAGCCGCAGCGTGTAACCCGGAATGACCTCGGCTTTCGCGTCCGCGAGCAGCACCGCCACGCCCGCGCCCTGCAGTGCCTCGGGGGCGGGGGCGGCCTCGGCAGCGGGCGCGACGACTGCGGCGGGGCTCATCGCCGAACCGTCACCCGCGGCCGGGCTCATCGCGGAACCATCGCTCGCGGCCGGCGGCGCGCCCGGCTCCGGCGCTGCCTCTGGCGCGGCACCCGCGCGCAGCTGCTCGCGCGACAGGTTAGCCAGGCTCGCCAGGCGCCGCGCCACGCGCCGTTCGACGCGCCGCAGCGCCAGGCGCACCGCGGTATTCAGGCGCTCGGGCGTCAACAGGCGCTTGGGCAGGTAGTCGACCGCACCCAGTTGCAGGGCGCGCACCGCGGTGAGCTCGTTACCGTCCTCGGCCAGTGCGATGACCGCAGGCGTCGCCGGCTGGTCGCGCAGGCGGCGCAACAGCGACAGCCCCGGGGACTGCGGGTCCTCGGGACTCGAGCCGAACACGGCGCCCAGCAACAGCAGGTCGCAGTCGCGGCTCGAGAAATCGGTGCACCAGCGCTCGAATTCGCTGCGATTGAGCATGCTGACGCTCGCCCGCGGGAACAGTACGTCCAGGTGATGGCGCAGCCACTCGCCATAGCGCACGTCATCGTCGACGACCAGCACGCGGGCGGGAGTGTTCGAATGTTTCATCGCTGCATCGCAAAGCGCAGGCGCACCCGGGCGCGCTGGGTGGCGGGCTGCCCGTCGCGCATCAGGGGCTGGTAGCGCCAGTGGCGCACGGCATCGAGCGCCGCCTGTTCGAAGACGCCCACCGGTTGCGCGCCGACGATCGTGAGCTCCCCGACCGAGCCGTCGGTGTTGACCAGGAACTGCAGGTCGACCCAGCCATCGATGCCGCGCTGGCTGGCGGCGGGGGGGAACTTCGGCGCCACGTAACGGGTGCGGGTCATCGAGCTCGCGCTGACATAGCTGCTGGCCCGCTGCGCCGCATCCTGCGCGGCGCCGATGGCGGCATCCACCGCGCCGATGCTCGCCGGGTCGGCGCCCGCGGCGCGGGCTTCGCTGAGCCAGCGGCGCGCGCCGCCATAGTCCTGCGCGCGCAGCGCGCCGCGCGCTTCATCGAGCACACGGGTGTCGAATGCCGTGCGCGCGAGCTGGGTCGCCGGATGGGCCGCATCCGCCTGCAGCAGCTGCGCCAGGTAGAACTTGGCACTGTCGGCGGCGGGCTCGGTGATGCTTCCTGCGGCGAGGCGCTCGTTGAAGGTGAGTGTAAGTTGCGCGAGCGAGTCGGCCTTGCTGGCGCCGCGCAGCCGCTGCGCCTCGGCACGCAGTGCCGCGACGTCGGCCCGCTCCGCTCCCGCCCCGGCCGCGGCGGACGTCCAGACGTCAGCCTGATCCGGGTTGCCGGCGGTGAGCGCCTTGCCGGCCTCGGCCTGCAGGCGCGCGAGCAGTTCCTTCGTCGCCTGCTGCACGCCGGCGTCGCCGGGTGCGAGCGCGCGCGCCGCTTCGATGAGGAAGCGCGCGCTCTGCTCGGGCGGCTCGATGAGTTGCCCGCGCAGCAACGCCTCGCGGCCACGCCTGAGAAACTCCACCACGCGCTCATCGACCTGCTGCTGCGCGAGCTGCTGGCGCGCTTCCTCGACCAGCGTCGAGTGACGCCCGCCGCGCGCGGCGTCATCGAGCACCGCGAGAGCGCCGGCGACGTTGCCGGTGGCGGCGGCGTGTTGCGCCTTGTCGAGCACCAGGCGCTCGCGTTGCGCGCCAATCTGCGCCATGAGGAACGCCACGCGCGGGTGGTCGGGGCTGATGGCGTGCGCCTGATCCGCGAGAGCTTGCGCATCCTGCAGGTGTCGATCCTGCAGCGCGCCTTCCGCGTCCGACACCAGTCTGTCGATGGTTTGCTCGAGGCCGTTCACGGCGCGCGGATCGCGCGCATTGCGCCGCAGGGCCTCGCGGTACAGGTCCGCGGCGCTCGCGCCCGGCGGCGCCACCAGCTGGCCGGCCGCGAGTGCGCGGTCGGCTCGCGTCAGCAGACTCTCGAGGGTCGCATCGCCGCTGGTGGGGGCGGCGGAGGGCGCTGCGGATGCGGCCGGGCGCAGGGGTGTGGGTGGAGCGAGCAGGCCGACCCACAGGAGCGGTGCGGCGAGTGCCGCAAGGGCCGCCGCGAGCAGCCACCATTTCGCGCCGCGGTGGGCGCGCGTGGGCAGCGCGCTGATGCCTGCGGGGCCGCCGGGCCCTTCGGCATACCGCCGCCAGGCCGCTTCGACAAACAGCCGCACGCGCTGCTCGGAGACGGGCTTGTGCAGGAAACGATGCACCGAACCGTCGGTGATCTGGGCCGCGACAGCCGCCTGGTCCTCGGAGCCGCCCGCCACGATGAGCACGATGTCCGGGAACTGCGCGTGCAGCCGCGCCGCCAGGTGTCCGGCCGGGGTGGCGAGGGCGGCGACATCCAGGACGACGACCCCGGTGTGATGCGCCATCAATGCGCCGGCGAGGTCGATCTCGGAGCCGGCGGCGTACACCTCGTGCGCCGGGTCGGCGACCTGTCTGAGGGTCGCGATGAGCTTGCGGTCCTGGGTCAACGCCAGGAGTTGCTTGCCGATGAGCGTCAGCCGCGGCGGCGGCGCGCCCGAGGGTAGCGTTACGGTCGAACTCTGCGCTTTGGTGTGGGAAGCCACGGCTGTCACAATCTAAAACCCGCCCGTTGGGCTCAGCGCCCGGCCGCGGGAATTACCATGACGTAATGCACGCGGCCTGTCGCTGACTGCAGCCGGATTCTGTGAAACTGGTCATATGCGGGGGGTCATTGACGCGCGCGGCACCCCCGGCCGGGACGCGCTATCCTGCAAAATCCCGTCACAGGCGACATATCCTGAAGGTGTGATGCGACACGTTCCGGCAAGGTGTGCGTGGGCCTGTGCAGCCTGGCTGGCGATGCTGCCGGTGTGCCCGGGGGCCTGGGCGGTCACCGCCACCGGGGTCACCATGAGCCAGAAGAACGCGGCGCTCGAGTTTCTGCAGGCCGTCGCCAGCGGCGATCCGGAAGCGGTGGCGTTCGCGATTCATCCGGATGACCTGCGGGCCCTGCGGCTGCGGATCCTGACCCTGCTGCACAACGAGGCGCAGCGCGGCGACGGCACGGTGCGCAACCGACTGTTTGGTCCGGCCCGGCCGCTCGACGAGATCGAGCACCTCACCGACACCGGTTTCTACGCAAGCCTCGCCGACCGCCTGTATCTGCCTGGCCGGGAATTCGAAGGCGGCGAAGGCATTGCGAGCGTTGCGGACAAAGACGGCAAGGTCGAGGTGGTGATCCGCGGCCGCCAGCCCCGCGATCGCGGCAAGGTGCAGGTGGTCAACGTCGTCACCCTCAAGCCCTTCGGCAAGGACTGGAAAGCGGCGCTGCCGACCGAGATCGAGGCGCAGATCGACGATCTCATCGAGGGCCGGCACGGCACCTCCGCCGCGGCGCGCACGCCCGCCGCGCTGCGCGGCGGGGGCCGCAGCACCGCCCCGGCCCAGCCCGGGATCATCGAGCTGCTCAGCACCTCGGAGAAGCTCCTGTCGGAGAGCAAGTGCGATGTCTACTACGGCAAGCAGATGAGCCCGAACTTCCGGCGCGTGACCGGCAAGAAGGCGTTGGCGGCGCTGGTGGCCGCGTGTCAGAACAGCCTGGGTACGCGCGAGATGCTGTTAGCGACCCTGCGCATCGTGCAGGGGCTCGAGCCGCGCTATGAGTACGAAGGACAGCGCGCGACCTACGATCTGTCGGGCCAGGGGCTGCCCTTCGATCACTTCGTGCTCGAGCAGCTCGACAAGCGCTGGTACGTGGCCGAGTAGGGCCGGCTCAGTCCCGCGTCAACAGGAATCGCGATCCGCTGTAGGACAGCACCGCGCCCTCGGGTGTGATGCTGTCCACGTGCACGCCCTCGGGAAGCGAGTCCCCTTCGCGCAGCTTGTGCATGTTGATCATGACGAAGCGCTCCTGCGGTTGCGGCGCGAACACGTGCAGATCCAGCCGCAGCTGCGGAATGCGCGCGCCGGGAGTCGCCGCCACGTCCTGGTACAGGGGTACACCATCGACGGTATCGCGCCGCACGCGGTTGCCGAGGAGCGGGGCGGCCGCGGGTTCGGCCGCGGGGGCGTAGTCGTCGGGATTTTCGACGGCGCCGGCGGCGGTTGGGCGCAGCACGGGCGCGGCGGCAGGTGGGGATCCCGCCGGCGCCGGCAGCGACACCGGCGGCGCGACGGTAGCGGCTGCGGCCTGCGGCCGCTCCTCTATGGCGCTCCCCGGGAGCGGTGGCGCGGGCCGCGGGGCCGGGGCGGCGGCACTCGTGTCGGCCATGCCGGCGTCGGTGGTGCGCGCCGCCGGATGCCGCCACAGCATCCACATGACGATGGCGAGGTTCACCACCAGCAGCGCTGCAACCGCGACGGCCCACAGCGGCAGCCCGGTGCGCGGCGGGGCGACCTTGACCTCGAAGAGCGCCGGACCGCTCTGGCGCTGGCGATCGCTCTCGGACTTCTTCAGGGCATCGAGGATGAAGGACATCGATCACCCGCCATGATAATGAGTATCGGCGGCGGACAGCAGCGGTGCATCGGCGCCGCCCACGGCACTGGCGAGGGCAATCTGCGTGCGCACACCCGCGATGCCGTCGACGGCGAGCTGGTGCCGGCGCTGAAAGTCGCGCACGAGTGCGGTGAGCTCGGCGTCGAACACGTCACTCACCGCAGCGTCATCGGCCACGCCGTGCAGGCGCTGCAGGCTGCGGCGCAGCCAGCGCACCTCGGCGCCGCGCATCCCGGCCGACAGCGCCTTCACCGGCGAGCTGGCCGGCCGCCACAGCATGACGAAATCGCCCAGCCAGAAGTGTGACAGCTCGCCGAGGCCGACGCTGCGTGCGCCGCCGAGCTCGATGCGCGCCTGCTCATCGTCGAGCGCGGTGAGCACCACCTGGTGACTCGTGCCGGCGGGATCACTCAGCATGAGGATCGCCGGGCGGTTGTACAGACGCAGCTGGCCGAAGGAGCCGCGCTCAGTGACACACTCCAGGCCCTGTTGCGTCGCCTGGCTGCACGGATCGGTGCTGTTGGGCTGGTACCTGGCGCCCCACAGTGCGAGGAGCTTGGCGAACGCGCTGTCGGTGTCGGTCTCGGCGGCGTGCTGTGCCAGCAGCTCCGCGAGCTGCGGTGCGGACGGAGGCGTCACGGCGGCCCGCGCGGGCCCGGCCGCCGCGGCCGCGAGGGCGGCGTCCCCGCGCGGCAGGCGCGCTGCGCCCGAGCGCGTGCTCCACGGCTGCAGGTTCCACAGCGCCACGGTGGCGACGCTGAGGAGCGCGGCGATGCCGGCGGTGAGGGCCCAGGGGAGCCAGTGCGGCGTGAAACGCCGGCCGAACACCTCGGCGGCGGCGGCGCGCACCAGGTTCGCGGTAACGCGGTGCCGGTCGAGCGAGTAAGCCCCGAGGAGCGCTCGATCGCAGATGACGTTGATGACGCGCGGCACGCCCTGCGACAGCCGGAATACCTCATTGAGCGTCGCGGGTGCAAAGATGTCGGTGGTCGCGCCCGCGACCCGCAGCCGATGCAGCACGTAGGCGGCGGTCTCCTCGTGCGACAGCGGATTCAAGTGATAGCGACCGGTGATGCGCTGCGCCAGCTGGCGCAGCTCGTTGCGCGATAGCAGCTCGCGCAGCTCCGGCTGGCCGATGAGGATGATCTGCAGGAGCTTCTGCGTGTTGGTTTCGAGGTTGGTGAGCAGGCGCACCTGCTCGAGCACGTCCGGCGACAGGTTCTGCGCCTCGTCCACCACCAGTACGACGCGCTTGCCCGCGGCGTGGGCACGCAGCAGGTAGTCGCTGAGGATGTCGACCAGGTCCTTCAGGCTCCCGGGCGCGGTGTCCGGCACGCCGATGCCGAGCTCCTCGCAGATGGTCAGCAGGAACTCCGGCGCGGTCATCCTGGGATTGAGGATGAGCGCGATCTCGGCGTTCTTCGGGGTCTGCGCCAGGAGCGACCGCACGATGGTGGTCTTGCCGGTGCCGACCTCGCCGGTGAGCTGCACGAAACCGCCCGCCTCGTTGATGCCGTACAACAGGTGCGCCAGGGCTTCGGCGTGCCGCTCGCTCAGGTACAGGTAGCGCGGATCGGGCGTGATCGCGAACGGCTTTTCGTTGAGGCCGAAGAACGTCAGGTACATGGGTCGATGCTACTCGATGCTGCTGGCGCGCCGCAGTGCCCGGCTGCCGAAGCGCGCACGCGCCTCGTCCAGCGCCGCATCGAGGCGTCCGGTGTGCTCGAACAGTCCCAGCTGCGCGGCAGGCGTGAGCTCTGTGAGGACCACGCCCAGCAGGCGAAGTTTCGCAGCCGGGTTGCCGGCGAGCCAGCGCCCCAGCAGCTCCGCGGCCACGCCGGCGATGGCGCGCACCTCGCAGGTCGGCGGAGCCACGGCGCGCTGGCGCGTAAAGGTGCTGAAATCTTCGCGCCGGATCTTCACCCCGATGCAGCCCGCCATCAGCTGCCGCGTGCGTAGCCGCGCGGCGGCCACGTCCGCGAGGCGCGCGAGCTGTGCCTGCAGGGCGCGCGGCTCCCCGACGTCGTGCTCGAAGGTGTCCTCGGCGCTGAGGGATTTCTCCTCGACGTCCGGCAGCACCGGCCGGTCGTCGATCCCGGAGGCGCGCTCGCGCATCCAGGCCGAGTAGCGCCCGAACAGCGGCCACAGTACCGCATCCGGCGCACTGCGCAGCTCACCGAAGGTGCCGATTCCGGCGGCTTCGACCCGCGCGCCGGTCTTGCGCCCCAGGCCCGGAAGCCGGCGCACCGACAGCGGGTCGAGCACCGCGCGCACGCGCTCGGCCGGGACCACCGTGAGGCCGTCGGGCTTCATGAGCTCGGAGGCGATCTTGGCCACCAGCTTGTTGGGCGCCACCCCCACCGAGGCGGTGAGCCCGGTGAGCTCGTTAATGCGGCGCTTGATGCCGCGCGCGATGTCGACGGCGCCGCCGAGCAGCTGCCGGCTCGCCGTGACATCCAGATAGGCCTCATCCAGCGACAGCCCCTGCACCAGCGGGGTGATTTCCTGAAACACCCCGAACACCAACCGGGACACGTCCTGGTAACGCTGCATGCGCGGACGCACGCACACCGCCTGCGGGCACAACCGCAGCGCGGTGCGCATCGGCATCGCCGAGCGCACACCGTACCGGCGCACCTCGTAGCTGGCCGCCGCCACCACGCCGCGGCCGCCGTCCCAGCCGACGATGAGCGGCTTGCCGAGCAGCCGCGGGTCATCGTGCTGCTCCACCGAGGCGTAGAACGCATCCATGTCGACGTGCAGGACGGCGCGCGTCATGGTGGTGCCCGGTGGCGCGTCCGAGGCGCGCTACTTGGCGACCGTGATGGTGATCCTGCCGGAGATCACCGGCGGGTTGTGCGGCACGTGATTCTGGTCGCCGAGCAGCAGCTGCAGGGTGTGCTTGCCGGGGCTCAAGGGCACGCTCGCCTCGGTCTGGCCTTTTCCGAAGTGCACGATCTTGTCGGTCGCCGGGAGCGGCGCGCCCGGATCCGCGGGGGCGTCGGTGTCGATGAGCAGGTGGTGGTGCCCGGTGTTGTCGAACTTCACCCCCGCCGGCGCGACTCCCATCCCCTTCAGGCCGAACTGCACCAGTACCGGGCTCTTCACCGTGGCGCCGTCCTTGGGAGAGATGATGTAGGCCTCGGCGCCCGGGGGCGAGGCGCTGCGCGGCAGAGCGGCGGCGGGGGCCGGCGCCGCTGGCGCCTGGGCGCTGGCGAGCGGGGTGGCGAGAATCAGGGCAGCCATGATCAAGGTACGCATGAGCATCTCCTTCCAACAATAGTTCACACCGTGATGAAGCTGTACGCGGCGGTGAGGCCGATCATGAGCGCACCGCTCAGCAGATAGAAAAATGACAGCAGCAGCAGCTTGCCGACCGTGAGCCAGCGGCCCTGCCCGTACACCACGCGCATGGAACGGTACAGGTACCAGGGTATGTAGAGCCAGAGCGCGAAGCGCACCCACGGAGCCAGCGGCGGCAGCAACGCCGACAGCGCTGACGCCAGCAGCAGCAGCACGAACGCGAACGCATGGTTGTGCACGAACAAGAGCAGGTGCTCGACGTAGTAGTGCCGCGGCCGCCAGTACATGAGCATCATGGCCCCCGCCAGGAGCGGCAGGAACACGAACATGGCGCGCGGCAGGTTGTGCAGGAACGCCTCCCGCAGCGAGCGCCCGCTATCCTGCACGTTCTCGCGGCAGGCGCGCGATACGAGCGGCGCGAGCCGCTGCTGCCACGGACCCTGGTAGACCATGTCCCGGCACAGGCGCTCGGCACGCTGCTGCGCTGACTCTCCGGGCAGGGCCGGATTGAAGGGCGTGCTGTGGCGCTCGGCGGCGCGCGGCGCGACCGCGGCGCTGCCGGCCGCCTGCGGCCCATCGAGCTGCACGACCTGCAGTTTCGACTGGCTGGCGCTGACCCAGACGAAAAACACCACCGACAGCACCAGGTACAGCCGCACGGGCGGCAGATAGCTCGCGCGCCGTCCGGCGAGAAACTGCGCCGTCAGGTAACCGGGCCTGAACAACAGCGCCGCGAGCGTGCGCCACAGGCGCGAGTCCGCGTGCGTCAGATCCTCGCTCGCCACCCGGAAGAAATGCCACAGCGAGTGCACCGGGGGCTCGAGGCGCTGGCCGCAGGCGCCGCAATAGCGAGCGCTGACCGGCGCGCCGCAGTTGTCGCAGCGCACCGTGGGCACGCTGGGCGCGACGGCGGCCGCGACAACGGCGACCCCCGCTGCGGCCGGCATGCCATCCGGCGCGATGCTGACCGGCGGTGGCGCCGTGCTCATGCCACGTGCGCGCTGGACCTCGCGGCCGACTGCGACGCCGGTGCGGTGAGGGCGCCGAGCTCGTGCGGCTCGAAGTCATCGACGTGAATCAGTTCCATCACCTTGCGATCGTAGTCGCGCAGCGCCGCGGCCTCGGTTTCCGACACGATGCCGGCGGCGAGCGCCTGCTGGATGCGTCCCGGCGGATCCAGGGCGGTGACCTTGCCGGTCTTGACCCCCTCGACGCGGATGCGCTTCTCGAGCGGCTCGAGCTGCACCGCGAGCAGCAGCGCTTCCTGCAGCAGTCCCAGCGGGTTGGCGGGCTCGAGCGTCCAGTAGATGTATTGGCACAGCCGCTCGCGCGCCTCGGTCGGACTGGTCACCAGGCCCGCGACCTGGTGCCCGAGGCGGTCATCGGGGGCCGAGTACACGCGACCGCGCGGAAAGATCAGCGCGCGCATCAATGCCGCCAGCGCAGGGCTGGGGAAGTTGCGCAGGAAACCGTGCAGCTGCTCCTGCGCGTGATACAGCAGGTAGCGGCACGCCCACTCGACGATCGGCAGATCCTCCTCCTGACCGCCCTGGTTCTCGTGATGCTTGAGCACCATGGAGGCCAGATACATGCACGACAGCACATCCCCGAGCCGCGCCGACAGGCCTTCCTTCTTCTTCAGGTAGCCCCCGAGCGTCAGCAGCGCCACATCCACCGCGAAGGCAAACGAGGCGGAAAAGCGCACGATGTGCTGGTAGTAGCGCGCGGTGGAGTTCTGCACCGGCGCGTGGGTGAAGCGCGCGTGGGTCAGAGCCATGATGAGCGAGCGCACGGCGTTGGAGATGGTGAAGCCGATGTGCCCGAAGAGGGCGCGGTCGAACTCCTCCACGCCCGCGGCGCGATCGGGATTGCGGGCCGCGCTCATCTCGCGCAGCACGAACGGATGGCAGCGCACCGCACCCTGGCCGAAGATGATGAGGTTGCGGGTGAGGAGGTTGGCCCCCTCGACGGTGATCGCCACCGGTACCACCTGGTAGGCACGGCCGAGATAGTTCCTGGGCCCGAGGCAGATACCCTTGCCGCCGTGCACGTCCATGGCGTCGTTGGCCACCTGGCGGCCCATCTCGGTGACGTGGTACTTGAGCATCGCGGAGGGCACTGAGGGCTTCTCGCCGCCGTCGATCGCGCCGGCGGTCACCGAGCGTGCCGCGTCCATGATGTAGGTCAGGCCCACCATGCGTGCGATCACCGCCTCGACCCCTTCGAACTTGCCCACCGGCATGTTGAACTGGTTGCGGATGCGGGCGTAGGCGCCGGTCGCCCACACGCCCGCCTTCGCGCCGCCGGTGGCGTTGGAGGGCAGCGAGATGCAGCGCCCGACCGACAGCTGCTCCACCAGCATGCGCCAGCCGCTGCCGGCCATGCGCGGGCCGCCGATGATGAAATCCAGCGGCACGAACACGTCCTTGCCGAGAATGGGCCCGTTCTGGAACGGGACGTTGAGCGGGAAATGGCGCCGTCCGATGCTCACCCCCGGCGTGTTGCGCGGGATCAGCGCGCAGGTGATGCCGATGTCGGTCTTGCCGCCCAGCAGCCGCTCGGGATCGAACATGCGGAACGCCAGACCGATGACCGTGGCCACGGGGGCGAGGGTGATGTAGCGCTTGGAGAAGTTGAGCTTGAGTCCGACGATCTCGCGCCCCTGCCACAGCCCGCGGCACACCATGCCGGTGTCGGGAATGGAACCGGCGTCCGAGCCGGCGCGCGGGCCGGTGAGCGCGAAGCACGGCACTTCCTCCCCGCGGGCGAGGCGTGGCAGGTAGTAGTTCTTCTGTTCCTCGGTGCCGTAGTGGTTCAGCAGCTCCGCGGGTCCGAGGGAGTTGGGCACCGCGACCGTGGAGGAGACGGTGGCGCTGCGGCTGGCGATCTTGGCCAGCACGCACGAGTGCGCATAGGCGGAGAACTCAAGTCCCCCGTATTTCTTCGGAATGATCATGGCGAAGAAGCCGCGGCTCTTGAGGTACTCCCACACCTGCGGCGGCAGGTCGGCGCGCTCGTGCGTGATGTTCCAGTCATCGAGCATGCGGCACAGCTCCTCGCACGGGCCGTCGAGGAAGGCCTGCTCGGGGCCCGACAGCCGCGGCGGCTTTGCGGCCAGCAGCTTCGGCCAGTGCGGCGCGCCGGTGAACAGCTCCCCGTCCCACCACACCGTGCCCGCCTCCAGCGCCTCTTTCTCGGTCTGCGACATGGCCGGCAGGAGCTTCAGGTAGGTCTTCATGAACGGGCGTGTGAGCAGCGCCTTGCGCAGGGTGCGCACGTTCAGCAGCCACAGCCCCGCGAGCAGCAACCCCAGGAACCCCTTCCAGATCCCGGCCGGAGCGCCCAGCAGCGTGTAGGCGAACAGCAGCACCGTGAACGTCACGGTGAAGGTGAGGAGCGACAGCCGCCGGTAAGCGAGGAACAGCACCGCGGCGATGAACAGCAGCGTGATGACGCCCCCCACCTGGGTGACCGCATAGGCGGCCGCCACCACGAGCGTCAGGGAGAGCAAAGCGCCCAACATGAAAATCCTCCGCGTCGCGCGGTTTCACCCGACTATAGCTTGCCGCGGTGCGGCTGCGCGAAACTTCAGGCCAGCAGGCTCCTGACCCCCTCGCGCTCCTCGCGCAGCTCGGCGTGCGTCGCCTCCATGCGCCGGCGGCTGAAGTCATCCACGGCGAGGCCCGGCACGATGCGGTACTCGCCGTTGCTGAGGGTGACGGGGTAGGAGTAGATGACGCCCTCGGGGATGCCGTAGCTGCCATCCGACGGCACGGCCATGCTGACCCAGTCGCCCGCGGGCGTGCCATGAAGCCAACTGTGCACATGGTCGATCGCGGCGGAGGCGGCCGAGGCGGCCGAAGAGGCGCCGCGCGCCTTGATGACGGCCGCGCCGCGCTGTTGTACCACCGGAATGAATGTCTCCTCGATCCACTGTTGGGTCACGAGGGACTTTGCCGGCTTGCCGGCGACCTCGGCGTGCGACACATCGGGGTACTGGGTGGCCGAATGATTTCCCCAGACGATCATGCGGCGGATATCGCTCACGTGCGTCTCGGTCTTTTGCGCCAGCTGTGACAGCGCGCGGTTGTGATCGAGGCGCGTCATCGCGGTGAAGTTGCGCGGATTGAGATCGCGGGCATTGCTTCGGGCGATGAGCGCGTTGGTATTGGCGGGATTGCCGACCACCAGCACCTTCACGTTGCGGTCGGCGACTTCGTTGAGCGCGCGGCCCTGCACGGAGAAGATCTGTGCGTTGGCGAGCAGCAGGTCCTTGCGCTCCATGCCCGGCCCGCGCGGGCGCGCGCCGACCAGCAGCGCCACCTGACAGTCGCGGAACGCGAGGCGCGCGTCATCGGTCGCCGCCACCTTCTCGAGTGTTGGAAACGCGCAGTCCTGCAGCTCCATCACCATGCCCTGCAGCGCCCCGAGCGCCGGGGTGATCTCGAGCAGCTGCAGGCTCACGCGCGTGCCCGGGCCGAGCAGGGCGCCCGCGGCGACACGGAAGGCGAGGGCATAGCCGATCTGTCCGGCGGCGCCGGTGATGGCAACGTTCACGGCGGATTTCATGGCGGGCGCTTCGGAGCTGGGGAAAGGAGCCCGGAATTCTAGTCCCCGCGCCCCCGGATCCTAAAGGCCGTGCCGCGGGCCGCTCAAACCCTCCGGCCGCCGCCCCTCTCCAACGCCCTGTAACCAGCCCTGGACTGAATTGGTGAGGTAGCTTGACACTCAAGTAGTGTTGTACTAGAGTACAACACTAAGGAGGGCAGAAAACCGCCCTCCGAGACAGACAGGCGAGTTCCACAGACAAACCCGACACAGCCAAGGAGATAACCATGAACAGCTTCGCTTCCACCCTCTACCGTAACCTGACCTGCGCCGCCGCCGCCGCCCTGATCACCCTGGTGTTCGGCCTGAGCTTCGTGGCTTCCACATCCGTTGCCCCCGGCCACGGCGCTGCACGCGCCGCAGTCGCCAGCCACGCCTAGCAGATCCGTGACTCAAGACCCGTCAAGGAGCCGACCATGAACCCGTTCGTTTCCACCCTCTATCGTGACGTGACCTGTGGCGCCGGCGCGATCCTCATCACGCTGCTCCTGAGCGCCGCCTTCGTGCAGTCGACGTCGGTTGCCCCCGGCAGTCGTTCCGAGGCGAGACACGTACTCGCCCAGCGCTCGGCACCCGGCTGGTTTGGCCAGCCCGAGCCGGCCGTTTTGGTAGATTAGTGGGCTAATCCCCCGTCACAGGCACCGTGCAACCGATCATGGATCCGCAGTGGGACGACAGCCTGCCGATCTACCGGCAACTGCGGGACCGGGTGGTAGCGATGATCCTCGAAGGCGTTCTCAGGGAAGGAGACCCGCTGCCCTCGGTCCGCAGCGTCGCCGCGGACTTCCGCCTGAATCCGCTCACGGTGCTCAAGGGCTACCAGCAACTCGTCGACGAGCGGCTGGTGGAGAAGCGCCGCGGCCTGGGCATGTTCGTGAGCTCGGGCGCGCGCAAGGCGCTGATGAAGGACGAGCGCCAGCGCTTCCTCGAGGAGGATTGGCCGAAAGTGTATGCCACCATCCAGCGCCTCGGCCTGACGCCGGAGGAACTGCAGCGCGCAGGCGCCGCAGCCCCCGCGGCCACGTGGCCGGCGCCCAAGGCCGGGCCCGCAGCACCAGGTGACGAAGATGACAGCAGTAATTGAAGCGCGCGGCCTCGCCAAGGTCTACGGCGCGACCCGCGCACTCGATGGCGCGAGCTTCGGCGTCGAAGCCGGCCGCATCGTCGGCCTCATCGGTCCGAACGGCGCCGGCAAGACCACCGCGCTCAAGGCGATCCTGGGACTCACCCCTTTCAGCGGCGAGCTCAGCGTGCTCGGACTCGATCCGCGCACGCAGCGCGATGAGCTGATGCGCGAGGTGTGCTTCATGGCCGACGTGGCGGTGCTGCCGCGCTGGCTGCGCGTGAGCCAGGCCCTGGATTTTGTCGGCGGTGTGCATGTGCGCTTCGAGCGCGCGCGCGCCACGGACTTTCTGCGCCGCACCGATATCCGCATGGAGAGCCGGGTGCGCGAGCTCTCCAAGGGCATGGTGACGCAGCTGCACCTGGCGCTGATCCTCGCGATCGATGCACGCCTGCTGGTGCTCGATGAGCCGACGCTCGGGCTCGATCTGCTGTACCGCCGCAAGTTCTACGACACCCTGCTCAACGACTACTTCGACAAGCAGCGCACGATCCTGCTCACGACTCACCAGGTGGAGGAGGTCGAGAACCTGTTCACCGACGTGATTTTCATCAACCACGGCCGCGTGGCCCTGAGCTCCTCAGTCGAGGATCTCGGCGCCCGCTATCAGCAGGTGAACGTGAGTGCGGAAGCTGCGCCGCGGGCGCGCGCGCTGCAGCCGTTCTACGAGCGCGAGGTGTTCGGACGCGTGGCGATGTACTTCGAGGGCCGCACCCCGGCCGAGCTCGGCGCGCTGGGCGAGCTGCGCACGCCCTCGATCGCCGACCTGTTCGTTGCCAAGATGCAGGGAGCGGTGAGCCCATGAACAGCCCGGCCGCTGAAGTCCCCGGCACCGATCGCCCCGCCGCTGCGCCCGCCGGTGCCGGGACCCGCAGGACGCTGCTCACGCTGGTGCGCCGCGAGTTCTGGGAGCACCGTGCGCTGTGGATCGCGCCGCTCGCGACGGCGGTGCTGCTGGCGCTGTGCGCCATCCCGCCCCACGTGCGCGTGGACCTGGGTGATCCTGAGGGCGGGCTGGGCCGCTACTTCGACCAGCAGAAGGTGGCGCTGTTCACGCTGGTGCAATGGGGGCTGTCGGTGCCGCTGTACTGCCTGATGATCTTCCTGGTCAGTTTCTATCTGCTGGATTGCCTGTACGCGGAGCGCAAGGACCGCAGCATTCTCTTCTGGAAGTCCCTGCCGGTGTCCGACGGCCTGACGGTGGCTTCCAAGCTCCTGGTCGCTCTGGTGATCGTGCCGCTCGGGGTATTCGCACTCGCGCTGGCGGCCCATCTGGCGTTCTCCCTCATCTGGGCGGCGCGCGTGGCGCTCGGCAACGCCCCGGCGGTGCTCAGCTGGGACACGCTCGCCTGGGCGAGGCTCGAGATCGCGATGCTGCTGGGTCTGGGTCTCGGGGTGCTGTGGTATGCGCCGTTCGCCGCCTACCTGCTGCTGGTGTCGGCCTGGGCGCGCCGCAACGCCTTCCTGTGGGCGGCCCTGCCGCCGGTGCTGGCGCCGCTCCTGGAGCGGCTCGCCTTCGGGACCCGGTACCTCGGGCACCTGATCGGCTACCGCATGGGCGGGATCTGGCAGACGCTCGCGCTCGGGCACGAGCGGATCCTCTCTCACAACATGCGCCTGCACTCCCTCGGCTCGCTGCTCGGGGAACTCAACTTCCGCGGCGCCTTCACCGACATCGACCTGTGGCTGGGCGTGGCGGTCGCGGCCGCGCTGGTGTTCGCCGCCGCCCGCATCCGCCGCTACCGCGACGACACCTGAGCGCGCCGATACCGGCAGCGCGCACCGCACCGCCGCGGCCGCCGCGGCGCAATCCCACCCGTATCGCCTGTCCGATGGATCGCGCTTATCATCGCGATCCGGACAGGCGACTGGCTCCCCGTGTTGCGGGATGCTCAAATGCGGCCATGCAGTGGAGCGACAAGGATCTCTGGTTCCTCGAGGCGCACCTGCACGCCAAGCGCTGATCCGTCGCGCCCGCCAGCATGAGCCTCGAGCTTCGGCGCACCGACGAGGGCCTGGAGCTCGAGCTGACGGGCGAATGGGTGGCACAGCGGGTTGCCGCGATCGAGAGCGCGGTGGCGGCGCTCGATCTTGCCGCGGCGCGCAAACTGTCGATCTCGACGCAGCGGCTTACCGCGCTGGATCTCTCCGGCGCCTGGGCGCTGCGCCAGCTGCTGCAGCGCGCCCACGCCGCCGACGTCGCGGTGAGCTTCCGGGGCACGCCCCCGGATCAGCTGCGCCTGCTGGATGAGATCCTCACCGACACCGGCGCCGCGGGCGCGCCGGCCAGCTCCGGCGCGCACGCCCGGCAGCCCCTCACGGCGATCGGACGCAACGCGGTGCTCGCCGGCCGCGACCTGCTGCGTGGACTGGCCTTCGTCGGGCATGCGAGCACCACGTTGCTGGGCGGCCTGGTGCGTCCGCGGCGCCTGCGGCCGATCTCGATTGCCCGCCATGTGTATGACACGGGCATTACCGCCGTGCCCATCGTGGCGCTCATTGCGTTCCTCATCAGCGTGATCATCGCCTACATGAGCGCCAAGCAGCTGCGCGGGCTGGGCGCGGACATCTACGTGGTCGACCTGGTCGCCATCGGGGTGCTGCGCGAGCTGGGGGTGCTGCTGACCTCCATTATCGTCGCCGGCCGCTCCGGCAGCTCCTTTGCCGCCGAGCTCGGCTCCATGAGGCTCAACGAGGAAGTGGATGCGCTGGTCGCGACCGGCGTCGATCCGTTCGAGGTGCTGGTGCTGCCGCGGGTGTTGGGGCTTACCATCGCGCTGCCGCTGCTCACCATCATCGCGGATCTGACCGGGCTCACCGGCGGGGCGCTGCTGTGCCGCTATCTGCTCGATATGCCCCTCACCCAGTACGCGAGCCGCGTCAACGAGGCGATCTCCTCCACCACCTTCTGGGTCGGCCTGGTCAAGGCCCCGGTGTTCGCGGTGCTCATCGCGCTCGCGGGTTGTTATCGCGGCATGCAGGTGCGCGGGTCGGCGCGCGAGCTCGGCCGCCTGGTCACCGTCGCGGTGGTGCAGGCGATCTTCTGGGTGATACTCGCGGACGCCCTGTTCGCGGTGCTGTTCATGGAGATGGACATTTGAAGCTGTACCCGGTGCTGCAGGTGCAGGGGCTGGTGAACCGCTTCGGGTCCCAGGTGGTGCACGACGGGCTCGACATGGAGGTGCGCGCCGATGAGGTGTTCGGCATCGTCGGCGGCTCCGGCGCCGGCAAGTCGGTGCTGCTGCGGACCATCCTCGGACTGCAGCGCCCGGTCGCCGGGGTGGTGCGTATCGACGGCAGCGACATCACGCGCATGGGCGAGGCGCAGTTGCGCTCCGTCAAGGCGCACTACGGCGTCACCTTCCAGCAGGGTGCGCTGTACACCGGACTCACGGTGCTGCAGAACGTGCAGCTGCCCATGATCGAGCACCTCGAGCTCGACCGCACGGCGCTGCAGGAGCTGGCGCTGCTCAGGATCCGCCTCGTCGGGCTGCCCGCCGAGGCGGCCCGCAAGTACCCGGCCGAGCTCTCCGGGGGCATGGTGAAGCGCGCCGCTCTCGCCCGCGCCCTGGCGCTCGATCCGCGCCTGTTGTTTCTGGATGAGCCCACCTCGGGCCTCGATCCGGTGAGTGCGGCCGCGTTCGATGAGTTGGTGCTGTACCTGCAGAAACAGCTGCGGCTCACCATCGTCATGATCACCCATGATCTGGACAGCATCTTCCGTACCTGCAATCGTGTCGGGGTGATCGTGGACGGGCGCATGGAATCGGACACGCTGCAACGCATCGTCGACCACCCGCACCCCTGGATCAGGGCCTATTTCCACGGCGAGCGCGCGCGCGCACGCCTGGGAGCCGCGCATGGAGCGTGAGGCGAACTACGCCGCGGTCGGGGCGTTCGTGCTGCTGGTGGCGCTGCTCGGAGTGCTGTTCGTCTACTGGTATTCCGACACCCGCGAGCATCGCGACTACAACCGCTACGAGATCTACTTCACCGGCAGCGTCAGCGGCCTCGACCGGGGAGCGGCGGTGCGCTACCTCGGTGTCGGTGTGGGGCGCGTGGTCCAGATGCGCATCGACCAGCGCGATTCCAGCCGCGTCGAGGTGATCGTCGACATCGACGCCACGACGCCGATATCGGCGCATACCGTCGCGGAGCTGCAGCTGCAGGGGGTCACGGGGCTGCTGTACATCGACCTGCGCGAGGATCGCGGCAACAAGCGCCTGGCGCAGACGGTGGCGGGACTCAAGTACCCGGTGATCCGTTCGGCGCCCTCGGGCTTCGATGTGTTCCTGGCGAGTCTGCCGGAAGTGCTGGCGGCGGCCGGCACCGTGGTGCAGCGGGCCGGCCTGCTGCTGAGTGACGCCAATCTGCACGCGGTTGCCAGCACGCTGCAGAGCCTGGAGCGGGCGAGCAGCGAGCTGCCGCAGACCGTGCGCGACCTCAAAGCCCTGGTCGCGGAGCTGCGCGGCGCCAGCGCCGAACTGGCCGCATCCGCGCGCAGCGTCCGCGGCCTGATCGATACGGCCGGGCCGGACGTGGAGGCCGCGGCGCGGCGCATGCACGTCATCGCCGAGCATCTGGCGAGCGCCAGCGAGCAGCTCGACAAGCTGATCGCCGACAACCGCGAGGACGTGCGCTCGTTCACGCGCGACGGGCTGCCGGAGCTCGAGCGCTTTGCGCGTGAGGGGCGCGAGGCGGCCGAGGACATCCGCGCACTCTCGACCAGCCTGCGGGAGAATCCCACCCAGCTCATCTATCAGCCGCAGGAGCGCGGCGTGGAGATCCCACGGTGAGAATTACACCCCAGGCGATGAGCGCCGTGCCGCTGCTGTGCATCCTGAACGGTGGCTGTTCGGGACTGTTCCACAGCAGCGCGCGCCCCGAGCAGACGTACTACCTGCGTGCGCCGCCCGCCGCGGCCCGCGAAGAGGTCCCGACCGCGGCCCGCGGCGACCCGGGCTCGCCCCCGGCGCTGGCGGCATCGCTGCGGGTCGGTCATCCGCAGGCCGATCCCGGGCTCGACTCCTCGCACATCATGCTGGTGCAGGCGGATCATCGCATGAACTTCTACGCCGGCAGCCGCTGGCCGGGTCCGACTGCGGACGTGATCGAAGCGCTCGCCGTCGAAACGCTGCGCGCCTCGGGCGCGTGGCGGTCGGTGGAGGATTCCACCAGCCCGTTCCCGTCCGACTATCTGCTACAGGTCGCGGTGCGCCGCTTCGAGGCCGACTACACCGCCGGGGGCACGGTTCCGGAGGTGCACGTGACGCTCGACTGCATCATCGGGCGGCGTGAAGGGCGCGACGTGGTGGCGACGTTCGTGGCTTCGGGCGCGGCGCTCGCCACCGCCAACCGCCTGAGCGAGGTGGTCTCCGCCTTCGAGCAGGCCACCGGCGCCGCCCTCGGCTCCCTCTCGCAGCAGGCCCAGCAGGTGGTGCGCGCCGTCGCGGAGCGTGCGGCCGCGGAGCGTGCAGCCGTGGAGCGTGCGCCTCAGAAGGAGGACAGTCCGACGCCCTCCATCAGCCGGCAGAGCCAGTAAACCGGCTTCAGGCCGAGCGGGAGGCCGGCGCGTCGGCGCGCTGCAGCAGGTGCGCAAAGGGTGCGGCGCCGGTGCCCTGGCGCGCGAGCAGCGCCAGCAGCTCATCCGCGGTGCACGGCTCGCCGAACAGCCGCCCCTGGCCGTAGTGGCAGGAGCTGGCGCGCAGGAACTCCAGCTGTGCCCGCGACTCGACGCCTTCGGCGATCACTTCCATGCCGAGGCTGCGGCCCATTTCGATGATGGTGCGCACGATGGTCGCATCCCCTGCGTCCTCGACCGCGTCGCGCACGAAGGACTGGTCGATCTTCAGGGTGCCGATCGGGAACTGCTGCAGCGCCGACAGCGAGGAGTAGCCGGTGCCGAAGTCATCGATCGAGAGGTGCAGGCCCATCGCGTACAGCTCATCGAGGAGGCGCACGGTGCGCTGCGGATCGGCCATCAGGGTGGTCTCGGTGATCTCCAGCTCGAAGGCGGTCGGGGACACCTGGTGGCGGCGGAATACCGAGCGGCAGCGCAGGATGAAGCTCGCCTGGCGCAGCTGCTTGAGCGACAGGTTCAGCGAGATGCGTCCCGGATCGCCGCCCTGGCTCTGCAGCTGGCGGTAATCGAGGCACACGCGGTTCAGCACCCACTCGCCGATATCCAGGATGAGGTTGGTTTCCTCGGCCAGCGGGATGAAATGCGAGGGCGGAATGTCGCCGTGCCCCGGCAGGCGCCAGCGCAACAGCGCCTCGGCGCCGATGATACGGCCGTTGCGCAGGTCGACCTTGGGCTGGTATTTGATCTTCAGCTCGTCGCGCTCCAGCGCGCGCCGCAGTTTGCTCTTCAACATCAGCCGCTCGACCGCGGCGGCGTTCATTTCCGGAGAGTAGAAGGCGAAGGTGTTGCCGCCATTCTGCTTCGAGTAGTACATCGCCGCATCGGCGTTGCGGATCAGGTCGATGACGTTCTCGGCATCGCGCGGGCAGAAGGCGATGCCGACGCTCGCGGTGAGGAACACCTCGTGTTGGTTCAGCTGGAACGGGCGGCACACCTCGGTCAGGAGCGAGCGTGCCAGCTGCGCAATCGGCCCGCGGTTGTCGGCATCGGCCGGCAGGCCCTCCACGAACAGCGCGAATTCATCCCCGGCGAGCCGACCCACCACCGTCTCCTTCGGCAGCGAGCGTGCCAGGCGCTCGGCCAGCACCTCCAGCGTGCGATCGCCGGCGCCGTGACCGAAGGTGTCGTTGACCTCCTTGAAGCGGTCCATGTCCAGGTACAGCACCGCCACCACCTGACCTGCGCGCAGCGCGCGCGCGATGGTCTGCTGCAGCAGGTGGTGAAACTGCATGCGGTTCGGGATCTTGGTGAGCGCGTCGTAGCGCGCCAGATAGCGTATGCGGCGTTCGGCGCGCTTGCGGTCGGTGATGTTGCGCGCCACGAAGATGTTGCCCTGGAACTGCGGATCGTCGCTGTCGATGCGCGAGCCGGTGAACGACACCGGGATGGTCTGACCGCTGCGCGTGCGCACCACCGTCTCGCGCGTCTCCTGCGCCGCCTGCAGCAGATCGAAGCCGGCGCGCTCGCGCTCCTCGAGCACCGTGAGGATGTTGCGGCCGAGGAGCTCCTCCTCGCCGAAACTCAGCAGCTTGCAGGCCGCCGAGTTGGCCATCTTGATGATCCCGTCGGGGGAGGTGACGAACACCGCATCGGTCATGCTGTTGAGCACGCTGTGCAGGTAGTTCTTGTTGATGGTGGACTGGCGCAGGCGCCCCCGCATGCGCTCGAGCGCCTGCTGCAGGTCCGCCAGCGCCTCGTGCCTGCGCACCTCCACCGGACGGGTGTAATCGCCCTGGCCGATGCGCTCGGCACTCTTGATCAGCGAGTCGACCGGCCGCTGCAGCTGGCGGGTGAGGCGCCAGGCAAGCGCCGCGCCGGCGAGCCCGCCGGCCGCGGTGAGCGCGAAGCCCAGCAGCCAGGTGAGCCGCCAGCGAGCGGCGCTCGCCGCGTCCAGCCGTCCGCTCAGGCTCACCGCCGACACGGGCGCGGCCTGCTCGAGCACCACGGTGAGGGTGGCGAGGGTCTCGGGCGTCGCCGCGCCGGGGATGTTCTCGACGAAGGTGCGTACCGGGGCTACGACCTGGGAGCTGAGCGCGCCCGCGGTCGCGCCGGCGCTGCGCCGCCAGTTGAAGATCCGCTTTCCCGAGCGCGTCGTCACGCTGATGGCGGCGAGCGTGGGATTGTCGATGAAGGGCTGGAGCCTGCGCGCCACACCGCTTCCGTCCCCGGCGCGCACCGCCCCGGCGATCGAATCCGCCGCGTGCGCGGCGATGCTCTGCGCCCGGGCCTGCAGCTCCGGATCGACGCGTTCGAGTGTGGCGCGCTCGGCGAGCACGCTCAGGGTGCGCGTGTCAGCCTGGTGCCGCACGAGCAGCACGCTCGCCACGGCAGCCGCGGCGAGCACCACCACCGCGAAGGCGGCGCCGGCGTACTTGAACTTGAAGGTGGCGGCAGTCACGTATGCGGCCGCCGCGGGCTGCGCACTGCCCGGGGCGGTGATCCCCTGTGTTCTGGAGATTCATATTAACCGCCGCTCGGGACTCAAGGCTAGGCGCTTATCAGTTGCCGGACCAGACTCTCTTTATATGCCCGAGCATCAGCCCACGCATCGTGGCCATGGGATCGTTGCTGGCCGCGAAGATGGGCGGCCGGCGCCGCAGCAGCTGCCAGCTCTCGCTGCGCAGCACCTGGCGCAGGTACTCGATGTTGCGCTCGATCGCTTCCATGTAGGGATTGCCGCCGCCATAGAGGATTTCCAGGTAGCGGTAGGCTGCATGGAAATCCCCATCCAGCCGCTTGCTGCGCACCTCCGCCACGAACTCCGGCGTCTGGCGCAGCAGATCCAGCCCCGAGGCGTACTTCACCCGGGGATTGCCCTGGCTGAAGGGCAGGGCGACACCGCCGAGCACGAACTCGGCATACAGCCGGTCACGGCATTTTTCCAGGTAACAGCGGTCGGCCATCTGGGCGATCATGTCCGCCGTGCCGAGCAGGTGGCCGACCGTTATGTCGCGTGCATCGGAAACCGTCTCCTCGATGCGCGCGAACGGTACCTCGTAGCCGGTGAAGTGAATGATCTCCGAGGCCACCGGCACCCAGGAGCGGAAGCCCAGCACCGGCAGGTACTCCTGCAGGAAGCGCGCGCCGCGCGACACGTGCGTGCGGGTGAACTCCGCGCCGTTGCGCGAGTCCCTGTCGTCGCTGCGGCGCAGATAGCCCACGTCGTGAAACAGCCCGGTGACGAGCCCGACCATGGCGCGCGCGCCGCCCAGGCGGCCAGACTCTTCCTGCTGGCGCTCGTAGCCCACGATCAGGCGCGCGAGCGCGAGGGTGATGTCGAGCGTGTGCTGCCGGTCGTGGTACACCGTGTCGACGCCGTGGAATCCGGGCACCTTGCCGGCGAACAGCCGTTCGAAGTGCTCGAAGGCGCGACCCAGCGGCTCCAGGGACAGCCCCGGCCACGTGGGCCGGTAAAGGGCCTCGACCGCGGCAAGCACCGCGGCGGGTGAGCTCACCTGCACGGTGTTGGTAACGTCGAAATCGCTGCGCCGGATGCTGGTCATGGTGGACGGAGGCGACGCGGCGGCCGTCCCCCTGACTGGCCTGACCGGTGCCTTAACACCCAGTCTAGGCAGTTCCGGCACCCCGGCACCGCGACGCGGCGCACACTTTGACATCCTCACCTCCGCGCGCAGGCGGCTGTGGCCCGCGCCTTGCTGTGCCCGCGCGCCACTAGCTTAGCGAAGCCGAGCTAGTAGATGCGCAGGCCGCCGTACTTGCGGCGGATGTGCCGGTCGAGCACCAGGGCTCCGAGCGCAAAACCGACGCACAGGGCGAGCAGCCCCGCACCGAGCGCCCACGGCCACACCCGCCGGGGATTTTCCTCCTCCGCCGCGGCAAACAGCGCCGGCGGCGCTGCGGCGGCGTCCTCCGCGGCGACCGCGGCGGTAAGCGCTGCGGTTGGGGCGGCGGCGCCCCCGCCGGGCGTCGCGCTCGCGGGGCTGCTCGCCGCCGCGAGCTGTGCCTGCAGGCGGCTCACATCCTCCTTGAGCCGCGCCACTTCCGCGGTGCGTTGCGCGAGCCGCGGCCGCAGCGGCTCCTCGGCCGACAGGTAGCTCGCCCTGATCCAGCCCTCCCTGCCGCTGCCCGTGCGCACGTGGACCCAATCGCCCGAGCGCTCCAGGACCTCCAGCGCATCGCCGCTCCTGACCGAGGCAACACGCTCGCCGCTGCCGTCGGGCGCGCTGCTGACACTGACCACCAGTTGCTCGATGACGTACAGGTTTTCCGCGCGCACCGCATTGGAGGCCACGGCGCACAGCAGCAGCAACGGTGCCGGCAGCAGGCGCGCGGTGAGCTTCGCGGTCACGCGGCGAGCTCGCCCGTGGCGAGGATGCCGTGCTGCTTCAGCAGCGCCGCGACGTCCGGCCGGCGGCCGCGAAACTCGATGAAGGCCTCGAGGGCGTCACGGCTGCCGCCGCGGCTGAGGATCGCGTCCAGAAAGCGCTGGGCGGTGGCGCGGTCGAACACCCCGCTCTCCTCGAACGCGGCAAAGGCATCCGCCGCGAGCACCTCCGCCCACTTGTAACTGTAGTAGCCGGCGGCGTACCCGCCGGCGAAGATATGGCCGAAGCTGTTCGCAAAGCGGTTCCATTCCGGCACCGGCACGACCGCGACCTCGTCGCGGACCTCGCGCAGGATCTGCTGCACGCGCGCGCCGCGCTCGGGCGAATACTCGGTGTGGATGCGGAAATCGAACAGGGCGAATTCCAGCTGCCGCATCATCTGCAGCCCCGCGTGGAAGCTGCGGGTGGCGATCAGCCGCGCCTGTGTCTGCGCGGGCAGCGGCGCACCGCCCTCGAAGTGCCCGGAGATGCGCTGCAGAACCTGCGGGTGCCAGGCGTAGTTCTCCAGGAACTGGCTCGGCAGCTCCACCGCGTCCCAGGCCACGCCGTTGATGCCGGCGAGGCTCGGATAGTCGACGCGCGTCAGCAGATGGTGCAGGCCGTGGCCGAACTCGTGGAACAGGGTGAGCACGTCGTCGTGCGTGAGCAGCGCCGGTTGTGTCGCGCCAGGGGGCAGGAAATTGCACACCAGGTAGGCAACCGGGAGCGCCGCGCCGCTGCGCAGGCGCTTGCGGCCGACGCACTCGTCCATCCAGGCGCCGCTGCGCTTGTTGGGGCGCGCGTACGCGTCCAGGTAGAAGCTGCCGACCGCCTCACCGGCGCTGCCTGCGATCTCGAAGAAGCGCACGTCCGGGTGCCACACCGGCGCACCGGCACGCTCGCGCACCGCCACGCCGAACAGCCGCTCGGCGACCTCGAACAGCCCGGTGAGCACCCGCGGCAGCGGGAAGTACGGCCGCAATTGCTCCTGCGACACCGAGAAACGCTCACGCTGCAGCCGCTCGGCATAGAAGCCGAGGTCCCAGGCGGCGAGCCTGCGGCCGGCGAACGCTTCGAGCTCGGCGAACTCGCTGAGCGCCGCGGGGCGGGCCGCGCGCGACAGATCGTGCAGGAACTGCAGCACTTCATCGACGCTGTGCGCCATGCGGGTCGCGAGCGCGTACTGCGAGTAATTGCGAAAATCCAGCAGCCGCGCCGCCTCGTGGCGCCGCCGCAGGATCTCTTCCATCACCGCCGAGTTGTCCCAGCACCCGGCGCCCGGGCCGCAATCCGAGGCACGCGTCGACCACGCCTCGTAGAAGGCGCGCCGCAGGCTCTCGGACTCCGCATCGGTGACCACCGCGACGTAGGTCGGCTGGTCGAGGGTGAGGATCCAGCCCGCCACGCCGCGCTCGTGCGCCCGGCGCCGCGCCTGCTCGATGAGCATGTCGTTCAGTCCGCGCAGCTGCTGCGGATCCTCGACGTGGCGCGTCCAGGCGTTGGTGGCATCCAGCACGTTCTCTTCGAACTTTGCCTGCAGCTGGGTGAGCTCGAGCATCACGGACTTGAAGCGCTCCTTGCGCTGCGCCGGCAGACCCACTCCGGCGAGGCGAAAGTCCCGCATCGCATGCTCGATCACCTGCCGCTGCACCGGGGCGAGCGCGGCGCCTTCCTGGTCGGCGATGGTGCGATAGGCCCGGAACAGCGGCTCGCTCTGTGCGAGGTCGGTCTGGTAGGCGGACAGCAGCGGCAGGCAGGCGTTGTACGCGCTGCGCAGGGAGTCGGAATTGAGCACCGCGTTCAGGTGGCTCACGGGCGACCAGGTGCGCGAAACGCGGTGCTGCAGCTCCTGCAGCGGCTCGATGAGCGTCGCGAAGCTGGGTTGCGGCAGTGAGGCGAGCTCCTCGATCCGCGCGCGGTTCTGCGTGAGCAATTCCCGCACCGCCGGTTCGACGTGCTCGGGACGGATCTGCAGGAACTGCGGCAGGGGTTCCCGGCCGAGGAGAGGGTTTTCCATGCGGTCTCGTGGCGTGAGCGTGCGGGCCATTGTAGCGGCCTTCGGCAGGCCCGGCGCTGCGGGGGTGGAACCGCGGCCGCGCATCCTCATATAACATGACGTCGGCTAAGCGCTCGAGGGCGTATGACCGAGAAATTCGACCTGGTGGTGATCGGCGGCGGCAGCGGCGGGCTGGCCGCGGCGCAGCGCGCCGCCGAATACGGCGCGCGGGTGGTGCTGGTGGAGTCCGGCCGCCTCGGGGGCACCTGCGTGAACGTCGGCTGCATACCGAAGAAAATCTCCTGGAACGCGGCCGATCTCGGCGGCTCGCTGCGCGATGCCCCGGACTACGCTTTCCGGCTGGAGGCCGCGGGGCACGACTGGGGGTTGCTCAAGCAGAGGCGCGACGCCTACATCCTCGAGCTGAACGCGGTGTACGCCGCGAATCTCGCGCGCCGCAAGGTCGAGCTGGTGCGCGCCCGGGCGAGCTTCCTCGATGCGCGCGGCGTCAGTGCCGGCGGGCGCCGCCTGCAAGCCCCACACGTCATCATCGCCACCGGCGGGCGGGCGCGCCGGCCGCTGATTCCCGGCGCCGAGCTCGGCATCACCTCTGACGGCTTCTTCGAGCTCAGCGAGCGCCCGCGGCGCGTCGCGGTGGTGGGCAGCAGTTACATCGCCATCGAGCTCGCGGGCATTTTCGCCGGCCTCGGGGCCGACACCACCCTGGTGCTGCGCGGGGACACCGCGCTGAAGAGCTTCGACGACATGCTCGGCGAGGCGACGCTCGACATGCTGCGCGAGGAGGGCGTGAACATCATCATGCACGCCTCACCTGCCGCGCTGGCACGCGGCGCCGGCGGCGCGCTCGAGCTCGCCGCGCGCGACGGCCGGCGTCTGGGCCCGTTCGATTGCGTGCTGTGGGCGGTCGGGCGCATGGCGGCGGTGGAGGACCTCGAGCTCGCCAAGGCCGGCGTGGCGCTCGATATCCAGGGCTTCATCGCCACCGACCGGTACCAGGCGAGCAGCGCGCCCGGGATCTATGCCATCGGGGACGTGACGGGGCGCGCGCAGCTCACGCCGGTCGCGATCGCGGCGGGCCGGCGGCTGTCGGACCGGCTGTTTGGCGGGCAGAGCGACCGGCACCTGGATTACGAGAACATCCCGACGGTAATTTTCGGCCGACCACCCCTCGGCACCGTCGGGCTCACCGAGAAGGCGGCCCGCGAGCGCCACGGTGCCGCCAACATCACGGTGTTCAGATCCAGCTTCGTGCCGCTGTATCACGCGCTCACCACGGCGAAAAGGCGCTGCGAGATGAAGCTCGTGACCGCCGGTCCCGAGCAGCGCATCGTCGGCCTGCACGTCGCGGGCGCGGGCGCGGACGAGATGCTGCAGGGGTTTGCGGTGGCGGTGCGCATGGGAGCGACCAAGAAGGACTTCGACGACACGGTGGCGATTCATCCGACCTCTGCGGAGGAGCTGGTCACCATGCGATGATCCCGCTGCGCACTCAGGCGCTCTCGCTACGCTCCTTGAGCGCGGCGAGCACTTGCGCGGTGTCCGGACGTATGCCGCGCCACAGACGAAACGACTCCGCGGCCTGCTCCACCAGCATGCCCCAGCCCTGCAGCGCCCGCATGCACCCCTGCAGGTTGGCCCATTCGATGAAGGCGGTCGCGGACCTGCCGTAGGCCAGGTCGTAGCACACCGTCTGCGGGCCGATGACCGTCGGCGGAAAGGGCGGCAGCTCACCGGCGAGGCTGGCGGAGGTGGCGTTGACGATCAGGTCGAAGGGCTGGTCGAGCTCTGCGAACCCGACGCCGCGCACGACGCCCAGCTCAGTGAACTGCGCGGCGAGCGCCTGGGCGCGCTGCGGTGTGCGGTTGGCGATCACCAGCACCTCGGGCGCCAGGCCCAGGAGCGGGCCGAGGATCCCGCGGGACGCGCCGCCTGCGCCGATGACGAGCACCCGGCGGCGGGTAATGGCCACTCCGAGGTTGTCGCACAGGTCGCGCACCAGGCCGGCGCCGTCGGTGTTGTCGCCGAGGATGCCGTCGGGACGCGCCGCGAGCGTGTTCACCGCCGCGGCGTAGGCGGCGCGGGGCGTCAGCTCGTGCGCCACCTCCACCGCCGCGATCTTGTGAGGCAGGGTGACGTTCAGGCCACGGCCGCCCTGCGCGAAGAACGCGCGCACGCGCTGGTGAAACTCAGCGGGCGGCACGTCGTAGAGGCGGTAGCTGATCCTCTGCCCGGTCTCGCGGGCAAACATGCCGTGAATGAACGGCGAGAGGCTGTGACCGACCGGGTGGCCGACGACTCCGTACTGATCCAGCGCGGTGCCCATCAGGGTGATTGTGACAGCATCCGTGCGCTCGCGCCCGCGCCGGCGCCCACGGCGAGAGCTGACTTGAGCTCCGGCAGCCAGACCTGCAGGCGCTCGAGGGTGAGGTAGGGCGGGTTCGCGATCAGCAGGCCCGAGCCGTTGAGCCCGACCTGCGAATCACGCGGGTACAGCCACAGCTCGCACACCAGCAGCGGCGCCGGCAGGGTGCGCGCGCAGGCGGCCAGCCAGAAGGCGGTGCGGCGCTGGTCCTTGATCGGATACCAGGCCGCGAACACTCCGGTGGGAAAGCGGCGCAACCCTTCCGCGAGTGCGGCCGTGACGTGCCCGAAGTCCTGATCGGTCTGCTCGTACGGCGGGTCGATGAAGGTGAGCGCACGCCGTTCGGGCGGGGGCAGCCAGGCCCGCAGCCGCGTGAAGCCGTCGCCCCGCTCGACCCGCAGGCTGAGCGCAGCATCGCCGCGCGCTTGCGCGAGGCCGCCGAGTGAGGCCTCGAGCGCGTGCGCTTCCGCGCCCAGGAACTCGATGAGCACCGCACGATCCTGCGCCCGCAGCTCGCTCGCCGCGATCAGCGGCGAGCCGGGATACAGATGCCGCTGCCCGGGGAGGGCGCGAAATTGCGCCAGCAGCGCCGCGTACTGGCGCAACTCCGGCGCACTGTGCTCGAGGCTCGCGAAGCGCCCGATGCCGGCGGCCGCCTCGAGCGACGGGCTCGACAGGTCGTAGCTGCCGCGGCCGGCGTGCGTGTCGAGGTACAGGAACCCCTTGTCCTTCTTCTTCAGCGCCGTCAGCAGCCCGAGCAGCGTCACGTGCTTGTGCACGTCCGCGAAGTTGCCGGCGTGGAAGCTGTGGCGGTACTTCATTGCCTGCCGTCGTCCGCACTGATGGAATGTATCACCTGGGAAAGGAGGCGGCGCAGTGCCCGAGTACTGGTTCGACAGCCACGATGGCCTGAGGCTCTACAGCCGTGTGTACGCCGCCGCCGCCGACTCACCGGTGGTGCTGTGCCTGCACGGGCTGATGCGCAACGGCCGCGATTTCGGCGAGCTGGCGGCGCACCTTGCGGCGCGCTACCGCGTCATCGTGCCCGACATGCGCGGCCGCGGCTTCTCGGCGCGCGACCCGAATTTCAACAACTATCAGATCCCGGTCTACCTGCAGGACGTGCTGAGGCTGCTGGCAGGTCTGGGCGCGGCCCGCGTGAGCATCATCGGCACCTCCATGGGCGGTCTCATGGCCATGGTGCTGGGGGCGATGCAACCGCAGCTGATCGCGCGCATCGTGCTGAACGACGTGGGCCCGCAAGTCGAACCCGCGGGGCTCGAGCGCATCCGCGGCTACGCCGGCAAGGCCGCCCCGGTGGGCAGCTGGCCCGAGGCGGTCGCGCAGCTGCGCGCCGACTACGCATCCGCCTGGCCGGACTTGAGCGATGCGCGCTGGGAGCAGATCGCGCGCCTGAGTTACCGCGCCAACGCGCAGGGCGTGCCGGAGGCGGACGCCGACCCGCTGATCCGCGAGTCGTTGAAGAGCAGCTCCGCGGCCACGCCGGATCTGTGGCCGTTGTGGCGCGCGCTCGGGCGGCTGCCGATCCTCGTCATCCGCGGCGCGCACTCGGACATCCTGAGCGTGACGACGCTCGCGCGCATGCAGCGCGAGAAGCCGGGCCTCGAGGTGCTCACCGTCGCCAATCGCGGCCATGCGCCGCTTCTCGATGAGCCCGGGTGCGTCGCAGCGATCGAGCGCTTTCTGGCGGCCGCTCCCGGGTGACACGCGCCGTTACTTGAGGCGCCGCGCGCGGCCGTTGGCCGCCGGTGCCGTGGGCCGCAGCTTGCCGGCGGGGGCCTTGCGGGCCGCGCTCCTGGCGCGCGCCCGCGGCTGCTTGCGGGCGGCGTGGGCCGCGGCCTTGGGCTTGCCTGCCGGTGGCGGCGCCGCCGCCGCATGGGCGGGGGCAGGCTGCGCGCGCCCCCGACGCGGGTTCTGCCTGGCGGGGGGAGCTGGCGCGCCTGCCGCGGACCCCGTCCCGGGTGCCTGCGGCGCGCCCTCGCCGGCGGGCGCGGCTGCACGCTTGCCCTTGCCCTTGCCCCAGCGTCCGAAGCGTCCGCCGCGCTCGGGAGCGGCCGCGAGCAGCGTGCGGCATTCCTCCAGCGTGAGCGTCTTCGGGTCGCGGTCCTTCGGGATCTTGGCGTTCTTCTTGCGATCGGTGATGTACGGTCCGTAGCGGCCGTTGAGCACCTGGATACCCTCGGCCGCAAAGTCCTGGATGATGCGATTGGCATCCGCTTCCTGCTTCAGGCGGATCACCTCGTGCGCCCGCTCGAGCGTCACGGTGTACGGGTCGTCTTCCTTGAGCGAGGCGTACTTGCTGCCGTACTTCACGTACGGACCGAAACGCCCGACGTTGGCGACGATCGCCTCGCCCTGCGCCGTCTCCCCGAGCGTGCGCGGCAGCTTGAACAGCTCCATCGCGTCCGCGAGCGTGATGGCATCCATCTTCTGGCCGGGGCGCAGGCCCGCGAAGCGCGGCTTCTCCTCATCGTCCTTGGTGCCGCTCTGCACGAACGGGCCGAAGCGGCCCATGCGCACGGTGACGGGCTTGCCGTTGGCGGGGTCGCGGCCGAGCTCGCGCGCCTGCGCCACCTGCTCGCGCGTGACGGTGCGCTCGATCTTCTCGACCTGGTCGATGAAGGGCTTCCAGAACTTGTCGAGCGGCGTGGTCCACCCTTCCTCGCCGCGCGACACCGCGTCCAGCTCGTCCTCCATCGCCGCGGTGAAGCCGTACTCCACGTAGCGATGGAAGTGATGCGTGAGGAAGCGGCAGACGATCTTGCCGATGTCGGTCGGCACGAAGCGCCGGCTGTCCATCTCGACGTATTCGCGATCCTGCAGCGTGGAGATGATGCTCGCATAGGTCGAGGGCCGGCCGATCCCGTGCTCCTCCAGCGCCTTCACCAGTGAGGCCTCGCTGTAGCGCGGGGGCGGCTCGGTGAAGTGCTGCTCGGCGCGCAGCGCGGCCAGCTGCACCGCATCGCCTTCGCTCATCGGCGGCAGCACGTGATCGGAATCGTCGGCGGCCCCGGCGTCATCGGTGCCCTCCTGGTACACCGACATATAGCCGGGCTTCACCAGCGTCGAGCCGTTGGCGCGCAGCAGGTGACGCTGCGCCCCGTCGGGCCCGGCGAGCATGTCCACGGCGACGGTGTCGAACAGCGCGTGGCTCATCTGCGAGGCGACCGCGCGTTTCCAGATGAGCGCGTACAGCCGGTACAGATCGTCCTCGATCTTGCCCTCGACGTCGGCGGGCGTGATGCTGGCAGCCGTCGGGCGGATGGCCTCGTGCGCCTCCTGCGCATTCTTCGACTTGGTCTTGTAAATGCGCGGCTCCTCTGCCACCTCGTCCTTGCCGTACAGCCTTGCCGCGACCTCGCGTATCTCCTGCACCGCTTCCGCGGCGAGTGACACCGAGTCGGTGCGCATGTAGGTGATCAGCCCGACGCTGCCTTCGCCGATGTCCTGTCCCTCGTACAGCTGCTGCGCGAGACGCATGGTGCGCCGGGCGTTGAAGCCGAGTTTGCGGGCCGCCTCCTGCTGCAGCGTCGAGGTGGTGAAGGGCGGGGCGGGATTGCGGCGGCGCTGCTTGCGATCGATCGCGAGCACGCGCAACTCGCCGCCGCCAGCGGCGCCGGCGCCGGCCGCTGCGCGGATGGCGCGCTCGACCTCGCGCGCTGCGGTCTCGTTGGTGAAGCTGAACTGCTCGACCTTCTGGCCGCGATACTCCAGCAGCTTCAGCGGGAAGGACTGCGAGCTGTGGGCGCCCTCGCCCTCGATGGTCCAGTACTCCTGCGCCACGAACGCGCCGATCTCCTCCTCGCGCTCGCAGATCATGCGCAGCGCCGGGCTCTGCACGCGCCCCGCCGACAGCCCGCGGCGCACCTTCTTCCACAAGAGCGGCGAGAGATTGAAGCCGACCAGATAGTCGAGCGCGCGGCGCGCCTGCTGGGCGTTGACGAGCTCGAGCGACAGTCCGCGCGGCTGCCCGACCGCCGCGCGGATGGCGTTGCGCGTGATTTCGTAGAACACCACGCGATGCACTTCCTTGCCGTCGAGATCGCCGCGCCCCTGCAGGATCTCCTTCAGGTGCCAGGCGATCGCCTCGCCCTCGCGATCAGGGTCGGTCGCCAGATACAGCGCCTTCGCCTTGCGCAGCGCGCGCGCGATGGCCTCGACGTGGCGCTCGTTCTTCTCGAGCACCTGGTACTTCATGGCAAAGCCGTTGTCGGGATCGACCGCGCCTTCCTTGGGCACCAGGTCACGCACGTGCCCGTAGGAGGCGAGCACGTCGAAATCGCGGCCCAGATACTTCTTGATCGTCTTGGCCTTGGCGGGCGATTCGACTATGACCAGATTGTCTGCCATGAGTTATGGAAAAACACTCGAGCCTAAAACGAAAAACCGCGGACGAGCCGCGGACCTGACCTCACCTGGAGGCGCCGCGGCGCGCTCAGTGCGGAGCATGGGTGCGCAGATCCGCCACCAGCCCGCCGAGCCGCTCGACCGCCAGCTCACTCCCGGGCTGACTCGAGAGCACCATGAGCACGACCCACTTCAGCGGCTCGGTGTCGGGCTCGTCGGCTTCCAGCGCCAGCATGCGTTCGATCACGATCTCGCGCTGTTGCGGCGTGATGACACGCGCGCGCTCCAGCGTCAACAACAACCCGCGGCACTCCGGCGACAGGCGCAGCAGCTCACTGTCGGCAAAAACCCGCACGCCGCACGGCGCGCCGTCCTCGCGCGCCGCGCCCGGCAGGGGCGGGCGCTGGTGTCCGAAGGCGAGCTCGGTGAGCCAGTCCAGTGCCCGCTCGACGTTGGTGCGAGCGAAGCCCGCCCATTCCAGATCGCGTGCCAGCTGCTCGCGCTCGGGCACTTCCGGGGTCTCTTCGAGCATGTAGCGGTCGAAGACGTAGATCAGGATGTCGAGAACGCTGCCAGTCATCATTCAAGGTAATCGGCCATAGCGGCCGCCCGGAAGCGCCGCCACACGCCCCTGCAGCTCGAGTATCAGCAGCATCGAGGCAACTGACTCGGAGGCTAAACGCGTGCGCGCGACGAGAACATCGATGGTCGCGGGTTCAAAGCCGAGCGCATCTAACAGCATTTCATACTCCTTGTCCAATGCCGGCGGCGGTGGAAGGGACCCGGGCGCGCTCGTAAGTGTTTCTTTCGGAACCGAAATCCGCAGCTCCGCCAGAACGTCCGCGGCCTCCTCCACCAGCTTGGCGCCGTCGCGTATGAGTTGGTGGCAGCCCCGCGAGACCGGACTGTGGATGGAGCCCGGGATCGCAAACACCTCGCGCCCGGATTCCGCCGCCAGGCGCGCGGTGATGAGCGAGCCGCTGTGACGGGCGGCCTCGACCACCAGCGTGCCGAGCGCGAGCCCGCTGATGATGCGGTTGCGCCGCGGGAAGTGCTGGCGCAGCGGTGCGGTGCGCGGCGGGAACTCCGACACCAGCGCGCCGCGCGCGCGGATGCGAGCGGCGAGGGCGGCGTGTTCGGCCGGATAGACCCGATCGAGGCCGGTGCCGCACACGGCCACCGTGAGGCCCTCGACCGACAGCGCCCCTTCGTGGCTGGCGGCATCGATCCCCAACGCGAGTCCGCTGGTCACGGTGAGCCCGGCGCGCGCAAACCACGCGGCGAACGCGCGCGCCGTTTCCCGTCCACTGGGCGTGGGGCTGCGCGAGCCGACCATGGCGAGCTGTGGTGAGGCGAGCGCCGGCGCGGATCCGAGCAGGTACAGCGCCGCGGGCGCGCCGGCGGTCTCGCCGAGCAGCGGCGGATAGTCCGGGTCGGTGCACAGAATGATGTGCGCGCCGCTCGCGGCGAGCCACACGAGATCCGCCTCGATTGCGGCCTCATCGGGCGAGCCGAGAAACCGGTGCGCGGCCGGGGGCAGCTGCACCTCGCGCAGCGCGCGCGGCTGCAGCGCGCGTGCCGGGTCGCCGCCGGCCGCGGCAATCAGGGCGCGCAGGTGCTCGGCGCCCAACCCCGGGGCTCGTGCCAACAGCGCGCGCGCACGGATCGCATCCATGCGCGCGAGCATAAAGCAAAGGCAGTCAGGGGTTACGCACCACGTCGGCGACGTGAATGGTGTCGGAGGCGCCGACGATCAGCCCGAAGCTGACGCGATCGAATACCTTGAACACCAGCATCGTCCCGCTGCGCTCGTCGGGCAGTTTCACCCTGGGCGCGAACGAGGTGCCGACGCCGTTGGTATCACCGATCTGCCTGCCGCCGCGGAACACGTCGCGCACCACATCGCCCGCCTGGTCGACGGCGAGCACGTTGCCGGGCTCGAGCCCGTGGCGCTTGCCGCGGTTGATGACGACCACTTCGTACGGCCCGACGAGGTCGGTCCCACCGACCACGTTGATGATGCGACCGTGCACCTCGCCCGCCGGCGATCGCAGCGCGAAGGTGACCGGGGTCTGGCTGGCGTCGGTGGTCAACAGGCGATCGCCGCGCAGGGTCTCGCGCGCCGGGTCGATCAGCAGCGCCTTGGCGGGATCCCCCGCGCGCTGCACCAGCGCGGTGGCGGTGTAGATTCCGACATAGCCGACCAACTTGCCGTCATCCGGGTCGCGCAGCGCATCTGCGACGTGCACCACGGCGAAGCGGGTATTCTCCGCCGCCGAAAGATTGCGCACGTACACTTCGTTGCCGGAGCCTGCGACCTCGTGCATGTCGCGGAACGCGAGCACGTAGGGCGCGTGACGGATCTCATCGTCGGTCATGACCGTCGGCCGCGACAGGAACGCGGCGATGGCGGCGTAGGGAATGGTCGGGATGGCGCTCTCGAGAGGCGTGCTGCGCAGACGCGGATCCAGGCGCACCGCACCGGCCTGCTCGAGGCTCACCTGCGGACGGCCGTCGGCGCCGAACGCCAGCGCCAGCGTGTCACCCGGATAAATGAGGTGCGGATTGGGAATCTGCGGATTGATGATCCACACCTCGGGCCACAGCCACGGATCGCGCAGGTACATCGTGGCGATGCCCCAGAGCGTGTCGCCGCGTTTGACCGTGTAGTGTTTCGGTGCGCCGGGCTTGAGCGCCGGGCCGGTCTCGACCGGCACGGCGGCGGCCGGCGCGGCGCTGGCGCCCGCGGCGGCAATCGCCGCCTCGGTCGCCGTCATGTCCTGCTCGGCGGGTACGGCGCGCGCTTCGCCCACAGCCTGCGTCACGGGCGCGGGGGCGGGGGTGGTGGCGGTGCCCTCGGTGTGCCGCAGATGCGAGCAGCCGCCAAGCGTGATCGCACCGATCAGCAAGCCCGCCGCCAGGCGAGCTCCAAGTACTTGATTCGAGACCATCCTCCACTCCTTATTGCGCGAGGTGGACCACACGACCTGCGCCCGAGATTCTAGTTGTTATACTGGGATGGTGCCTGCTCGGCATGCGAATTAATGTCGAGTTTGTGCGCTGGATCACGGGCGGCTCCGCCCCCATATCGGCAAGCCATGGCCTTTAGAACCATCCTCGAGTTCCCCGACCCCCGGCTGCGCACGCGTGCGCACCCGGTGACCCGTTTCGATGCGGCCCTCGGCACGCTGGTCGATGACCTGATCGAGACCATGTACGCCGCTCCGGGAATCGGGCTCGCCGCGACCCAGGTCGATGTGCACCAGCGCGTCATCGTCATCGACGTCTCGGCCGAGCACAACCAGCCGCTGGTGCTCATCAACCCGCAGATCCTCGCGCGCGAAGGGGAGGCGAGCACCGAGGAAGGGTGTCTGTCGGTTCCGGGGATTTTCGATGAAGTGAAGCGCGCGGCGAAGATCCGGCTGCGCGCGCAGGATCGCAGCGGCGCAGCGTTCGAGGCGGATTACGACGACATCCTGGCGGTGTGCATCCAGCACGAGATCGACCACCTCGACGGGAAGCTGTTCGTCGACTACCTGTCGGATCTGAAGCGCGAGCGCATTCGCAAGAAGCTCGACAAGGAGCGCAGGGAGCGCCTCTCGCCTGCGGCCGCGGCGAGCTCGGGCAGCGCGCGCCGCGCGTACT
>DATGVL010000057.1:0-27835 GCA_035300445.1 Steroidobacteraceae bacterium
CGTCAGGTAGTCCGTATAGGAGAAGAACGTCTCGGTCTGGTTGCCCTCGCCCTCGAAGCCCTCGATCCCGCCCAGGCCGGGCAGCGGCACGTTGCCGACGGGACGGCCGTCGCGCTCGTACACCCGCGCGACCCCGTGGGCATCCTCGACGTACTTCGCGATGATGCGGCCGCCGACGTAGCTCGCTCCCTCGAGCGCAGTCGTGCCCTCCGGCACCACCGTGCGCCAGCTCCCCGGCGCGCGCGCATCGAGGGCGATGACGCGCCCGAGCGGCGCGTCTTTGGTGGTCCTGAAATACAGATCCTCCCCGTGTGCGCCGATGAAGGTGTAGAGCGCGTCCCAGGCGAAGAACAGGCGCTGGGCGCGCGCGCCCGGGTGCTGCAGATCGAGCAGGTTGACCCCGTTGCGCTCGTAGCCATCGAACAGCGTGATGATGAGGTAGTGCCCGTCCTCGGTGACCCGGCCCGCCGGGATGCGGGTCGGATGGTCTGTCACCTCGTACACCAGCCGGTCGTGATCCTGTGCCGTCCCGAGCGTGTGGAAGTACACGGCGGGCCTGCCGGAATCATCGCCGCGGCCGTCGGGCAGGGCCGGATAGCGGCTGTAGTACACGCCCGAGCCGTCGCGCGCCCACGACACGCCCCAGAATTTCGTGAATCGCACGATGTCGGCAAGGTCGGCGCCGTCGCTTACGCGCCTGAAGCGCCACAGCTGCCAATCGGTGCCGCCGTCCGAGACCGCGTAGGCGACTACGCGCCCCTGCTCATCGGGGGAGAACTCAGAGAGGGCAACGGTGGCATCCTGACGCACGGTGTTAGGATCGAACAGCACGCGCGGCGGCGCATCGAGGCCGTCGGACACCAGCAGCACGCTCTGATTCTGCTGGCCGTCGTTGTGCAGAAAGAAATAGCGTCCGCCGCGCTTCACCGGCACGTCATAGCGCTCGTAGTTCCACAGCTGCGTGAGGCGCGCCTTGAGCCAGGCACGCAGCGGCAGAGCTGCCAGCCGCGGCTCCGACAGCGCGTTCTGCGCCGTCACCCACTCGCGCACCGCGGGTGAGTCGAGGTTCTCGAGCCAGCGGTAGGGATCCTCGACCTGGGTCCCGAAGTAGCTGTCGGACACGTTCACGCGCGCGGTGACCGGGTACACCAGTGCCGGCGCCGCCGGCGGCATCCCGACCGCGGTCTCGGTGGCGGTGCGCATGGGCTTGCCGCCCGGACCGCTGCCGGGCGCCGGCTCGCGACCGCCCAGCTGCGCCCCCGCACACCCGAGCAGCAGGCCGAGCGCGCACAACTGCAACACCTCGGCCACTGCGGCGCGCCAGCGCAGATTTTTCATCGCTCTATCGCAGGCCCGGATTCTAGGGAAACTTGATCTTGCCGCCGCCGCTCGCCGGCCCGGGACCCGGGACGCCGCCCACTTCGGGCACGACGATGCGCGAGGCGGCTTCGCGGCGCAGCTCGCGCGCCTCATCGATCGCCTGCTCGAGTGCGACCCGCACGCCCTCGGGAAACTTCTTTAACGCCTCCTCGAGCGTCGCTGCTTCGATCTCGAACCCGAGCGGCAGCACACCCGCCGGCGTCAGCAGTTGCGTCTGGCCCGAGAACAGCACCGGCCGCGTCGCATCCACCGAGCCATCGGCACTGACGGGCGTCAGGCGGCGGATGCTGCCGGCGCGGCGGTCGGTGAACACGTCCTCACGATACAGCGCCTTGAGATCGAGCTGAACTTCAGGAAGATCGTTCTGTGCTGCCATGGATTCCATTGTAGCCCGGGGCCGGCAGGTCCCGCAGCGCTTCGATGAATGGCTGGTCCGCTTCGAGCAGGTCCTCCTGCGCGAGGCGCCCTGGGGCGACCCACTTCAGCTGCTGGCGATCGAGTGGGCGCGGCGTACCGGTGAAGCGCTCGATGACCCATAGCGACAGCTCGACCTCGCGATCATCGTAGGCGTGGGTGAGGCGCATGTACGGCCGGCCGGCCGTCATCTCGATGCCGAGTTCCTCGCGCAACTCGCGCGCGAGCGCCGCCTGCTCGCTCTCGCCGGCGGCCACCTTGCCGCCCGGGAATTCCCAGCGGCCCGCCAGGGGTTTGCCGGCGGGACGCTGCGCGATCAGCACCCGCCCGGCGCGATCGTACAGCGCCGCCGCGACCACCAGGATGACAGGCTTAGCGATGCCGGACCCGCCCGCCGGTCTGCGCGCTCACCGTTATTCAACGCTCGAGAGCGCACCGTGACAGTGCTTGTACTTCTTGCCCGAACCGCACGGACACGGCTCGTTGCGTCCCACCTTGCGCTCGCCGCGCACGAATGTGCCGGCGGTCTCGGGTAACGGCGCCGGCGGCGGCGGCGCCGCCCGCGCGCCGGCGCGCGCCGGGGAGACGCCCGCGGTGGAGGCGCGCACGCCGGCAGCGACTGCGGTCTGCTGCTCCTCGGCCGCGAGGAGCGAGGCGGCCTCGGCGTGCTGCGCCTGCAGCGCGCGCATGAGGCGGCGGCGGCGCTCTTCCTCCTCGCGGTCGATTTCCTCCTGGGTGCGCACTTCGATCTTCGCCATCAGCGAGGAGGTCTCGAACTTGATCCGATCGAGCATGGCCGAGAACAGCTCGAAGGCTTCGCGTTTGAACTCGAAGCGGTAGTCCTTCTGCGCGTAGCCACGCAGGTGAATGCCCTGGCGCAGGTAGTCCATGGCGGCCAGGTGCTCGCGCCAGTGCTGATCGAGCATGCGCAGCATCACGTCCTTCTCGACGTGGCGCATGATCGGCGCGCCGATGCGCGCGACCTTGGCGTCGTAGGCTTCGTTCACGGCGCGCACCACGCGTTCGCGCAACACCTGCTCCTCCAGCTCCGGCTCCTGGGTGAGCCAGCCCTTCGGATCCACGTGCACGTTGAAGTCGCGCAGTACGGCCTCCGCCAGAGCCTGCAGGTCCCAGTCGGACGACGCGGCGTGCTTGGGCATGTGCAGATCCAGGAGCGAGCCCACCGAATCCTCCATGAGGCCGCGAATGGCGCCCGAGAGATCCTCGGTGCCCATGATCTCGGTGCGTTGCTGGTATACGACCTTGCGCTGATCGTTGGCGACGTCATCGAACAGCAGCAGGTTTTTGCGGATGTCGAAGTTGTGCGCCTCGACCTTGCGCTGCGCCTTCTCGATCTGGCGGGTGAGCATGCCGCTTTCGATCACCTCGCCTTCCTTCATGCCGGCCATCTTCAGCAGCCGCTGGGTGCGCAGCGGATCGCCGAAGATGCGCATCAGGTTGTCCTCCATCGACAGGTAGAAGCGGCTCGAGCCCGGGTCGCCCTGGCGGCCCGAGCGGCCGCGCAGCTGATTGTCGATGCGGCGGGATTCGTGGCGCTCGGTGCCGACGATGTGCAAACCGCCGGCGGTGACCACCCGGTCGTGCCGCGTCTGCCATTCCGCGCGTACCCGCTCGCGGGTGGCATCGTCAATCTCCCCGGCCGCGGCGAGCTCCGCCTCGAGATTGCCGCCGAGCACGATGTCGGTGCCGCGACCGGCCATGTTGGTGGCGATGGTTATGCCTCCCGGCCGGCCCGCCTGCGCCACGATGTGCGCCTCGCGCTCGTGCTGCTTGGCGTTCAGCACCTCGTGCTCGACGCTCTCCTTTTGCAGGAGACCTGAGAGAAATTCCGAGGTCTCGATCGAGGTCGTGCCCACCAGCACCGGCTGCTCGCGCGCCAGGCACTCGCGGATGTCCTCGATGATCGCCTTGAACTTGTCGCTCTGCGTCAGGTACACGAAGTCCGGGTTGTCCTTGCGCACCATCGGCCGGTGGGTCGGAATCACCACCACCTCGAGGCCGTAGATCTGCATGAATTCCGGCGCCTCGGTGTCGGCGGTGCCGGTCATGCCGGAGAGCTTCTTGTAGAGCCGGAAGTAGTTCTGGAAGGTGATCGAGGCGACCGTCTGGTTCTCCTCGCGCACCCGCACGCCCTCCTTCGCCTCGACCGCCTGATGCAGGCCGTCGGACCAGCGCCGGCCGGGCATGGTGCGTCCGGTGAATTCATCGACGATGATGACTTCGCCGCCGCGCACGATGTATTCGACGTCGCGCTTGTAGAGCGCATGGGCGCGCAGCGCGGCATTCAGATGATGCATCAGGCGGATGTTGGCCGGGTCGTACAGGCTCTCGCCCTCCTTCAGCAGGCCGGCCTGCAGCATCAGCTGCTCGACGCGCTCGTGACCGGCTTCCGTGATGTGCACCTGCTTGGTCTTCTCCTCCAGTGAGAAGTCCCCGGGGCCCTCTTCCTCCTTCTGGCGCGTGAGCCGCGGCACCAGCTCGTTGATGCGCAGATACAGCTCGGTGCTCTCCTCGGCGGGCCCGGAGATGATGAGCGGCGTGCGTGCCTCGTCGATGAGAATCGAATCGACTTCGTCGACTATCGCGAAGCTGAGGGTGCGCTGTACCCGGTCTTCCAGGCGAAACGCCAGGTTGTCGCGCAGGTAGTCGAAGCCGAACTCGTTGTTGGTGCCGTAGGTGATGTCGCAGGCGTACGCGGCACGCTTCTCCTGCGGGCTCTGGGCGTTCTTGATCACTCCAACCGACAGTCCGAGGAAGCGATACACCGGACCCATCCAGTCCGCGTCGCGCTGCGCGAGGTACTCGTTCACCGTGACGATGTGCACGCCCTCGCCGCTGAGTGCGTTGAGATAGGCCGGGAGCGTCGCCACCAGCGTCTTGCCCTCGCCGGTGCGCATCTCGGAAATCATCCCCTTGTGCAGCGTGATGCCGCCGATCAGCTGCACATCGAAGTGGCGCATTTTCAGCGTGCGCTGGGCCGCCTCGCGCACCACCGCGAACGCCTCCGGCAGCAGCTCATCGAGGGTCGTGCCCTCTTTCAGGCGCTTGCGGAACTCCTCGGTTCGCTCGCACAGCGCCTCGTCACTGAGCTGCTTGATCTGCGGCTCGAGCTCGTTGGCGGCGCGCACGGCGCGTGCGTAGCCACGGACGAGCCGCTCATTGCGGCTGCCGAAAACGCGGGTGAGAAGTTGACGCAAGGCGTGACCCGTTGACCTGAAAACAGCTTTACCGACAAGCACTTACCGCGCATGCCGGACTTCGAAAGCGGCGTATTGTACGAGATAGACGCTGCTCACGCCCAATTGGTTCGTGGGCGCAGGAATTCAAGGGCGGGCGGTGGTGCGGGCGGGTGCGGGCGGCGGCGGGAGCGCGGTCAGCGACCGACGAAGGACAGGGGATCGACCTGGCGGCCGTTCCGCAGCACCTCGAAGTGCACGTGCGGCCCGGTCGAGCGGCCGGTGGAGCCCATGAGCGCCACGGCTTCGCCGCGCTTCACGGCCTGGCCGACGCTCACCAGCGCGCGCTGGTTGTGGGCGTAGCGGGTGACGAAGCCGTCGCCGTGATTGATCTCGATGAGCTTGCCGAACCCTGAGCGCTCGCCGGCCCAGGTGACCACCCCTGCCGCGACCGAGATCACCTTGTCGCCGATGGAGCCGGCGAAATCGACGCCCTTGTGGAACGCCTCGCGGCCATCGAAGGGATCGGCGCGCTCGCCGAAGTAGGAGGAAATGAAGCCCCGTGTGACCGGCCGGCCGGTCGGGCGGATCTGCTCTTTCAGCTCGCGCGCGAGGATCACGTTCTCCAGCGCCGCGAGCTGCGAATCGCGCAGATTCACGCGCTGCTCGAGTCGGGTCATCATGGCCGTCAGATCCGGGATCTGGGCGCTCACGCCCTCGCCCACGCCTTCCGGACCGCCGCTGGGCGGCTCGAGCTCGAAATTGAACTCGTGGCTGTCGATGTCCGCCATCTCGGTGAGGCGCTTGCCGAGCGCATCGAGCCGGATGACGTGCGCATTCACCTCACCCAGCCGCATGGCCATCGCGTCCACCCGCAACTGCAGCTGCTGCTTCAGTTCGCTGATCTGGTGCTTCTGCTCGGCCAGGAGGCTCCCGAAGCTCAGCGTGTCACTGAGCAGTCCGCGCTCGTGGGCACCGCGACCGAACTGCAGACCGAGCGCGAAGGCGCTGCCGAGGACGGCGAGCGCGAGGCCGGCGACGAGACTCAAGGTCAGTGGGTGGGCGAGATTGAACTGTCGCGCCCGAGCCTCACGCCTGGAAAGAAAAATGATGTTCATACCGTGCGTTCCGACTGCCTCGAGGCCCCCAGAGCCAAGCGACGCCGACAGGATGTACGAGCCACGCCCGGGCGTGTACCGCCCTGTTGTGCGCTAAAAAGCCTGTACCTGTACGATGCTGGCAACCCCGCTGTCATGGCTCCTCGCTTTAGACCGGTGGCTTTGCGTCCCCGCCTTTCAGCGGGTTTGCCCACAATGCAGCAAGGGCAATATGCCGAAGAAAATGTCACGAGACAAGCGCGGAAAAGTCCTTATGAGGACTAAGGCAGCTCCGGGGCCGCGGCGGCTTTATTCTGTTAAGGAGCTGCTGGGGCGCAGCGCCCCGGGATTGACGCAGGTCACAGATCAGGCCGCGCGAGAGGGTTTTTGGAGCGACTGGTTGTGTCGCCATCTGCCGACGGAAATCGGCGCGCAGATCCGCGGCGTACTCGAGCGCGACGGCACGCTGGTGATTTTTGCCGCCTCCGCCGCCTGGTGCGCGCGGCTGCGCTACGCGCTGCAGGAGCTGGATCCGCAGATCCGCGAGGCCGCCCCGCAACTCACCGCCATCGCCGTGCGCGTGCAGCCGCGCGCCTGATCCAGGCCAAGCGGCGCAGAGATCGAGCCTCGCGTGTCAGCCGCGCGGCGGATGCAGCGCCGGCGCCTCGATGTAGGAGATGGGCGCGTCCGCGTAGCGCTCGAACACGACTTCCTCCCAGGTCGAGGTGTCCGCCAGCAGTGAGCGCAGCAGCTTGTTGTTGAGCGCGTGCCCGGATTTGTGGCCGCTGAACTCGCCGATGAGGCTGTGGCCGAGCAGATACAGATCCCCGATTGCATCGAGGATCTTGTGCTTGACGAACTCGTCCTCGTAACGCAGCCCGTCTTCGTTCAGCACGCGGAAGTCATCCAGCACGATCGCGTTGTCGAGACTTCCCCCCAGGGCAAGGTTGCGCGAGCGCAGTGTCTCGAGATCGCGCATGAAACCGAAGGTGCGCGCGCGACTCACCTCCTTGAGAAACGAGGTGGTCGAGAAATCCATCGAGGCGCGCTGCGAGCGGCGCTTGAAGATCGGATGGTTGAACTCGATCTCGAAGTTCACCTTGAAGCCATCGAACGGGTCGAACTGCGCCCACTTGTCCCCGTCCTCGACCCGCAGCCGCTTCTTCACGCGCATGAAGCGCTTCGGGTGGTGCTGCTCCTCGATGCCCGCTGACTGCAGCAGGAATACGAACGGGCCGGCGCTGCCGTCCATGATCGGCACTTCCGCGGCCGACAGCTCCACGATCGCGTTGTCGATCCCCAGTCCGGCGAACGCCGACAGCAGGTGCTCGACGGTCGAGACGCGCGACTCACCCGTGCCGAGCGTCGTGCCGAGCATGGTGTCGCCGACGTTCTCCGTGCGGGCGCGGATGTCTACCGGGATCGGCAGATCCGTGCGCCGGAACACGATGCCCTCGTCAGGCGCTGCCGGGCGCAAGGTCATCAGCACCTTCTTGCCCGTGTGCAGACCAACACCGGTGGCGCGAATCGAGTTTTTGAGCGTCCGTTGTCCGACCATGCGTACTGCTTGGCTCATCGCGCGCGCCGTCAGGAAGGACCCGGCCGCGCCAGACCCTCCCTTGGGCGCCTGAGTAAGGCGCGCTACCGTATCACATCAATCGGCCTGCCGCCGCAGGAATGCCGGGATGTCCAGCAGATCCTCCGACTCGGTCGGCGCTCGCAACCCATCCCCGACCGCCCGTTGCCGCTGGACGGTGGGCTTGTCGAGCGCCGCGTAGTCGCTGCTGGAGAGTGGGCGGCGCACCATGCGCATCGCCGGCTCGGCGCGTACCTCGCGGTGATCGCGGCCCGCGGCCTCGCGCTCGCGCGGTGAAGTGAGGGGCGAGCGCACTGCAGCAGTGGGCCGACCTAAGCCGGTCGCCACCACCGTGACGCGCACCTGGTTGTCGAGCTCCGGATCGATGACCGTACCGATCACCACCGTCGCGTCATCGGACGCGAACTGCTTCACGATCTGTCCGACCTCCTGGAATTCACCGATCGAGAGGTCCATGCCCGCGCTGACGTTGACCAGGATGCCGTGCGCCCCGGCGATGTTGATGTCCTCGAGCAACGGTGAAGACACCGCCGCCTCCGCCGCCGCGCGTGCCCGACCCTCGCCGCTCGCCGCGCCCGATCCCATCATCGCCATGCCGGTCTCCGCCATCACCGTGCGCACGTCGGCGAAGTCGACATTGATGAGGCCGGGGCGCGTGATGAGCTCGGCGATGCCCTGCACCGCCCCTTGCAACACCTGGTTCGCCGCCTTGAAGGCGTCCAGGAGCGTCGTCTGCGGACCCAACACCGTCAACAGCTTCTGGTTAGGAATTGTAATGAGCGAATCGCAGAACTTGGTCAGCTCAGCTATACCATGGTCGGCGACGGAGCTGCGCTTGTTGCCCTCCATCTCGAACGGCCTGGTCACGACCGCGACGGTGAGTATGCCCAGCTCACGCGCCACCTGTGCGACCACCGGGGCGGCGCCGGTGCCCGTGCCGCCGCCCATGCCCGCGGTGATGAACAACATGTCGCACCCCTCGACCAGCTCGACGATGCGGTCGCGGTCCTCCATCGCCGCCGAGCGGCCGATTTCCGGGTCGGCGCCCGCACCCAGTCCCTTGGTGATGTTGCAGCCGATCTGCAGCGCGGTCTTCACTTTGGCGTGCTTGAGGGCCTGCGAGTCGGTGTTGATACACATGAACTCCACGCCGTCGATACCGGCTAAGACCATGTGGGCCACGGCGTTGCCGCCGCCGCCACCCACGCCGATCACCTTGATGACGGCGCTCTGGCTGTATGCGTCCATCAGTTCAAACATGGCTGTCGCTCCTTACGGGAATACAAACGGTTGGTTGGTAGTCGCTCATCGCTCTGTCAGCTTCAAAAGTTGCCCTGGAACCAGGAGCGCATGCGCTCGAACACCGACTTGGCGTTCCCGCCCAGGGAGTGCCCGCGATGCGCGGGCCTGACGTTGTCACGCGCGTAGAGCAGCAGCCCCACGCCGGTGGAATAAATCGGGTTGCGCACCACGTCGGTGAGGCCCCGCACCGCCTGCGGGATGCCCAGGCGCACCGGCACGTGGAACACTTCCTCGGCGAGCTCGATCGCACCTTCCATCTTGGCGCTGCCGCCGGTGAGCACGATGCCGGCGGCGATCACTTCCTCGAAGCCGCTGCGCCGCAGCTCCTCGCGCACCAGACCGAACAGCTCCTCGTAGCGCGGCTCGACGATCTCGGCGAGCGTCTGGCGCGCGAGGCGGCGTGCCGGGCGCTCGCCGACGCTCGGCACCTCGATGCTCTCGTCGGGGTTGGCGAGTTGCGACAGCGCGCAGGCGTAGCGGATCTTGATGTCCTCGGCGTACTGGGTTGGCGTGCGCATCGAGACTGCGATGTCGTTGGTGACCTGGTCGCCGGCGATCGGAATGACCGCCGTGTGGCGGATCGCCCCGTTGGCAAACACCGCCAGGTCGGTGGTGCCGCCGCCGATGTCGACCAGGCACACGCCGAGCTCCTTCTCGTCCTCGGTGAGGACCGCGAAGCTCGAGGCGAGCTGCTCGAGAACGACGTCGTCCACGACCAGCCCGCAGCGCTGGATGCACTTCTCGATGTTCTGCGCGGCACTGTCGGCGCCGGTGACGATGTGCACCTTGGCCTCGAGGCGCACACCCGACATGCCGATCGGGTCGCGAATGCCCTCCTGGCCGTCGACCAGGAACTCCTGCGGCAGCACGTGCAGGATCTTCTGGTCGGCGGGAATGGCCACGGCCTTGGCGGCATCGATCACGTGCTCGACGTCCCCTTGCGTGACCTCCTTGTCGCGCACGCCCACCACGCCGTGGGAGTTCAGGCTCCGTACGTGGCTGCCGGCGATGCCGGCGAACACCGAGTGGATCTCGCAGCCGGCCATGAGCTCGGCTTCCTCCACCGCCCGCTGGATGGACTGCACCGTGGACTCGATGTTGACCACCACGCCCTTCTTCAGTCCGCGCGAGGGCTGCGAGCCCAGGCCCAGAAGCTCGATCGAGCCGTCGAGCCCCACTTCTCCCACCAGCGCCACGACCTTGGAGGTGCCGATGTCGAGGCCCACGATCAGATTTCTGTCGGTACGCTTAAGCATCGTGGCCACCGTCCCGGCCGGCGGCGCGGGCGGCATTGCCGCGCCAGCCGATGGCAAACCCGTTTGTGTAACGCATATCCACGTAGGCAATGTCCTCGCCGCGCTGGGTGATGAGCTTCAGCGCGGTGTTCATGAATTTCTCGAAGCGCTCGTCCACCTGGCGCCTTCCCAGACGCACGGTGACGCCGTTGGCAAGATCGAATTCCCAGGCGCCGCGTGCATCCAGGCGCAGGGCGGTGAGGCGCAGCCCCGCCTGCGACAGGCGTCCTTCGGCGGCCAGATAGCGCTGCGCCACCAGTGACTCCTTGCCGTCGGGGCCGGCGAGCTGCGCCAGCTCCGGTGGAATGTGGCGCTCGTCGGAGGCGAACAGCTCGCCGCGGGTGTTGAGGAGTCCGCGCTCGCCCCAGCGTGCCGCGGCGGTCTGCTCGATGACCAGCACGTTCAGGCCGCGGGGCCAGGCGCGCTGCACGCTCACCGCATCCACCCACGGCAGCGTGTGGATGGCGCGGCGCACCGCGGCGAGGTCCACCGACAGCAGGCCCGCGCCTTGCACCTTCTCCTTCACGACCCGCTCGACGTCCACCGGCGCCACGCGCTGGAAGCGCCCTGCCACCGCTACCGCCTCGATGGGTTGATCGAATGCCCACGACACCACGCACACCGCCGCCGCGATCCCCGCGAGCGCGCCCACCCACAGTCCGAGGTAGCGCCAGTTGATCAGCGGCAGCCGCGGGCGCGCTTCCGAGGGTTTGCGGCGGTTCTTGGGGCGGGCGAACATGAGCTACGCCGGGGACTGAGGGCCCGAGGCGGGCCGGCGGGTGAAACTGGTCTCGAGCACGCGCCACACGAGCTCATCGAAATCGACCCCGATCGCGCGCGCGGCCATGGGCACCAGGCTGTGACTGGTCATGCCCGGAACGGTGTTGATCTCCAGCAGCAGCGGCCTTGCGGCGCCGTCCATCATGAAGTCCACCCGCCCCCAGCCCGAGGCGCCGGCCGCCTCGAATGCGGCGAGCGCGAGACTCGCGAGATGCTCCTCGGCGCTGTGCGAGAGGCCCGACGGGCAGAAGTAGCGGGTGTCGTCGCGGAAGTACTTGGCCTCGTAGTCGTAGAAAGTCCGCGGCGTCTCGATGCGGATCGAGGGGAGCGAGCGCTCCTGCAGGATCGCCACGGTGTACTCAGGTCCCGCGATCCACGCCTCTGCAAACACCAGCGTCTCGAGCTGCGCGGCGAGCGCATAGGCGGCCGGCAGATCCGCGGCGCGCTCGACCTTGCTCATGCCGACGCTCGAGCCCTGGGTGGCGGGCTTCACGATCAGCGGCAGCTTGAGGCGCTCGAGCGCGGCCTCGAAATCCTGCGCGCCGGTGAGCACCACGAAGTCCGCGGTCGCGACCCCGACGGCCCGCGCCAGGCGCTTGGTACGCAGCTTGTCCATGCCGATGGCCGAGCCCATCACACCGCTCCCGGTGTAGGGGACGCCCAGGTATTCGAGCGCGCCCTGCAGCGTGCCGTCCTCGCCCCCCGGACCGTGCAGCGCAATCCAGACTCGGTCGAAGCGCCGGGCGAGCAGCTCCGAGAGCGCCGCATCGCGCGGATCGAAGGCGTACGCGTCCACGCCGCGGCGCTTGAGCGCCTCCAGCACCGCGTTGCCGGAGAGGAGTGAGATCTCGCGCTCGCTGGAGTCGCCGCCGAACAGCACCGCCACGCGGCCGAACTCGCCCGCCGCGGTGACGCGGCGCAGCTGGCGTGGTTGGTAGCTGAGGCGCATGGCTTACGGCACTCCCACGATGCGCACCTCGGGCTGCAGCGCGACGCCATGCACGCGCTGCACCGTGTCGCGCACGTGCGCGATCAGGCGCTCCAGGTCCGCGGCGCTCGCCTGGCCGTGATTGATGATGAAATTCGCGTGCTTCTGCGACACCGAGGCATCACCGATGCGAAATCCCTTCAGCCCCGCGACCTCGATGAGGCGCGCGGCGTGATCTCCGGGCGGGTTGGTGAACACCGAGCCGCAGCTCCACTCTCCGATCGGCTGCGACGCCCGGCGCTGCTCGAGCAGCGCGCGCACCTCGCCCTCGTGCGCGCCCGCGCGACGCTCGAAGCTCAAGTGCGCGGCGATGAACCATTCCTCGGGCGCGGGCGCGATGACCTGGCGGTAGCTGACGCGGTACTCGCCGGCCGCGCGGCTGTGCGTGTGGCCGCCGCGGTCGATGGTTTCAACACTCAGCACGTGGCGCCAGGTTTCCCCGCCGAAGGCGCCGGCGTTCATCGCGAGCGCGCCGCCGAGGGTCCCGGGAATGCCGGCGAAGAACTCCGCCGGCCCGAGGCCCCACTTGATGCACTGCCGGGCGATGCGCGCACAGGCGACACCGGCCTCCGCCTGCACCGTGGTCTCGCTGACGCGCGTGAGGGCATCGAGCGTGCCGTGGGTGCTGATGACGATCCCCTTGACTCCCCCGTCACGCACCAGCAGGTTGCTGCCGAGGCCGATGAAGTGGATCGGCACCCCGGTTGGCACGGTGCGCAGGAACGCCGCCAGCTCGGTGCGGTCGCGCGGATTGAAGAACACCTCCGCAGGTCCCCCGACGTGCCAGGAGGTGTGCCGGCTGAGGGGCTCATCGCGGCGCACGCGCACCAGGAACTGCGGGGCTACGGCGAGCGTCACGACGCCCTCCCCGGCGGCAGCAGTGCCGCGAGCGCATCCGGGAGCGCGTGCGCCACGGCGCTGATGTTGCCCGCGCCCATGGCGAGGATGACGTCGCCGTCGCGGATCACGTCCTTGAGCGCCTGGGCGAGCTCCTCGACCTTCTCGACAAACAGCGGCTCGAGCTGTCCGCGGCTGCGCACCGCGCGGCAGATGGCGCGGCCGTCGGCGCCGGGGATCGCGGTCTCGCCCGCGGCGTACACCTCGGTCACGCACAGGGCGTCTGCGCCCGACAGCGCCTTGCCGAAATCGTCGATCAGGTCGCGGGTGCGCGTGTAGCGGTGCGGCTGAAAGGCGAGCAGCACCCGCCGCCCGGGGTAGCCCTGGCGCACCGCCGCCAGCGTCACGGCCACCTCCGTGGGGTGATGGGCGTAGTCATCGACGATGCTGATACGGCCCACGGCGGTGAGCACGTCGCCGATGTGCTGCAGCCGCCGGTCGATGCCCTGGAATGCGGTAAGCGCGCGCAGGATCGCCCGATCGTCGATATCGAGCTCGGTGGCCACCGCGATCGCCGCGAGCGCGTTACGCACGTTGTGAACGCCCGCCAGATTTACCGTCACGGCGAGCGCCCCCGCCGCTCCGGGGCGCCTGACGTCGAAGTGCGTCTGCAGGCCCGCCGGGCGCAGGTTCTCGCCGCGCACGTCCGCCCCCGACTCCAGCCCGTAGGACAGGATCGGGCGGCTGACTTCCTGCAGGATGCTGCGCAGGTGCTCGTCGTCCGCGCACAGTACCGCGAGGCCGTAGAAGGGCAGATTGTGCAGAAAGTCGACGAAGCTCTGCTTGAGGAGCCCGAAGTCCCCGCCGTGCGTGCTGAGGTGATCGGTGTCGATGTTGGTGACGATCGCGATGAGGGGCTGCAGATGCGTGAACGAGGCGTCGCTCTCGTCGGCCTCGGCGACCAGGTAGCGCCCGGCACCCAGGCGCGCGTTGCTGGCGGCGCTCTTCAGGCGCCCGCCGATGACGTAGGTCGGGTCCTCGCCGCCCTCGGAGAGGATGCTGGCGATGAGGCTGGTCGTGGTGGTCTTGCCGTGCGTGCCGGCGACGGCGATGGAATAGCGGAAGCGCATCAGCTCACCGAGCATCTCGGCGCGCGCCACCACCGGGATGCGCGCCGCGACGGCCGCCCGCACCTCCGGGTTGTCGCGCGGCACCGCGCCCGAGGCGACCACCACATCGGCACCGGCGATGTTGGCGGCCGCGTGACCGATGCTCACGCGTGCGCCCAGCCCCACGAGCCATTGCGTCACGGTGCTGGCGCGCAGGTCCGAGCCCTGCACGCGATAGCCGAGGTTCAGCAGCACCTCGGCGATGCCGCTCATGCCGCTGCCGCCGATGCCGACGAAGTGGATGGTGTTGATGCGGCGCATGCGGTCGCGCCGGTCGGGCGTGACGCGACGCTCCACGCTCACGCGCTCGGGCAAGGTGCGCCGCTCGCCGCTCATGCAGCCCTCCGCGCGAGCTCCAGGCACGAGGCGGCGAGCTCATCCGCGGCGCGCGGCTTGGCGAGCAGGCGCGCCCGCTCGGCCATGCCGAGGAGCTTGCCGCGGCCGGCGCACAGGCGCTGCAGCTCCTCGGCGAGGCGCTCGGCGGTGAGCTCGCGGTCGGCGATCAGCACCGCGGCGCCCTCGCGCACCAGGTACTGCGCGTTGTACGCCTGGTGGTCGTCTACGCTTCCGGGGAAGGGCACCAGGATCGAGGCCACGCCGACCGCGGCGAGCTCCGACACGGTGAGCGCGCCGGCGCGGCAGATCACCACGTCCGCCCAGCCGTAAGCCTCGCTCATGTCCTCGATGAACGGACGCACGTCCGCGCGCACCCCCGCCTGGGCATAGCTGGCGCGCCCGGCGTCGATCCAGCGCTCCCCCGCCTGGTGGCGCACATCGAAGGCGAGCCACGCCGCCACGCGCTTCAGCGCAAAGGGCACGACGGCATTCAGCCGCGTCGCACCCTGGCTGCCGCCGATTACGAGGATGCGCACCGGCCCGGTGCGCCCCGCGAAGCGCTCCGCGGGCGGCGCCACGGCGCTGATGTCGCGGCGCACCGGGTTGCCGATGACGCGTGCGTGCACGTCGTGTCCGAAGCTGCCCGGAAAGGCTTCCAGCACCTGGCGCGCCAGGTGCGCAAGCATGCGGTTGGTGAAGCCGGCGATGGCGTTCTGCTCATGAATGAGCAGCGGCCGGCGCGTGAGCCATGCGGCGACACCGCCCGGACCGGTCACGAAGCCTCCCAGGCCGACCACGACCACCGGCCGATGACGCCACATGACGCGCAGCGCCTGGATGAGGGCGAGCGTCAGGCGAAACGGCGCGGCCAGCCAGCTGAGCACGCCCTTGCCGCGCAACCCGCCGACCGACAGCCGCTCGATCGGAATGCCCTCGGCCGGAATGACGCGCGACTCCAGTCCGCGCGCCGTGCCGAGCCAGACGACCGGGAGCGACTGCTCGCGCAGCAGGCGCGCCAGCGCCAGCGCCGGGAATACGTGTCCACCGGTGCCGCCGGCCATGATGAGGATCGGGCGGTTCATGCCGCGCCCCGCACGGTGGCCGATCCGCGTTGCTCGCGCAGCGCCTCGTGATACACCCGCAACACGAGTCCCACCCACGCGAGACCTACGATCAGGCTCGAGCGCCCGTAGCTCATCAGCGGCAGCGTCAGGCCCTTGGTCGGCAACACGCCCATGTTGACGCCGATGTTGATGAAGGCCTGGATGCCCACCCACAGGCCAAAGCCCACCGCCAGCAGGCTCGGGAACTTCAGTCCCGCCTGCGAGGCCAGTCGCGCAATGTAGAAGCTGCGCCACACGAGGCCCAGGAACAGGGCCAGCGTCAGCAGCACCCCAAGGAGCCCCAGCTCCTCGGCCAGCACCGCGAACAGGAAGTCGGTGTGCGCTTCCGGCAGATAGAACAGCTTCTGCACACTGTCGCCGAGTCCCACGCCGAGCCACTGGCCGCGGCCGATGGCGATCAGTGACTGGGTCAGCTGGAAGCCGCTGTTGTAGGGGTCCGCCCACGGATCCAGAAACGCGGTCAGGCGGCGCAGCCGATAGCTGGCACTGACCGCCAGCACGGCAAAGCCCCCCGCCGCGATCGCGGTCATGACGATCACGTGGCGCAGCCGGGCGCCAGCCAGAAACAACAGGGCAAAGCCGGTCGCGAAGAGTACGGTGGCCGCGCCGAAGTCCGGCTCGAGCAGCAGCAGGGCGCTCACACCGCACAGCAGTGCGAGCGGCTTGCCGAGTCCGGCGAGGGACTCGCGCAGTTGCGTCTCGCGGCGCACGGCGTAGCTGGCGAGGTACACCAGTACCAGTACGCGCGCCAGTTCCGAGACCTGGAAGTTCATACCGGCGAGGTGCAGCCAGCGGCGGCTGCCGTTCACCGCGTGCCCGAGCCCGGGAACGAGCACGATGAGCAGCAGGCCGACCGCGAGCACCAGCAGCGCCGCGCCGGCGCGCTCCAGCAGCGCCGTGGGGATCGAGAACATGAGCGCGGCACAGGATGCGCCGATGAGCGTCAGCAGCAGCTGGCGCTCGAGGTAGTAGAACGGCTGCCCGGTGTCCTGGCTGGCGATCGACACCGAGGCGGAGGTCACCATCACCAACCCGAGCAGCACGATGCCGAGAACGAGCGCTATGGTCACCGCATCGAGGTGCACGCCGCCGCTCCTGGCGCTGGAACGCGCGAACCCCAGCAGCGCGGAGTTGGCCGGCGCGCTCATGCCGCGAGCTCCTGCACCGCCTGAGTGAACACCGCGCCGCGATGGCCGTAGTCGCGGAACATATCGAGGCTCGCGCACGCCGGCGACAGCAGCACCGTGTCCCCGGGAAGCGCGGCGCCCGCGGCCGCCCGCACCGCCTCGGGAAGCGTTGCGCAGATCTCAAGCGTGCACACGCCCGCGAGCGCGCGCGCGATGAGCGCGGCGTCGCGGCCGATGAGCACTGCATGGCGCACCTTGTCGCGAAAGGCCGCCGCCAGCGGCGCGAAGTCCTGATTCTTGCCCTCGCCACCGGCGATCATCACCAGCGGCCCGGGCATGCCGGCGACCGCGGCGAGCGTAGCGCCGACGTTGGTCCCCTTGGAGTCATTGATGTAGGTGACACCGTGCACGTCGGCCACCCATTGCGAGCGGTGCGGCAGTCCCGCAAATGCGGCGAGCTCGGCCAGCATCAGTGGCAGGGGGAGCGCGAGCGCCTCGCCCAACGCCAACGACGCGAGCGCGTTGGCGGCATTGTGAAGCCCCCTGATCTTCAGGGCCGACACCGGCATGAGGGGCGCACCAAGGCGCGTCAGCCACCATTCGCGCTCGTGCATGGCCACCGCGTAGTCGGCGCCGATGGCGGCGCGCAGCGAGAAGCTCAGGGTGCGCGCCGCCGCGCGCGGCATGGCCATCACCAGCGGATCATCGAGATTGATCACCGCGGTGTCGCAGCGGGCGAAAATACGCGCCTTGGCGGCGGCATAACTCGCCACGCTCGCGTAGCGGTCGAGGTGATCGGGGCTGACGTTCAGCACCGTGGCGGCGCGGCAGGAGAGTGTCGCCGTGCTCTCGAGCTGAAAGCTCGACAGCTCCAGCACGTACAGCTCGGCGCCCTGGCCGAGCAGATCGAGCGCCGGTTCCCCCAGGTTCCCGCCGGCGCGCACGCGCACCCCGGCACGCTGCGCCATGCGCGCCACGAGCGTCGTGACGGTGCTCTTGCCGTTGGTGCCGGTGATGCCGACCACCGGCGCATCGACCGCGCGCGCGAACAGCTCGATATCGCCCACGATCGTGAGCCCGCGCCGCCGCGCCTCGGCAAAGAATGGCTCCTCGAGCGACACCCCCGGCGATGCCACCACGCACAGCGCGCCCTCGAGGAGGGCCGCATCGAGCCCGCCGGTACGTACACTGATGCCCGCATCGAGCGCGCGCAGTGCCGCAAGCTGCGGAGGCGCCGCGCGCGTATCGGTCACCGCCAGCCGCCAGCCGCGCGAGTGCAGATGCCGCGCGCACGACAGCCCGGTGCTGCCTAAGCCCACGATCACGGCGTACGGTGCGTTGGTGGTCTCGGTACTCATCGCAGTTTCAGCGTCGCAAGCCCGGCGAGCACCAGCAGGAGCGAGATGATCCAGAAGCGCACGATCACCTTCGGCTCCGCCCAGCCCTTGAGCTCGAAGTGGTGGTGGATCGGCGCCATCCTGAAGAGGCGCCGGCCCGTCAGCTTGAAGGAGGCGACCTGCAGGATCACCGAGGCGGTCTCGAGCACGAACACCCCGCCCATCAACAGCACGACCAGCTCCTGGCGCACGATCACCGCCAGCACCCCGATGGCAGCGCCGATCGCCAGTGCCCCGACGTCGCCCATGAATACCTGGGCGGGATAGGAGTTGAACCACAGGAACCCCAGGCCCGCCCCGGCGAGCGAGGCGCAGAAGATCAGCAGTTCCCCCGCGCCGCGGATGTCGGGAATCTGCAGGTAGTGCGCGAACACCGCGTTGCCGCTCGCGTAAGCGAAGATCCCGAGCGCGGAGGCCACCAGCGCCGCCGGCATGATGGCGAGTCCGTCGAGCCCGTCGGTGAGATTCACGGCATTACTCATGCCGACGATCATCAGATAGGAGATCACGATGAAGCCGAAGGCCGAGAGCGGCGCGTGAAAGGTCTTGAAGAACGGCAGAAACAGCGTGGTCTCGGCCGGGTCGGTGGCGGTGTAATAGAGCGTCACGGCGGTGGCGAGCCCGGCTACCGATTGCCAGAAGTACTTCCAGCGCGGCACCAGGCCCTTGGGGTTGCGCACCACGAGCTTCAGGTAGTCGTCGTAGAAGCCGATGAGACCGAAAGCGAAGGTGACGCCGAGCACCGTCCACACGAGGCGATTGGCCGGTTCGGCCCACAACAGCGTGCTGACGAGAGTGGTCACGAGGATCAGCGTGCCGCCCATGGTGGGCGTGCCGGCCTTCAGCAGGTGGGTGGGCGGACCGTCGTCGCGCACCACCTGCCCGATCTGATAGCGCGACAGGCGCGAGATCAGGGGCGGTCCCACCAGCAACGACAATCCCAGCGCGGAGGCGGTGGCGAGGATCGCGCGGAACGTCAGGTACGAGAAGACGTGCAGGCCGCCGATGCGGCTGACGAACTGCTGTGTGATCCAGTAGAGCACTCAATGCCCGCCCGTCTTGACAGTGGAGTCAGCGGCGAGCGCATCCACCACGCGCTCGAGGCGGTTCATGCGCGAGCCCTTGATGAGCAGCCGCACATCCGCGCCGGCCTCCCCGAGCGCCGCGCTCAGCGTCGCGGTGAGGGCTGCGGCGTCGGGGAACCACTGCGCGCCCGCACCGAAGCTGTCGACCGCCCGCGCCGCGAGCGAGCCGGTTGCATACAGGCGCTCGACGCCGTGCCCGCGCGCGAATTCGCCGATCTCGCTGTGCGCGGCTTGAGCGAACTCGCCCAGCTCCGCCATGTCGCCCAGCACCAGCCACCTGCGGCCGGCGAGCGAGCCGAGCACTTCGATGGCGGCGCGCACCGAGCTGGGATTGGCGTTGTATGAGTCGTCGATGAGCCAGGCTCCGCCCACCGCCTGCTTGAACTGCAGCCGCCCCGGGACCGCGCGCACCGCGGCCAGACCCGCGGCGATGTGCTCGAGGCTGGCGCCGGCATTGGCCGCGGCGGCGGCGGCGGCGAGTGCGTTGGCGACGTTGTGGATGCCCCCGACCGCGAGTTGAATCGCGGCGCTGCCTCCCGGGGCGCTGAGCCGGAAGTGGGTGCGGAACCCCGTTGATCCGACCACGCTGCGCAGCTCGGTGGCGCTGAAATCCGCCAGCTCGCGCACCCCGAAGCTGACCACGCGCGCGGGCGTGAGCGCACGCCACAGGCCCGCGAACTCATCGTCCGCGTTGATGACGGCGGTGTCATCGGCGGTGAGTCCCGCGACCATTTCGCCCTCGGCGCGCGCCACCCCCTCGAGGCTGCCGAAGCCCTCGAGGTGCTCGGCTCCGGCATTGGTGATCATGCCGATGGTGGGGCGAGCGATGGCGACCAGGGCGGCGACCTCGCCGGCCCGGTTGGCTCCCATTTCCACCACGGCAAAGCGATGCGCAGGCGTCAGCCGCAGCAGCGTCAGCGGCACGCCGATGTGGTTGTTGAGATTGCCGCGGGTGGCCAGACAGTTACCGGCCTGCCCGAGGATCGCGGCCGTCATCTCCTTGGCGGTGGTCTTGCCGTTGCTGCCCGCGACGCCCACCAGTGGGCCGCGAAAGTGTGCGCGCCAGTGGCGCGCAGCGCGCTCGAGCGCCGCCTGGGTATCGGGCACGATGATCTGCGCCAGCCCGTGGGGCTGCTCGGCATCGACCAGCGCGCCGGCGGCCCCAAGCGCGAGCGCCGCGCCGACGAAGTCGTGGCCGTCGAACCTCGGCCCCCTGAGCGCGACGAACAGCTGTTGGGGGCTAAGCGTGCGCGAGTCGCTCACCACGTCGGTGTACGCGGCATCGCCGCCGGAGAGTCGGCCACCGCAGGCGCGCGCAAACTCCGCCAGCGTGCGCTTCATGCCGGCAGCCTCGCGAGCTCGGCGCTGACCACCGCCTGGTCGCGGAACGCGCGCCGCACGCTGCCGTGGATCTGATAGTCCTCGTGGCCCTTGCCGGCGATCAGCACCACGTCCTCGGGGCCCGAGCGCTGCAGGGCGAGGCGGATGGCGAGCGAGCGGTCATGCTCGATCACGAGCGGCGTGCGCGGATCCACACCGGCGACGATGTCCGCCACGATCCGGGCCGGATCTTCGCTGCGCGGGTTGTCGTCGGTCACGATGATGTCGTCGGCGAGCTCGGCCGCGATCTTTCCCATGAGCGGACGCTTGCCGGCGTCGCGGTCGCCGCCGCAGCCGAATACCACCCGCAGCTGTCCGCGGCAGTGCAGGCGCGCCGCGCGCAGCGCGTTGGCGAGCGCATCGGGGGTATGCGCGTAGTCCACGATGGCGAGCGGCGTGCGCCCGCGCCCGCCGAACATCTCCATGCGCCCGCGCGCCGCGCGGCTCAGCGACAGCGCGCGCGCGGCTTCGGCGAGCGGGATGTTCCAGGCCAGCAGCACCGCGAGCACCGTGAGAGCGTTGTCGGCGTTGAACTCGCCCATCAGGCGCACCGGCAGCTGCGCGCTTCCGTAACTCGACTCCACCGCGATGGAGAGCCCGCCCGGCTCGGGTGTTATACGTGCGGCGCGCACGAACTGCACGCCGCGCGGCAGCGCCGCCGCCGCGCGCGTGGTGAGGGTGAGGCTTGCCGTGGAGCCCTCGGCGGCCAGGCGTGCCCCGAACGGATCATCGATATTGATGACCCGGTGTGCGAGCCCCGGCCAGGAGAACAGGCGCTCCTTGGCGGCGCCATAGGCCTCCATGGTGCCGTGATAATCAAGATGATCGCGGGTCAGGTTGGTGAAGGCGGCGGTGTTGAAGCGCACGCCGTTGACGCGCCCCTGATCGAGGGCGTGCGAGGACACCTCCATGCTCACGCACTCGGCCCCGAGGGCCCGCAGCGCCGCGAGCTGGCGGTGAATGCTCACCGCATCCGAAGTGGTGTGCAGCGTGGGAGTGAGCTGCGCGGGCAGGCCTACACCGAGAGTGCCGATGTACGCGGCTGGCCGGTGGCAATGCTGCAGCGCCTGCGCCAGCAGCCACGCACAGGTGGTCTTGCCGTTGGTTCCGGTGATGCCCGCGACCGTGAGTCGCTGTGAAGGCGCCCCGAAGAAACGGTCGGCGATAATGCCGGCGCGCTCACTCAAGCGCGGCACCGCGGCGATGAACGTGCCGGCGGGCAGTTGCGGGGCCGCCTCGCCGGTGTCGCCGTCGCGCTCGTAGAGCACGGCGCGTGCGCCGCGCGCCACGGCGTCGCGGGCGAATTCGAGCCCGTGATGCCTGCGTCCCCGGCAGGCGAGAAACAGCGCGCCGGGAAGCACGGCGCGGCTGTCGAGCGTCACATCGCTCACCATCACCTCCGCAGGCACGGCGGCAAAGTCGGCGGTGAGCTGCGCGAGGGAGTGCGTCGCCGCCGGGGTGCCCGTGTGCGCGGCTCCGCTCATGGCAGTGCCGCCGTGCGCGTACCGCCGAGGGCCGGGCTGGCCGGCAGTTCCTCGGGCGCCTTGACGGGCTGGTCGGGCGCCACCGCGAGCAGGCGCAGCGCCCCGCCGATCACCCGGGAGAATACTGGAGCTGCGACCTGTCCGCCCATGTGCTGTCCGGCGCCCGGTTCGTCGATCACCACTACCGCGGCCAGGCGTGGCTCGCTCGCGGGAGCCACCCCGCCGAACACCGCCATGTAGCGATCGGTCGAATAGCCGCCGGCGGTGGCTTTCCACGCGGTGCCGGTCTTGCCCGACACGCGGTAGCCCGGAATGGCCGCGAGCTTGCCGGTGCCTTCCGCGGCCACCACCGACTCGAGCATGCTGACCAGCTCGCGGCACACCTGGGCTCCGAGCGCCCGGTCCCCGGGCGCCGCTCCCTCGACGCGCAGGAAGGACACCGGCCGGGCCATGCCGAACGCGCCGACGGTTGCGTAGGCGTGCGCCAGCTGCAGCGGCGTGACCGACAACCCGTAGCCATGGGACATGGTGACGATGCCGATGGGACGCCACTGCGCGTAGGCAGGCAGCAGACCGGCTGACTCCCCCGGATAGCCGCTGGTGGTGACCTGACCGAAACCCAGATGGTTCAGCGTGGTCCAGATCTCTTCCGGCGGCAGTGTGAGGGCGATGTGCGCCATGCCGACGTTGGAGCTCTTGGCGAGCACGGTGGCAATGTCGATCGCGCCGTAGTTGTGCTCGTCCTCGAAGATCTTCACGCCGACCTTGAAGAACCCCGGCGAGGTGTCGATGACGCTGCGGTGGTCGTATTTGCCCGAGGCGAGCCCGGCGGCGACGAAGAACGGCTTGATGGATGAGCCGGGCTCGAAGATATCGGTGGCCGCGCGGTTGCGATAGACGCCGCTCTGGATCTGATCGCGGTCGTTGGGGTTGTAGGCCGGCTGGTTCACCATGGCGAGCACCTCGCCGCTGGCGACATCGAGCACCACCGCGGAGCCGGCGCGGGCGCGCTGGTCGCGGATCGCCGCCTTCAGCTCACGGTACGCGAGGTACTGGATGCGCAGGTCGATCGACAGCACCAGGTCGCGCCCCGGACGTGCCGGCCGGATGCTCTCCACGTTCTGGACGATGCGGCCGTAGCGGTCCTGAATGACGCGCTTCGCGCCATCCTCGCCGGCGAGCCAGTGATCGAAGGCGAGCTCCAGGCCCTCCTGCCCGGCATCGTCGACGTTGGTGAACCCGAGCAGGTGCCCGGTCACCTCGCTGGCGGGGTAATAGCGGCGGTACTCGCGCGAGGTGTACACGCCAGGGATCCCGAGCGCCTTGATCTGCGCAGCTTCCGCGGGCTCGCGGTGGCGGGCGAGGTACAGGAATTCGCGCTCGAGATTGCTGGTGACACGGCGCGCGAGCTCCTGGCGGTCGAGCTTCAGCGCGCTGGCGAGTCGCGGAATCTGGTCGGTGGCAAGCGCCAGCTCGCGCGGATTCACCCACACCGAGTCCACCGGGGTGCTGACCGCGAGCGGCTCGCCGTAGCGGTCGGTGATGGTGCCGCGGTGCGCGGCGATGTCGAGCACGCGCGAGAAGCGCGCATCGCCCTCGCGGGCGAGAAAGCCGTGATCGACGAGTTGCAGGTTCACCGCGCGCCAGGCCAGCGCCAGCGCGCTCACGCCCAAGAGGCCCTGCAACAGGTGCGCCCGCCAGCGGAACGAGGCGGGTGCTGCGTCGCGTGCGCTGCGCAGTTTCATGGGGCGACGATCTCGATGTCCTTCGCAGGCGGCATCGCCATGTGGAGTCTGGCGCTGGCGACGCGCTCGACGAAGGCATGGGTAGCCCAGGCGCTCTGCTCGAGCTGCAGCTGGCCCCATTCGATTTCCAGATTGTCGCGGCGCGCGTTCAGAGCCTCGAGCTCCACGAACATCTGCCGTGCGCGGTGCTTGCAGTAGATGTCGCCCGCCGCCGAGCCGAGCGCCGCCAGCCACAGCAGCGGCATGGCGATGATGAATGCAGCACGCCCGCTCATGCGAGTCGCTCCGCCACGCGCAACAGCGCGCTGCGGGCGCGCGGATTCTTCTTTAGCTCGGCCGGCGCCGGCCGGGTCTTGCGGCCGATGAGCTTGAGGCGCGGTTGCGCCGCGGCGGGCACGAGCGGCAGATCCTTCAGGGCCGGGTCGATCTGCGACTCGCGCTGCATGAAGCGCTTGACCACTCGATCCTCGAGGGAGTGGAAGCTGATGACCGCAAGGCGCCCGCCGGGGGCGAGGACCCCGAGAGCGCCCTTCAGGCCGCGCTCGAGCTGACCCGTCTCGTCGTTGATGAACATGCGCAGCGCCTGGAAAGTGCGGGTTGCGGGATGCTTGCCGGGCTCGCGCGTGCGCACGGCGGCGGCGACCAGGCCGGCGAGCTCGCCGGTGCGGGTCAGCGTACGCTCGCGCCGTGCCGCTACGATGGCCTGCGCCACGCGACGCGCGAAACGCTCCTCACCGAGGGTGGCGATCACCTGGCGGATCTCGTCAAGGCCCGCACGAGCGAGCCAGGCAGAAACGGGTTCGCCGCGCGTCGGGTCCATGCGCATGTCGAGCGGGCCGTCAGCTCGGAAGCTGAAACCGCGCTGCGGATCATCGAGCTGCGGCGAGGACACGCCGAGGTCGAAGAGCACACCGCGGCAAGCACGATCGTGCGCGTGTGCCGGCACGAGCGCGCCGAGGTCGGCAAACGACGCGTGCACGAGCGTAAGCCGCATTTCGTCGGCAAAACGCTGCCGGCCGGCCGCGATGGCTTGCGGATCGCGGTCGAGCGCGAGCACGCGGCCTTCCCGACCCAGGGCCTGGAGTAGCAGTGACGTATGACCGCCACGCCCGAACGTCGCATCGACATAGTAACCGCCCGCCTCCAGGGCGAGTCCTGCAAGCGCCTCGGCGGCGAGCACCGGTGTGTGCTCATCCACCCGCGAAGCGGAACGGCCCCGCCCCCATGAGTGCGCTTGCCACGGGCTACGCCCAACCAGCCTGTCGAAACCCCTTACAGCGACAGTGACTCGAGCTCGGAGGGCAGATCGGTCGGGGTGTCCTCGTTCGCAAGCCAGGCATCGCGGCGCTCGCTCCAGCGCGCCTCGTCCCACAGCTCGAAACGATTGCCCTGACCGATCAGCATTCCGTGCCGCCCGAGCTTCGCGAACTCGCGCAGCTCAGGCGGCAGCAGGACCCTGCCGTGCCCGTCGAGGGGCAGATCGGTCGCGTGGCCCACCATCAGCCGTTGCAGCCGGCGCGCGGTTGCGTTCAGGCTGGGCAGGCTCATCAGCTTGCGTTCGATCTGCTCCCATTCGGGCAGGGGATAGATGAGGAGGCACTGATCCTTGTCGACGGTGACGACCAATTTCCCCTGGGCAAGTTGAGCGATCTGCTCCCGGTAGCGGTTGGGCATGACCATCCGCCCCTTGTCGTCCAGGGTGATCTTTGTTGCACCGCGAAACATGGCCGTCGGGGCCAGAGTTGCCCCATTTCCCCCCACTTTCTCCCACCGGGCGCCACTATAGGAATCGGGGGCGAGCTATGTCAATTCAAATAGTGAGAAATTCGTCGCATTCACAAAGACTTATGTGGAAAGCACTTATGTGAAAACACAGTGTCGCGGGGCCCCGAGGCGCATTCATTGTTAACAATCAGCGGTTTGCCCGACGAACTCTATACAGTGCCTGCCGGAAAGCCCCCCTGTGCGAGGGCTTCACGCCTCGAAGGCATACTGAATCCACTCGATGCGCGGCGCCTCGCCGTGCGGATCGCGCACCACGATGACGTCGAACCGCACCGGCAGCCGCGCGAGATCCGCACGCTGCTGCAGGAGCTGGCTCGCGGCGCGGGTGATACGCCGCTGTTTGCGCCGATCGACGCTCGCCGCCGCGCCGCCGAACGCGGCGCTCGAGCGGGTGCGCACCTCGGCGATGACCAGCAGCTGCGCGCGCCGCGCGATGAGATCGAGCTCGCCGAGCCGGCGCAGGTAGTTGCGGTGCAGGATCTCGAAACCGTGCGCGCGCAGGAATTCGGCGGCCAGCTCCTCGGCGCGTCGTCCGCTTTGCTGTCGCGCGGTGAGCATCGCACCGGTCAGCTGATGTCAGGGCCCCGGCGCCGGCAACAACCGCAGCTCGCCGTTGTGCAACTGCGCCCAGTCCATCTCGCGGTGCACGCGCCGTTCGGCATCGACACTCAGGCGGCCGGTCAGGCCCTGGAGGCTGATGTTGCCCGGGGCGCCGCGCTGGCGCAGTGCCTGCGCCAGACGGAACGCATCGAAACCGAAGGCAAACAGCCGGCCGCGGTGCGGGCCGCCGCTGGGCCACGCCTCGCGGGTGGCGGCGCGCACCGCATCGGCCAGATCCCCGCCCAACATCCACGGCATGTCCGGAAACATCAGACCATCGAGTTCCTCGTTGGCGCGCACGTCCGGTTCGAAGGCATCGGAGGTCGCGTAGGTGGGAAGGTCGCCGGCGTAGTGAAAGCGCAGCTGCGGCCGCAGCAAGCGTTCGGTGTTGGCCTGTGCCGCAGCGAAGATGAACTCGATGTCGCCGCGACGCCGCGGCTCGAACTGCAGCTTGGTACCCAGTGCGGACTCCAGGCGCCGGTAGCGCGCCGTGCTGTCGCTGATGCGCAGCACCTCGGTGATCGAAGCGGTGTAGTCGGTGCGTGACGCATCGATCAGCGCGGTGCCGAGGAGCTCGCCCCCCCCGCCCTGCAGCTCCTGTTTGAAGGCGCTGAGCACCCGCTCGCCCCAGTCCCCCGCCGGCACCAGCGCCACCCCGCGGCGGTGATGATCGTCCAGGATGCGCCGCGCCGCGAGGCGCGCCTCGTCCTCGGGCGACAGCGCGTACTGATAGAACTGCGCGGGCGGCGGCTTTTCCGCGGGCAGGAAGTTGAGCGCCAGGAGCGGGGCACGGGGCGCGGAAAACTCCGCGGCCGCCACCACCTCTTCGCGCGTCAGCGGACCGACGATGAAGTCGGCGCCCGCATTCGTCGCCTGCGCCAGTGCCTCCGCCACGCTGTGCGTGCCGGTGTCGTAGACGCGCACCCGCGGTCGCTCAGCCGCCGGGGTCTGGTAATACCCCGTCATGAAACCCTCGCGCACGCTGATGGCGGCAGCTGCCGCGCGGCCGGTGATCGGCAGCAGCAGCGCGATGTGCGGCCCGACCTCCTCCGGTGCTGCGCCGGCGAGCCCGCCCGCGGGGCGCCCGGTCGCGAGCGCCGCGCGCGCCTGCAGTTCGTGATAGCGCGCCGCCTGCGCAGCGCTGCGCGGTTCGGGGATTGCGGCGAGCTGCTGCAAGGCGTCCCTCCCCTGGCCGCGCTCGATGGCGAGCTCCGCGTTGGAAAGCGCGCGCTCGGTGCTCTGCTCCGCGGACAGCGGGCCTTCGGGCAGCGCCAGGACGCGCGCCGCGTCCTCCGCACGGTGGGCCGCAAGATAGCCGCGCGCGGCGCGCAACAGCAGCGCGTTGCGCTCCGCACCGCTGTTCTGGGCCGCCAGTTCCTCGTACACGCGCGCCGCGCCCGCGGCCTCGCCGGCACGCTCGAGCGCCTCGGCACGCTCGAGGGAGGGCGGAAGCCCCGCGCGCTCGGTGAGACTCGGACAGGCACTCAGCAGCAGTGCGGCCGCCACCACCAGCGCGAAACGGATGATGCGAGTGACGGTTCTGATTTGAAAATTATATCCTGCCGCCATCTGACTAACGGAGAGATTTAAGGGTGTCTTCGTATATCAAGTGCTTTACGGGCGGTGTCGCGCACTTCAACATCAGCCGCGGGACGCCTTGTGGGTAACGCCTCGAATCCAGCTGCGTGTAACAGCTCAGGCCAGCGGGATCTTCCC
>DATGVL010000058.1:0-41692 GCA_035300445.1 Steroidobacteraceae bacterium
TAGACGCCGTGCGAGTGTTGGCCGGCGCCGTCGCGCTGGCCACCCTGGGCGCCTGCGGCGGCATCACGATCACACCCGATCCGCTGCTGCCGCGGCCGCTGCTGCAGCCGCTGCCGAGCAGCGTCGGTCTGGTACTTCCCAACGAGCTGCGCAACTACGTGCACAAGGAGACACGCTGGGGCATCGAGTGGCGGATCGCGCTGGGACCGGGGCACGTGCACCTGTTGCGCGACGTCTTCAAGGACTCGTTCCGCGAGGTGCAGGAATTCAAGGATCTGGAGGCGGCGCGTGCGGCATCCGGGCTCAAGGCGGTGTTTGAGCCGCTGATCGATCAGTACTCCTTCGTGACCGACCACGACACCGGCGGACGCTACGACGCCGCCACGATCCGCTACCGCATCAATGTCTACACAGCGCAGGGGGAGAAAGTCGACACCCTGACCCTCACCGGTTACGGCAGCGCCCTCGCCCAGGGCATGTCGAACGGTAAACCGCTCGAGCGCGCCACGCTCGCGGCCATGCGGGATGCGGCGGCCAAATTCCTGGTGCAGTTTCCGCAGCAGGCCGCCGCCCAGCAGCTGGCGCACGACGAGCCGCTGAGCGTGCAGTCGGGCGTCGATACGGCCGCCAATGTGCTGATCGAGGCGGTGCCGATCGAGGAGGCGGGTCCGGACGGGGACGCGGCGCCGCCCTAGGGCTGGCGCGGCCTCTTCGACAGGAGCTTTTCGACCAGCGTGACGCCTTCGGTATCGACCGGCTCGCCGTCCAGCAGGCGCGGCGCGTAGCGGGCGCGCCTCACCGCGGTCAACACGGTCTTCTGCTGCGCGCCCGTGGCATCGCTGCTGCTGGTGGTCACGTTGGCGGTGTGCCCGTCGCGCTTCACGGTGAAGGTCGCCTGCACCGAATGCTCATCGGTGTTGTCGCGCTCGGCGAGCCGTGAGCGTGCGGCCGAGGCGGCCGGCGTCCGGTAAGCCAGCTGCCTCGGCACATCGAGCGTCGCGGTCGAGCCGGCCTGCTGGAAGTCCTTCCACGCCTCGCGGTAGCGCGCGAGGCTCTTGTCGGGCAGGTCAGCGCACAGGTACCAGTCGCCCAGCTCCATCAGGGTCGTGCCACGCAGCTGATGATCGGGCGGGCGCATCCTGTCGATGGTCTGCAGCGCGAGCAGCAGCGCCTTCTCCCCGTCGGGGTGCAGCCCGTGCCCGCCATGGTCGCCCAGCACGCCGACGCTCGGCTGCCCGAACGGGTCCGCGTACTGTGCCGCTTCCTCGTCGCTGCCGTTCATGGCCTCGAGCCGGTAGCTGCGCGCAATCCCCAGCAACGGGTCGATCACCATGCGTGCGGCGCGGCTGCCGGCGCCCTCGGCGATGGTGAGTTCGTGGGCGTACTGCGCGCGCGCGGAAGGGTAGCGGCCCATATGCTCGAGCCAGCGCGCATAACGGTCCACCGGGCGGATGACGCGCGCATCGGTGCCGCCCCAGGCGCTCTCGGCGACCCGCACCGAGTACTGGAATTCACGATCCGCCTCGCTGTGGCGCTCGAGATTCACGAGGCTCCCGATCAGCGGATAGAGGATCGGCATCTGCCCGGGATTCAGCAGACCGTCGAGATTGCGGCTCAGATCGAGCGCGCGCTGCAGGGTGACGCTCGCATCCTCATACTGCCGCGTGGCGTAGTAGGTTGTACCGAGCCCCTGCAGCGGGCGCAACAGCAGACGGTCAGCGCTGCCGCCGCCGGTGTCGGCGGCGATTTTCACGCTGCGCAGATAGGTATCCTCGGCATCCTTGTAGTCGCCCATGCGGTACTGCGTGGTGCCGAGATTGGCGAGGGGATTGACCAGCTCGCGATCGTTGGCGCCGTACTGCTCCTCGGTAAGCGCCACGAGCTTCTCGGCCAGCGGCAGCGCGTCCGGGTAGCGGTGCGCATCGAACGCGGCACGGTACTCCCGGTACAGCGCCACCCGCTCGGCATCGGTCACGGCGAGCGCCGCGGCCGGCGCCAGCACCGCCGCAGCCAGCATCAGGGGCAGCTTCAAGGGTCTCACCGGGTGCGCCCACCGTCAGCGCACGACGCGCCGTGAGAAATGGTAGCACTGCGATGCGGCACGGGCGCGCCGCCGGCGCGGCCCCGGGGCGCTGCGGTGGCGCAACAGCGCGCGCGGCTTGCCGCGGGACGCGTGCAATTCTAAGCTGTCTTAAAACAACATCCGCGGTTGCGATGAGGGGTGCAACGATGTCAGGCGCAGAGGGGCGGGTCGCGCTGCTGGCCGGAGCGAGCGGGCTTGCCGGGGGCTACGCGCTCGCGGCACTCCTCGAGGCGCCGGACATCAGGCGCGTGCTGGCCGTTTCACGACGGTCGCTCGGACGCGAGCATCCGCGACTCGCCAATCGCATCGTGCAATTCGAGCACCTCGAGGCGCAGCTCAAGGGCGCCAGCTGCGACGTTGCACTGTGCTGTCTTGGCACGACCCTGCGCCAGGCGGGCTCGCAGGAGCGCTTTCGCGCGGTCGACCTCGAGTGCGTGCTGGCGTTTGCGCGCGCCGCAAGGGCGGCGAATGCCCAGCGCCTCGTGGTCATATCGAGCGTCGGCGCGGACCCGGGCGCGCGCAGCTTCTACCTGCGCACCAAGGGCGAGATGGAGCAGCGCCTGATGGAAGCGGGCTTCGAATCGCTCGATATCCTGCAGCCCTCACTGCTGCTCGGCTGGCGCCGCGAGATGCGTCCGCTGGAGCTTGCGGCACGCGCCTTCCTGCCGCTGGTGAATCCCGTGCTGCGCGGCAGGTACATTGCTTACCGTGCCATCCCGGCGCGTACCGTGGGCGAGGCCATGCTCGGCGCCATTCGCAGCGGCCGACGCGGCGTGCAGCGCTACACCTACGAGGGTATCGGGACGCTGGCGCGCCTCGCGGCTTCGCGTACGCGCGCGCCGACGCAGCCCAAGGCGCCCACCCGCGCACGCTAGTCACGGGACTTCCGGGCACGAACCAAGATGCGCGCCGCGCCCGCCATCGCCGCCGCACTGCTCATCGCCGCCTGCAGCAGCCTTCCCGCGCCCCCGCCGGGCGGGGCCGCGATCGCGCAGGCGGCGACGGCGCTGATCGGCACCCCGTACCAGTTCGGCGGCGCCGACGCCGCCGGTTTCGACTGCAGCGGGCTGGCGCGGTACGTGCACGAGCGCGCGGGCGTGGCCATTCCGCGCACTGCCGCCGAGCAGCAGCGCGCGGCGCACCCGGTGCCGCTGAAGCAGCTGCAGCCCGGGGACCTGGTGTTTTTCCGCATCCGCAAGCGCGGCATCGATCACGTCGGCGTCTATACCGGAGCGGGACGCTTCATCCACGCTCCCCGCGCGGGCCTGGCCGTGAGGTACGGCGATCTGCGCGGCGACGGCTTCTACGCGCGGCGTGTGGTGGGTGCGGGCCGCTTCTGGGACCGGGAAACAGCTGCGTCGCCCCGGTGAGACATAAAGCGGCGCGCCGGGCGCGTCGTACGTATAGATCGCACTTGAGAGCCGCGACACAAAATGAGGGCTTGACTGCAATCCGCGACGCTTTGACACTTGCGCCTTAGTGATAAGGGCAAACCTGTCGAAAGACGGGGACGCAAAGCTACCGGTCTAAAGGGACGATCCTATGACGGCGGGGCTGCCACGATCGCGCAGTGAGCGCGAACGCTTGCACTCCTTCCGTCGCGCGAATCAGCGCAGTCCCCCAAAGACCGTGTCCGTCGAGGGTTTCGGTTCCCGGGGAAAGTCTATGACAGCAACGGCCAACTTCTCTTCGGCGCGCACCGGCGCCGAGGCAAGGCATTCGGAGGCACCGGTGGCCAGCGCCGGGCCGTTCGTTCTCAACCTGTGCTCATCCACGACGCCGATGGCGCTCGCGCAGACGGATCTGCCGGAGCTCAAGCGCTTCACGTTCTTCGTCAGCCGGCGCTTCGAGGAGGGGCGGGAGCGCTTTCGTCTGCACATGGGCTATTTCGCTACGCTCGCCGAGGCCGAGGAGTGGCTGAGCGTCGTGCGCGAGATCTACCCGGGCGCCTGGGCCGGTGAGGCCCCGGGCCGCAAACTGCGCGAGCGAGCCACGGCTGCGGCCGCCGCTCAGGCCCGGCATGCCACGGGACCTCAGCCGCGGGTCGCGCCCGCACCAATGCGCACCCCTGCCGCGGCGCCGGCTGCTGCGCGGCCCGCCGCGCCGCGCCCCCCCGCAGGTCGCGTGCCCGTGGTACACGCGGCTCCGCCCGCCGCGCGGCGCGCCGCCGCGGCGCCGGTGGCTGCGCCGGTAGCCCGGCCCGCAGTGCCACGGATCACGTCGCCGACCGCAGCACCCAGGCCCGCCGCCGGACGTGCGCCGCCGCCGCTGGCGCGCACACCGTCCGCCACCGCGAGTGCCGCCGTACCATCTGCCGCGCGCGCCTCGGGCCGCGGCGTGAAACAGGTGTTTGAAGACTCGAACGTGCGCGAGGTGCTCGCGGCGCTCGGCGAGGCCAGCGCCACCGGCGAGACGCGCGTGATGCACGCGCCGCCGGCGCCGCGCGCGCCGCCGGAGAGCAACTCGCTCTCCGACACCCAGGTGTTGAAAATGCTCGAGCTGCGCCGCCCCGATGGCAGCGAGCCGCCGCCCGCGGACCTCGCCCATGGCAGCATTCCGATGCTCAAGCCCGATGATACCGGGACGCGCCGGGCACTGAAGGAGGCCGTCGTCAGCAACGCGCCGGTGTCCTTTGCGGTGCAGCTGCAATGGTCGGTGCAGCCGGCGGAGCTCGACAAGGTGCCACCGCTCGCCATCTTCAGCGCCTACACCCTGTATACCGTCGAGGGCAGCCGCGACGGGCGCAAGTGGTATGGGCTGCGTCTCGGGTTCTTCAGCGACGCCATCTCCGCCAAGCAGGTCGCCCACTACGTGCGCTCGGAGTTCACCTCGGTCGCCGTGGTGCCCGTGAGTCCCCAGGAGAAGGGGCGCGCGACGGATCAGGACGTGAAGGCCGCCACCCTGGCGGCTCCGGCCGCAGCGCGCCCGCATATCACGGACGAGTTCAAGCTCATCGAGAATGACACGGCCACGGCGAACATCGCGGTGGCCGCGCTCCTGCAGGGCAAGCATCAGGTGGCGGGCACGCCGGGGGCAGTGCCCTCAGCCAAGCCGATGCCCAAGGTGGCGGTGGGCCGCACCGTACGCCAGAGCGCGGCGCCCGCCCGGGGCCGCAGTCGCGGCAAGGTGGGTGCGCGCGAGCACCGTGGCCCGCACACTCTGGAGGAGACGCTGGAGATTCTCGGCGCGAGTCAGCTCACGATCGACGATGGGACCGGCGAGACCCTGAATGACTCCGGCGTGCGTCACCTGCGCATCGAGGTGCAGAAGAATTCGCCCTTCACGCGACTCCTCGAGCGCCTCAGCGAGCGGATGAAGAAGGTGTAGTCTCGGCGTCGAACTCCGCCAGCACCGCCTGCCGGTAGCGCAGGCCCGCCGGACCTCGCAGCAGGTTGCGCGGATCGAACTCAACCCTTGCCGAACAGTTTTTCCAGTTCCGTGCGCGTCTTCTCCACCTCGGCGGTGTTGGGTGGCGTGTAGGCCGCCGGGCGCGGCTTGAAGTGATCGCAGAAGTTAGCGTGCGTCTTGTCGTTCACTTCCTCCGCGGTCGGCTCGCGGCAGTGCTTGGCGACGCGCGTGTCGTACTCGATGCACATCCGGCATACGTGCAGCTCGCCATGGCACTTCGGGCACTCCTCGAGCCGCCGCAGCGGCAGGCTCAGCTCGGCCAGCGACGCGCCGCACTTCCAGCACACCAGATCATGGGCCATGGAATATCATACGACGAGCTCATCGACGTCGTGCATAGCTGCTGCAAGTGACCGCGCCCGCAAGTGAGACCGCCAAGACTGCGGAGGCCGCAGGGCTGCAGCACTCGCACGTGTTCCTCGGCGCCGGCCATGCGAGCAACGAGCGCAAGGCCTGGACGGTCATCGGCCTGTGCTCGGCGATGATGGTGCTGGAGATCGGCGGCGGGATCGCCTTCGGCTCGCTCGCCCTGGTCGCGGACGGCCTGCACATGTCGACCCACGCGATTGCCATGCTGATCGCCGCGTGGGCCTACACCTTCGCCCGCAAGCACGCGAGCGATGCGCGCTTCAGCTTCGGCACCGGCAAGCTGGGTGATCTCGCCGGCTTCAGCAGCGCCATCGTGCTGGCGCTCATTGCGCTGCTCATCGGCTACGAAGCCGTGCGGCGCTTCCTGGCCCCGGTCCCGATCGAGTTCCGCGAGGCGATTCCGATCGCGTTTCTCGGCCTGCTGGTGAACATCGTGAGCGCCTGGCTCCTGAGCGGCGGAGACGCTCACGCACACGCGCATGCTCACGGGGAGGAGGCCGGCGGGGAGGCGGCGCACGCGCAGCCCGCCGAGCACGGCGCCCCCGCTGCACACCGGGATCACAATCTGCGGGCCGCATTCATCCACGTGGCGGCTGATGCTGCGGTGTCGGTTCTCGCCATCCTCGGGCTCACGGCCGCCCGCTTCCTGGGTTGGGTGTGGATGGACCCCATGATGGGAATCGTCGGCGGCGGTGTCATCGCGTTATGGGCCTATGCCCTGGTGCGCGACACGAGCCGGATCCTGCTCGACATGAACCCGGATACCGCGCTCGCCGCACGCATGCGGCGGTGTCTGGAGGAGGACGGCGATCGGGTGGCGGACCTGCACCTGTGGCGGCTCGGTCCGGGCCATTTTGGCGCCATCGTTTCGGTCGTGCCCCGGGAGGCGCGGGACGTGCATTTCTACCGCTCAGCGCTGCGCGGCTTCTCCTGCCTGTCGCATCTGACCATCGAAGTCGTGAGCCCGAAGCGCGGCGCGGCGGCGCCCTAGCGCGGCGGCGCCGGCCGGGTGCGCTGGCGCAGGAAGTCCTCGAGCACCCGCCCGGTGTGGGAGTGCTTGCTGCGGCGCGCGATCTGCGCCGGCGCACCCTGGGCGACGATGCGCCCGCCCCCATCACCGGCCTCGGGCCCCAGGTCGAGGATCCAGTCGGCTTCGGCCATGACGTCGAGGTTGTGCTCGACCACGACCGCGGTGTTGCCGGCGGCAACCAGCCGGTGCAGCACGTGCAGCAGCTTCTCCACATCGGCCATGTGCAGACCCACGGTGGGCTCATCCAGCACATACAGCGTGTGCTTCGGTCTCTGCCGCGGGCCGTGGGCGGCGTCGTCGCGCACCTTCGAGAGCTCGGTGACCAGCTTGATGCGCTGGGCTTCGCCGCCCGAAAGCGTGGGGCTGGGCTGTCCGAGCGTGAGGTAGCCGAGGCCCACGTCCTGCAGGAGCTTCAGTGCATGATGCACGCGCGGATGGGCGGCGAAAAACCCGACCGCATCGTCGACGCTCATCGCCAGCACATCCCCGATGCTGGCCTCCCGCCACGACACGGCGAGCGTCTCGGAGTTGAAGCGCCGCCCGCCGCAGACGTCGCACAGCACCTTGACGTCGGGCAGGAAACTCATCTCGATGGTCTGCATGCCCTGCCCGGCGCACGCCTCGCAGCGGCCGCCGGCGGTGTTGAATGAGAAACGGCTGGCGCTGTAGCCGCGGATGCGCGCCTCGGTGGTACCGGCATACACGCGGCGGATGTCATCCCAGAAGCCGATGTAGGTCGCGGGGCAGGAGCGCGGGGTCTTGCCGATCGGCGTCTGGTCCACTTCCAGCACGCGATCGAGGAGCTCCAGCCCCTGCACCGCCGTGCAGCCGATGAGCTTCACGCCGGCGGCGCGCTTGCGGGCGCGGCTCGCGGGCGCGTTCTGCCCGAGCAGCCGCTTCAGGTTCGCATACAACACGTCGCGTGCCACGGTCGATTTGCCCGAGCCGGACACGCCGGTGATCACGACCAGGCGCCCGAGCGGGATGCGCACGTCGCTCCCTCTGATGTTGTGCAGTGCCACGCGCTGCAGGGTCAGCAGGGGCGTGGCGGCGTTCACCGGGCGCTGCGGGCGCGCCGGATGCAGCAGCGGCTCGCGCAGGAAGCGCCCGGTGGTCGAACGCGGGTTGCGCATGAGGTCCGACACCGTCCCGGCACCCACCAGCTCCCCGCCGCGCACGCCGGCCTGGGGACCCAGGTCCAGCACGTGATCGGCGCGGCGGATGGTCTCCTCGTCGTGCTCCACGACCACTAGCGTATTGCGGTGCCCGGCGAGCTCGGCCAGGCAGGCGAGCAGGATGCGGTTGTCGCGCGGATGCAGCCCGATGGTGGGCTCATCGAGCACGTAGCACACGCCCTGCAGGTTCGAGCCCAGCTGTGCGGCGAGGCGGATGCGCTGCGCTTCGCCCCCCGAGAGCGTGGGTGCGCCGCGATCGAGCTGCAGGTACCCGAGTCCGACACGCTCGAGGAATTTCAGGCGCGCGCGGATTTCCGCCAGCAGGTCGCGCGCGATCTGCCGCTCACGCGGGCCGAGCCTGAGCCTGGCGAAGAATTCGCCGCTGGCGCTGACCGATTCACCCGCCAGCGCGGCGATGGAGCGCTCGCGGAAGCGCACGTTGAGCGCCGTGGGATTCAGCCGCTGCCCGCGGCAGGTGCCGCAGGGCTGAGGCTCGCGCGCGTACCACTCGTTCCACCACAGCTCCTCGCCGCTTTGCTGCTCATCGAAGCCTGGCATCTCGACGCCGGTCCCGTAACAGCTCTCGCACCAGCCGTGCCGGGAATTGAACGAGAACAGACGCGGGTCGAGCTCGGCGAAACTGCGGCCGCAGGAGGGACAGGCGCGCTTGGTGGAGAACACCGTCGCCCGCTCGGACCGCGGTCCCAGCACGTGCACCAGCCCCTTGCCGAAATCGAGCGCGCGGGCGAGCCCCGCGCGCAGGGCGGCCTCGCTGCGCACGCCGACGTCGATTTCCGCAACCGGCAACTCGATGGTGTGCTCGCGGAAGCGCGACAGGCGCGGCCACGGCGCCGTCGGCAGCGCCTCGCCATCGACACGCAGTGTCCTGAAGCCCTTCTTGGCCGCCCACTTGGCCAGATCGGTGTAGTAGCCCTTGCGCGCCACGATGAGCGGCGCCAGCAGCGTGATGCGCTTGCCGCGGTAATCGCGCAGCAGGCGCGCGCCGATCGAGGCCGCGCTCTGCGGCTCGATCGGCCGATCGCAGTCCGGGCAGTACTGCGTGCCGAGCTTCACGTACAGCAGCCGCAGGAAGTGATAGATCTCGGTGAGCGTCGCCACGGTGCTCTTGCGCCCGCCGCGGCTGGTGCGCTGCTCGATGGCGACAGTGGGCGGGATGCCGAAGATCGCGTCCACGTCCGGGCGCGCCGCGGGCTGCACGAACTGGCGCGCGTAGGCGTTCAGCGATTCCAGATAGCGGCGCTGGCCCTCGTTGAAGAGAATGTCGAAGGCGAGAGTCGACTTGCCCGAGCCGGACACGCCGGTGATCACGGTGAAGCGGTCGCGCGGGATCTCGACGTCGATGTTCTTGAGGTTGTGCTCGCGCGCCTTGTGAATGACCACCGCGTGGCGGTCGCGGCCGTTGCCGCCGTGGTAGGGCGCGCGCGGCTCGGCAACCGCGGGCGCGCTGGCCTGCCCCGCCACCGACAGCGCCTCTGCGTAGGCGCGCAGCGCCTCGCCGGTGAAGGAGCGCGGGTGCGCGCGTAGCTGCGCGGCGGTGCCGGCGCAGACGATCTCGCCGCCGCGCTCGCCGCCCTCGGGGCCGAGATCGATGATCCAGTCGGCGGCGCGGATCACATCCAGGTTGTGCTCGATCACCAGCAGCGAGTGACCGGCGATGAGCAGCTTGCGGAACGCCTTCAGCAGCTTCGCCACGTCCTCGAAGTGCAACCCGGTGGTCGGCTCATCGAACAGGAACAGCTTGCCGCGGTGGGTGGTGCTCGAGGGCACGGCAGCCGCCCGCGCCAGGTGCCCGGCGAGCTTCAGTCTCTGTGCCTCGCCGCCCGAGAGCGTGGGTACCGGCTGGCCGAGCTTCAGGTACTCGAGGCCGACGTCGGCGAGCGGCGCGAGGCGCGCCGCCACCTCGGGGGCGTCGGCGAAGAATGCCCGCGCCTGCGTCACCGTGAGATCCAACACGTCCGCGATGCTGCAGCGGCGGCCGTCGGCACCCTCGCGCCGGATCTCGAGGATTTCATCGCGATAGCGGCGGCCGTTGCAGTCGGGGCAGCGCAGGTAGACGTCGGAGAGAAACTGCATCTCGACGTGCTCGAAGCCGTTGCCGTTGCAGGCCGGGCAGCGGCCGTTGCCGGAGTTGAAGCTGAAGGTTCCGGCGCCGTACTTGCGCTCCTGCGCCGCCGGCTCGCTGGCAAACAGTGCCCGGATCGCATCGAAGGCGCCGACATAGCTGGCAGGATTGGAGCGCGTGGTGCGGCCGATGGGATTCTGGTCGACCATCACGACGTCATCGATCAGCTCAGCCCCGGTGAGGCCCGCGAACTCACCGGGTGCCTCGGTCGGTTTGCCGTGATACTTCAGGAGCGCGGGATACAACACGTCCTCGATCAGCGTCGACTTGCCCGATCCCGACACGCCCGTCACGCACACCAGGCGCTTGAGCGGAATACGCACATCGAGGTTCTTCAGGTTGTGCTCGGCCGCGCCCCGCAGCTCGAGCCAGCGGTTGGCGGTGGCCACCGCCACCACGCCGTGCGCGGCAGATGCGTCCTGCGCTGCCGGCTCGCTCACCGGAGCGAGCGTCCTGCGACCGCCCAGGTACTGGCCGGTGAGCGAGGCGGCGCTGCGGCGGATCTCGGCGGGACTGCCGTAGAAGACGATCTCACCGCCGCGCTCGCCGGCCCCGGGCCCCAGGTCCAGTATGCGGTCGGCCTCCAGCATGATCTGTGGATCGTGCTCGACCACGAGCAGTGAATTGCCGGCGTCCCGCAGGCGCTTCATGACGCCGATGACGCGCCGCATGTCGCGCGCGTGCAGGCCGATGGAGGGCTCATCGAGCACGAACAGCGTGTTGACGAGGGAGGTGCCGAGCGCGGTGGTGAGATTGATCCGCTGCACCTCCCCGCCCGAGAGCGTGCGCGACTGACGATCGAGCGTGAGGTAGCCGAGCCCCACCTCCACCAGGTAGCGGAAGCGCCCGCGGATCTCCCCCAGCAGGAGCTCCGTGGCCTCATCGAGCGGCTTGGCCAGGGTGAGCCGGTCGAAGAACTCGCGGCCGCGCTCGATCGGCAGCAGCATCAGGTCATGGATCGACAGCCCCGGCAGCCTTGCCGCGGTGTCGGCGCTCCACTGCACTGCGCGCGGGCGAAAGAGCCGCGCGGGGCCCAGTGCCGCGTCAGCCAGCTCGCGAGTGCCGAGGCGCCACAGCAGAGCTTCGCTCTTCAGGCGCGCCCCGTCGCAGGCGGGACAGGGCGTGTAGGCGCGATAGCGCGACAGCAACACCCGCACGTGCATCTTGTAGGCGCGTGTCTCCAGCCAGGCGAAGAAGCGCTTCACCCCGTACCAGACCTTGCGGGTCCAGGCGCCCTCGCCTTCGATCACCCACCGGCGGGCCTCGGCGGGAAGCTCGCGCCACGGTGTGTCGAGGGGAATGCCCCGCTGCTTCGCGAATCTCTCCAGGTCCTGCTGGCATTCGCTGTAGGACTTGGTCTGCCAGGGCTTGATGGCGCCGCCGCGCAGCGAGCGGGTCTCGTCGGGAATGACCAGCCCATAGTCGATGCCGATGGTGCGCCCGAAGCCACGGCAGGTCTCGCACGCGCCCAGCGGGGAGTTGAACGAGAACTGGCTGGGGGTGGGCGTGTGGTACGCCAGGTCGCAGTGTGCGCAGTGCAACTCGCTCGAGTAGCGCCAGGTGTCCAGACACTGCGGCGGATCGCTCTCATCCACCACCTGCACGTTGACGCGCCCGCGGCCGACGCGCAGCGCCGCCTCGAGCGACTCGAGCACCCGGCCGCGCTCGGCGCTGCCGGCCCGCAGCCGGTCCTGCACCACCTCCAGCGTGATGGACGGGGCGCTCCCCGCGCCCTGGCCGCGCTTGCGGCCACGCCGCGCGCTGGCCCCCGCCCTCGGCGCCGCTGCCGCTGGCGGCGCGGGAACGGTGCTGCCCAGGAAGCGTGTATAGCCCTGTCTCGCCAGCAACTCACGCACTTCCTCGGCGCTGAAGTTCGCCGGCACCGGCACCGGAAAGCTCACGAGCAGTCGCGGATCCCCGGCGTGCTGCGCGCGCGAGCGCAGGTCGGCGTAGATGCTGTCCGCCGTGTCGCGCCGCACGAGCTCCCCGCAGCGCTGGCAGAACAACGCCGCGGCGCGTGCGAACAGCAGCTTCAGGTGATCGTTGAGCTCGGTCATCGTGCCGACGGTCGAGCGCGAGGTGCGCACCGGGTTGGTCTGGTCGATGGCGATGGCGGGGGGAATTCCCGAGATCGACTCGACCTGCGGCTTGTCCATGCGGTCGAGGAACTGCCGGGCGTAGGGGGAGAAGGTCTCGACGTAACGCCGCTGGCCTTCCGCGTACAGGGTGTCGAACACCAGCGACGACTTGCCCGAGCCCGACACGCCGGTGACCACGATCAGCTCGTTGAGCGGCAGATCGAGATCGAGGCTCTTCAGGTTGTTCTGGCGCGCGCCACGCACGAGGATGGCGTCACCGGGGGCGTCGGTCATTGCGTCACTGTCGGGTGTGGTGAGGGTACGCACCTGCGGCAGGCAGGCGCGGGCTTCGGTGATTGTAATGTATCCGGGCGGGTGCGGATCCGAGCAGTGCACGCGGCTGCAATCCAGTGTCACGTTTCCCGGTCTACTGTTCAGACGCGTAGCCTGCGCGCCTTTGGGGTGGAATTGTGTTTGCGTGGAGACACTTACGTCATCCACCCTTGAGAAGCTATCCTCCGGCGCCGGCGCTACAATCGGCGCCGCCCCAATCCTCTCAAGGAGAACGCAGAAATGAATTCCAGAATCCTGTCCAGTGTTGCCCTGGCCGCGGCTGCCGCGGTGATGTTCTCGGCCGTGCCGGTGAGCACTGCCAGCGCGGCCGAGGGGAAAATGAAGTGCGAGGGTGTCAATTCCTGCAAGGGACACTCCGCGTGCAAGAGCGCCAACAACGCCTGCAAGGGCCAGAACTCCTGCAAGGGCAAGGGGTTCCTGGAAATGAGCAAGGCGGAGTGCGACGCGGCGAAAGCCAAGGCGAAGTAAGACGAGTGGGCCGGGCGTGCTTCAGGGCGCCCGGCCCGCCCTTTAGCTCCCATGCTCAAGCCCCCCGCGCTCGGGTTTGGTCTCGGCCTGCGGGTCGATCACTACGAGGCGATCCTCGCCGATCGCCCCCCCGTCGACTGGTTCGAAGTACTCACCGAAAACTACCTGGTGCCGGGGGGCAAGCCGCTGCATTACCTGACGCGCATCCGCGAGCGCTACCCGCTGGCGATGCACGGTGTGTCCATGTCGATCGGCAGCAGCGCGCCGCTGGATCGCGAGTACCTGCGGCAGGTGAAGGCGCTTGCCGCACGCGTGGAGCCCGCGTGGATCTCGGATCACTTGTGCTGGACCGGGGTGGCCGGCAGCAACACCCATGACCTGCTGCCGCTGCCGTACACCGAGGAGGCCCTCGCGCACGTGGTGCAGCGGGTGCGCGCGGTGCAGGAGCTGCTCGGGCGGCGCATCCTGCTGGAGAACGTCTCGAGCTACGTCGCGTTCCGCGATTCGCGCCTCACTGAATGGGAATTCCTGCGCGAGGTCGCCGCGCGCGCCGACTGTCTGATCCTGCTCGACGTCAACAACATCTATGTGAGCGCGGTGAACCACGAGTTCGATGCGCTCGAGTACCTGCAGGCGATTCCGGTGGAGCGCGTGCAGCAGATCCATCTGGCCGGGCACGAGAATCACGGCGACTACCTCATCGACACCCACGATCATCCGGTGCCCGATCCGGTGTGGGAGCTGTACGCGGCCGCGGTCGAGCGCTTCGGCAACGTCTCCACCATGATCGAGCGCGACGACCACATCCCGCCGCTCGCCGAGTTGTGTGCCGAGCTCGCGCAGGCGCGCGCGCTGTGCGCACGTACCCTGGGCGGGAACGGCGCGGCGGACGGCGGCGGCTCCTCCGCAGAGGCCGCCGCACGGCACCGCCCGCAGCGCGCCGTGGCGGCGGGCTCATGAGCGGCCTCGCGCGCGTCCAGGGGGATTTTCAGGACTACCTGCTGCGCGAGAGCGACGCGATCGGCGCCCACGTCCTCGGCAGCGCGCGCGTGCCGGTGGCGACGCGTCTCGGCATTTACGCCGGCGCCTACCGCAGCCGCCTCGCGGACGCCCTGCAGAGCAACTTCCCGGCGCTGGCGAAGCTGCTCGGCGAGGCGGATTTTCACACCCTCGCCGCCGAGTACCTGCGCACCCATGATTCGCCGTACTTCTCCATCCGCTACTACGGCGATGCGTTGCCGCAGTTCCTCGCCGCCCACGAGGACTACGTGGCGGCCCCGGTGCTCGCCGAGCTGACGCGCTGGGAGTGGACCATGACTGAGGTGTTCGACGCGGCGGATGCCGTGCCGCTCACGCATGAGGCCCTCGCAGGCGTCGCGCCGCAACGCTGGGCGCACTTGCGCTTTGCCTGGCACCCGAGCGTGCGACGGCTGGCCTTGAGCTGGAACGCGCCGCAGATCTGGCAGGCGCTCACGGAGGACCGCGAGCGACCGCCGGCGAGCCTGAATGCGGCGCCGCTGCCGTGGCTCCTGTGGCGTCACGAGCTCACGACTTACTTCCGCTCGCTGACGGACACGGAAAGCGCGCTGCTGGATGCCGCGCGCAATGGCTGGCCGTTCGGCGAGCTGTGCGAACTGTTGTGCGATGAGCTCGGCGAGGCACAGGCGCCGGCGCACGCCGCAGCCCTGCTGCGTGACTGGGTCGGCTCCGGACTCATCAGCGGCGCTGCCTGAGCGAGCCGCCCGCTCAGCGCGCGCTCAGCATGTCGAATCCGGCTTACGGCAGTGTACTGCAGATGATCGGCAACACGCCGCTCATGGCGGTGCGCCGTCTGGATACCGGGCCGTGCCAGCTGTTCCTGAAACTCGAGAACCAGAATCCGGGCGGCTCGATCAAGGATCGCGTCGGCCTGTATCTCATTCAGGCCGCCGAGCGCAGCGGCACTCTCAAGCCCGGTGGCACGCTGATCGAGGCCACGGCCGGCAACACCGGCCTGGGGTTGGCGCTGGTCGCGGCACAGAAGGGCTATCGCCTGCTGCTGGTCATCCCCGACAAGATGAGCCAGGAGAAGATCTTTCACCTCAGGGCGATGGGCGCGGACGTGGTGATGACCCGATCGGACGTCAGCAAGGGTCATCCCGAGTACTACCGCGACGTCGCCGAACGCCTGGCGCGCGAGATCCCCGGGAGCCATTTCGTCAACCAGTTCGGCAACCCGGCCAATGCGCAGGCGCACGAGGAGACCACCGCGCCGGAGATCTGGGAGCAGACGGGTCATGAGTTGCACGCCGTCGTCTGCGGCGCGGGCACCGGCGGCACGCTTGCGGGGCTGACGCATTTCTTCGCGCGCGTGGCGCCGCAGGTGCAGTTGCTGCTGGCCGACCCGGCGGGCTCGGGGCTGGCGAGCTTCGCCACCACCGGCAAGCTCCCCGCGAAGATGACTCCCTGGCTGGTCGAAGGCATCGGCGGCGACTCGGTTCCGCCGGTGGCGGACTTCTCGCGCGTCAGCAGCGCCTACAGCATCCCGGACGCGGAGGCCTTCCGCACCTGCCGGGAACTGCTCGCCCGCGAGGGCATCATCGCCGGCACGTCCACCGGCACGCTGCTGGCTGCGGCGCTGCGCTACTGCCGTGAGCAGCAGCAACCGCAGCGCGTCGTGACCTTCGTGTGCGACAGCGGCAACAAATATCTGTCCAAGGTCTACAACGATTACTGGATGCTGGATCAGGGTTTCCTCGAGCGCGAGCACCTCGGCGACCTGCGCGATCTCATCGCGCGCCGGCACGCCGAGCACGCCGCGGTGACCGTGAACTCCACGGAAACGGTGATGGCTGCCTACCGGCGCATGAAGCTGTATGACGTCTCGCAGGTTCCGGTGATGCAGGACGGGCGCATCGTCGGCATCGTGGACGAGGAGGACATTCTGCTGGAGGTGGTGGCGAAGCCCGAGCACTTCAACGAGCCGGTGACCCACGCCATGGCGAGTCACCTGGTGACCGTGCCGGTGGATGCGCCGATGACGCAGCTGATGGAGATCTTCAAGCGCGGCATGGTCGCCATCGTCATGCACCACAACGAGTTCCAGGGCCTCATCACGCGCATCGATCTGCTCAATTGGCTGCGCCGCCGGCTGTGAGAGCAACACAGGTGACGATCACATGAGTGACGAGACTGCCACGCAGCGCTTCGCGACGCGCGTCATCCACGGCGGCCAGCGCCCGGATCCGCTCACCGGAGCGATCATGCCGCCGATCTACGCGACCTCCACCTACGTGCAGGCGAGCCCCGGGGTGCACCAGGGCTACGATTACTCGCGCACCCGCAACCCGACGCGCGACGCGCTGCAGGCGGCCGTGGCGAGTCTGGAAGGCGGCGCGGCCGGCTTCGCCTTCGCCTCCGGCATGGCCGCCATCGCCACGGTCCTCGAGCTGCTGGATGCCGGCTCGCACATCGTCGCCATGCACGATCTGTACGGCGGCAGCTACCGCCTGCTGGAGAACGTGCGCAAGCGCTCGGCCGGACATCGGGTCTCGTTCGTCGATCTGTCGGACCCCGCGGCGCTCGCGGGCGCGATCCGTGCCGACACGCGACTGGTGTGGGTGGAGACGCCGACCAACCCGCTGCTGAAGCTGGTCGACCTGAGCGCCGTGGCAGCGCTCGCGCGCCGGCACGCCCTGCTGGCGGTTTGCGACAACACCTTCGCGACACCTTTCATTCAGCGACCGCTCGAGCACGGCTTCGATATCGTCGTGCACTCGACCACCAAGTATCTCAACGGACATTCCGACGCCATCGGCGGAGCTGCGATCGTGCGGGCGGGCTCGGATCTTGGCGAGCGGATCGCCTATCTGCAGAACGCGGTGGGCGCCGTGCCCGGCCCCTTCGATGCATTCCTGACCCTGCGGGGCATCAAGACCCTCGCGCTGCGCATGGAGCGACACTGCGCCAATGCGCTCGCCGTCGCGCAGTTCCTGGAACGGCACCCCCAAGTCGAGCGCGTGTACTACCCGGGGCTGGCGAGTCACCCGCAGCACGCCCTCGCCAAGGCTCAGATGGCGGGTGGTTTCGGCGGTATCGTCACCGCGGTACTGCGCGGCGGCCTCGAGCGCGCGCGCCGCACGCTCGAGCGCTGCCGTCTGTTCGCGCTGGCGGAGAGTCTGGGAGGCGTGGAAAGCCTCATCGAGCATCCCGGGATCATGACCCACTCATCGCTCCCCGCCGCGACGCGCGAGTCCCTCGGGATCAGCGACGGTCTCATCCGCTTGTCGGTGGGCGTTGAGGATGTCCAGGACCTGATCGCGGAGCTGCGCGCCGCGCTCGGCTGATGCGGTGCGCACGCGGCGCGATGCGCCCTCTCATGGCTGCATGTTACGCTGCCGCCCATGACCGAGCCTCTTGCCGTCGTGTTGATCCCGGGCCTGCTCGCCTCGGCGCGCCTGTACGCGCAGCAGATTCCGGCGTTGTGGCGCAGCGGTGCGGTGACGGTGGCCGACCACACCCGCGATGACAGCATGGCGGCGATCGCGCGCCGCATTCTCGCCGGTGCGCCGGCGCGCTTCGCGCTCGTGGGTCTGTCGATGGGCGGTTACATTGCCTTCGAGATCCTGCGCCAGGCGCCCGAGCGGGTCGTGAAGCTGGCGCTCCTCGACACCAGCGCCCGGGCGGACACACCCGAGCAGAGCGCCGCGCGCCGCGAGCAGATGGCGCTCGCCTCGAACGGGCGTTTCGAGGAAGTGGTGGAGGCGCAATTCGTGCGTGCGGTGCACGCCACGCGGCGCGCCGACGCCGAGCTGCGCGCGCTCAACCGGCTGATGGCCGAAGACGTCGGCAGCGCGGCTTTTCTGCGGCAGCAGACCGCGACCATGGAACGCAGCGACTCGCGGCCGACGCTCGGCAGCATCCGCGCGCCGACCCTGGTGCTGGTGGGGGAGGGCGATGAGCTCACCCCGCCGGCGCGCGCCGCCGAGATCGCGCAAGGCATCGCCGCGGCGCATCTGGTGAACGTGCCGCTGTGCGGACACCTGTCCACTCTCGAGCGGCCGCGCGAGGTGACGACCGCGCTGCTGGCCTGGTTGCAGGCCTGACCAGCGCCTGCCATGAGACCCGCCGGTGCGCATTGGACGGTGCTGGTCGCCCATCCTGACACCTCGCATCACCCGGTGTCCGGGATCGCAGTCGAGGTGCGCCTGGCGAGCGCCGCGACGCTGGTGTGCAACTACTCGCTGCACGGGGATGTCGCACGCGTGCGGGTGTCCGGCGCAGGTGCCGGCCACCGCTCCGATGGCCTGTGGCAGCACACCTGTTTCGAAGCGTTCGTCGCCGCGCCGGGTGCGGCGGACTACTACGAGTTCAACTTCTCCCCGACACTCGACTGGGCCGCGTATCAGTTCACGGAGTACCGCGACGGCATGGCGCCGGCGAACCTCACCCAGGCCCCGGGCCTGCAGGTGCGCCGCTCTCCCGAGCAGCTCGAGCTGATGGCGACCATGCATCTCGCCGGCCTCGCGTCGCTGCGCGATGCGCCGGTGCTGCACCTCGCGCTGGCCGCGGTCATCGAGGACCACCGCGGGCAGCTGTCCTATTGGGCGCTGGAGCATCCGGTGGGCAAGCCCGATTTTCACCATCCGGACGGCTTCACCATCGAGCTGCGTGCCCCATGAAGTTTGGTGTTGAGCGCCTCATCGACGAGCCCGCCTTGCGCAAGCCGCTGGCCGGGCGGCGCGTGGCGCTGCTTGCGCATCCCGCCTCGGTGACGCGCGACCTGACGCATTCACTGGATGCTCTGGCCGCCCTGAGCGACGTGCGCCTGAGCGCGGCGCTCGGCCCGCAGCACGGCCTGCGCGGCGACAAGCAGGACAACATGATCGAATCGCCGGACTACCTCGACCCGGTGCACCACATCCCGGTCTTCAGCCTGTATGGCGCGGTGCGCCGTCCGACCGCGGCAATGATGGACAGCTTCGATGTACTGTTGGTCGATCTGCAGGACCTCGGCTGCCGCATCTACACCTTCATCACCACGCTGCGCTACGTGCTGGAGGAGGCCGCCAGGCGGCACAAGGCGGTGTGGGTTCTCGATCGGCCCAATCCGGCCGGCCGGCCGGTGGAGGGTCTGAGGCTGCGGCCGGGCCAGGAGAGCTTCGTGGGCGCAGGCGCACTGCCCATGCGTCACGGCCTCACCATGGGGGAGCTGGCGCGCTGGTTCGTCACCACACTGCGCCTCGACGTCGACTGTCAGGTGGTGCCGATGCAGGGCTGGCAGCCCCAGGCCGCCCCCGGTTACGGCTGGCCGCTGCGCGAGCGCACCTGGGTGAATCCGAGTCCCAACGCTCCGAGTCCGTGGATGGCGCGCTGTTATGCCGGCGCGGTGATGGTGGAGGGCACGACGCTGTCCGAGGGCCGCGGCACCACGCGGCCGCTGGAGCTGCTGGGCGCGCCCGATGTCGACGCCGCGGCGCTGTTGGCGCAGATGCGGGCACTGGCGCCCGCGTGGCTGCAGGGTTGCCGGTTGCGCCCCTGTTGGTTTGAGCCCACTTTCCACAAGCACGCCGGCCAGCTGTGCACCGGGTTCCAGGTGCACGTCGAGGACGCGGCCTACTACGACCACGAGGCGTTCCGGCCGTGGCGGCTGTTCGCGCTCGCCTTCAAGGCGCTGCGGCGGCTGCGGCCCGACTATCCGCTGTGGCGGGATTTTCCCTACGAGTACGAGCACGGGCGTCTCGCCATCGACGTGATCAACGGCGGCGAGCTGCTGCGGCGCTGGGTGGATGACCCGGCGGCGACGCCCGCCGACCTGGACGCGCTGGCGGATGCGGATGAGGCCGCATGGCGCGCCGAGCGCCAGCAGGTGCTGCTGTACTGAAGGGCGGAGCGTGGTCCGCGGCACTCGCGCCGCGCAATGCCGGTGGCGCGCTGACCTTGCCGCGGCTGTTGCCGGTGCTACTGGATGCGTACTTCGGGATACTTCCGTTCGAGTGCCTGGAGATGGGCCCCCGAACGTCCCTTCAGATACGCATCAAAGAACGTTCCGACGTAGTCAGCCGTGATGGCAAGGCCGCGACGCCCATCAAGGCGCAGCACGCCCATCATGCGCATCAGCCTGAGCGCCACTTGGCTCTTGAGAAGAATCTGGTCGCTGAAACTGAAGTGGTTTGCGCCCAGGATCTTGATTCTGAGCCGGCTATTAACCGGAAGACGATCGTAGATCGATTGTATATGAGCGAACACCAGCTGGACCTCCGGGCCGGATCCATTTTGGTCGCTCAGGACAAACATGAACGGCTGGCGCAGGCCGCTCTGAATGACCGGGCCGAATGGCGCACCATCGAGGTCAACGCCCGCCTTGCACCTTGAGTCTTCGTGACAGAATTCCGCGGCGGTTGCACCGCCAAACGAATGACCGAAGACACCGATGTGCTGGAGGTCCAGTCGCCCTGTGAATCTTCCGGACGGGTCGGACGCGTTCAGCGTTTCCAGTCGGTCGAGGACAAAGGCGACGTCGGTGCACCACATGGGCAAGAGTCGATTGATAAGCCGAGCTTGCTCGGCTGCCGGCAATGTCTCGGGGTTGCGCGCCGGTGGTCTCGTGATGACTCGACCGCCCGACAACACGACGACAGCGGTTCGATACGGTGCATCGAAGCCGACTACGACGTAACCGTGACTCGCCAGATCCTCGGCGAGGGTCGTGTAGTCGGTGGTGAGGGCACCCCCACCCGCGCGAAGGATCACCACGGGATAGGAGCGGTCCACCGGCGCGAGCGTGGCATCGCGTATGCTGTGCGTATGAACCTGCGATAGATCTCGGGTTAGAAATCGACTCATCAGGATCCCCGAGTAGCGCATGTCCGCCGTCCGCCAGGTTGCCGGCATATATTCGGCCGTGGTGGCAGTCGGCACGGGCGCAGCCGGGTACCAAACCCACGCAACGATCTCCCGCTTTGTTCCCGGAATAGGGGCAAGCTCGTCGGTGATCGACGGGTTCACCCAATCGAAACTTGTTCGGCCGACAGCGAACGGCCCGGTGGGTGTAGGAAGTGCGAGCGGCATTCGATGCTCGACCCCGGTCACGACGAGGAGCGTAACGATCAAACCCGCTACGAGAAGAACCGCACCCGCAAGGGCGCGGAGCAGTCCCCTGATTAGGCGCTTTACGATCATCGAACCGCCGGTCCTTAACTGACCACCCTCATACAGTATGACGCAGAGTACTCTGAGGTGTAAAGTTTAAATAGCGGCTTGTCGTCCTTCAGGACATTCCGCACAGAAGCTCGGAACAGAGCGAACAGGCCGCCAGGATCCGCACCGTGCTCACGAGGCGCAATCCGGCAGCAGAAAAGTGCGCCGCGCGGCGTCGCTCGCCAGGCGCTCCGGCCGGTACCAGCGCGCCAGCGCGTTCTTTTCGAACAGCTCGGCGTTGTCGCGCTGGAACGCGGCGAAATCGGCCGGGTGGCCGTGCACCAGGCGTTCGGCGATCAGGGACAGGAACGCGATCGTGACCGTCTGATTGAAGGCCTGCGGCTTGCCCGCCTTGGCCGCCATGGCGCGCAGGGTCCGCGAGAAATGCCACACGGTCTCGGCGAAGTCATGCCGCCGCAGCATCTCGAACGCCATGCGCACGTGCTCGCGGTGCGGGAACGCGGCCGCATCGATCTCGCCACGCACGAAGCGCTCGAGCTCGGGGCAGTCAGGGTGCATCCGCGGCCTCGCGCAGCTGGTGAGAATCCCGCGCGCTGAGCTCGAGACCGTAGACCGCCTTCAGCGCCTTCACCTTCCTGAGGGTCGCGGCGGAGAAGGGCGCCCTGCCCTCGAAGGCGTGCAGCACGATGCCCTCGAGCAGATCGCCGAGCGACAGGTCGAGCTCGGTGGCGAGCGCCTTGAGCACCTTGAGCAAGCGGCTCTCGAGGCGCACTCCGGTCTGGGTACGGGTGACTTCTTTCATGAGGCAATGGTACCAAGTTACCAAGGTACCATCAAGCCGGGAGTGTTGCGGCGCCACGGCCACGCCCGAGGCTGCGCCCGGCGCCTGGGCGCGCGGGCGCCCCCGGTAAATGACCTGCAAACGCGCCTTTCTGTTCTAATTAACGGTTCCATGCAAACCGCACGCGACATCACCGGCTATCGCCGGCACTGGGCGGAGCGCTTCGGCACCGCGCCGTTCCTGCCCATGTCGCGCGCCGAGATGGACCAGCTGGGGTGGGACAGCTGCGACGTCATCATCGTGACCGGGGACGCCTACGTCGATCACCCGAGCTTTGGCATGGCCATCATCGGGCGGGTGCTGGAAGCGCAGGGGTTCAGGGTCGGCATGATCGCGCAGCCCGATTGGCACAGCGCGGACGCCTTCGCCGCCCTCGGCCCGCCGAACCTGTTCTTCGGCATCACCGCCGGCAACATGGATTCGATGGTCAACCGCTACACCGCCGATCGCCGTGTGCGCAGCGACGACGCCTATACCCCGGGGGGTGTCGGTGGCCGGCGGCCGGACCGCTCGGTGATCGTGTACGCGCAGCGCGCGCGCGAGGCGTTCGGCGAGGTGCCGATCGTCATCGGCGGCATCGAGGCATCGCTCCGCCGCATCGCGCACTTCGATTACTGGTCGGAGAAGGTGCGCCGCTCGGTGCTCCTGGATGCCAAGGCGGACCTGCTGGTGTACGGCAACGGCGAGCGGCAGATCTGCGAGCTCGCTCACCGCCTGGCGGGCGGTGAATCGATCCGCGACATCACCGACCTGCGCGGCACGGTGTTCGCGCGCCGCGGCATCCCGGCGGACTGGATCGAGATCGATTCCACTCACCTGGATGCGCCCGGGCCGCTGAATGCTCCGCCGGACCCCTATGCCATGGCGGCGAGCGCGCCTGCGGCGCCGGGCGTGCCGAGTGCGCCGTGTGGGGAGGCACCGGCCGCACCGGGGGGCGAGAAAATCGTGCGCTTCGTGCGGCGCGTGAAGAACGCCGATCGCGAGCGCAGCGTGATCCGTATGCCGGCCTGGGAGGCGGTCGCCGCGGATCCGGTGTTGTATGCGCACGCCTCGCGCATCCTGCACCTGGAGTCCAATCCGGGTAATGCGCGCGCCCTGGTGCAGCGCCACGGCGACACCGAAGTGTGGCTGAACCCGCCGCCCATTCCGCTCACCACCCAGGAGATGGACTGGGTGTACGAGCGCCCCTACAGCCGTGCCCCGCACCCGCGCTACGGCAAGGCGAACATTCCCGCGTACAAGATGATCCGCTTCTCGGTCGCGATCCAGCGCGGCTGCTTCGGCGGCTGCACCTTCTGCTCCATCACCGAGCACGAGGGCCGCATCATCCAGAGTCGCTCGGAAGATTCCGTACTGCGCGAGATCGGGGAGGTGCGTGACAAGGTGCCGGGCTTCACCGGCGTCATTTCCGATCTCGGCGGACCGACCGCCAACATGTACCGGCTCGCCTGCAAGAGCCGCGAGATCGAGAGCGCCTGCCGCCGGCCCTCCTGCGTGTACCCGGGCATCTGCCCCAATCTCAACACCGATCACGCGCCGCTCATCAGCCTCTACCGCCGCGCACGCGCGCTGCCGGGCATCAAGAAGGTGCTGATCGCCTCGGGCGTGCGCTACGACCTGGCGATCGAGTCGCCCGAGTACGTGAAGGAGCTCGCCCAACATCACACCGGCGGGTACCTGAAGATCGCGCCCGAAGCCCTCGCCGAGGGACCCCTGTCGAAGATGATGAAGCCCGGAGTGGCCGCCTACGACCGCTTCAAGGAGCTGTTCGACCGCTACTCGAAGCAGGCCGGCAAGGAGCAGTACCTGATTCCTTATTTCATAGCGGCCCATCCGGGTACCCGTGACCAGGACATGCTGGAGCTCGCACTGTGGCTGAAGCAGAACGGCTTGCGCGCCGATCAGGTGCAGGCGTTTCTGCCCGGACCCATGGCGACCGCAACCGCCATGTATCACTCCGGCAAGAACCCGCTGCGCCGCATCACGCGCGGCAGCGAGGAAGTGCTGATTCCGAAGGGTCTGAAAGTGCGCCGGCTCCACAAGGCGTTCCTGCGCTATCACGACGCCAACAACTGGCCGCTGCTGCGCGAGGCGTTGCGGCGCATGGGACGCGCGGATCTCATCGGCAGCGGCCGCCGGCAGCTGGTGCCCGCGTATCAGCCGGCCGGCACCGCTGAGGCGCAGGCAGGCCGGCGCGGCGCGCCGCCGCGGCCGTTCCGCACGCAGCACACCGGACTGCCGCCGCAACACGGCACGCGTGGCCGGCGGCCGGCGCGCGGGTGATCGGCATGTGCAGCACCGCGCACTGCTGGCGCGCCGCGCTCGTGCTGCTGGCGATACTGGCCGCGCGCGCCGCACCCGCTGCCGCCGCAACCGCACCGCCCGCCGCCGACTCGGGCGCCGGGACGGCCGCGGTGCTGGAAATCAACGGGCCGATCGGACCTGCGACCTCGCGCTACGTCGTGCACGGCATCGAAGCGGCGCACGCGAACGGCAGCCGCGTGGTGGTGCTGGAACTGGACACCCCCGGGGGACTCGACAGCGCGATGCGCGACATCATCCGCGCGATCCTTGCCTCCCCGGTCCCGGTGGTGAGTTACGTCACTCCCTCCGGGGCGCGCGCGGCGAGCGCCGGGACCTACATTCTGTACGCGAGCCATGTTGCGGCGATGGCGCCGGCCACCAACCTGGGGGCCGCCACACCGGTTTCCATCGGCGGTGAGCCCGAGCAGCCGTCCCCGCCGCTACCCACGCCGGGGAGCAACCCGGCGCAGGACCGCAATGCCAAGCCCCCCGCTGCGCCCGCTCCTGATGGCGGCGCGGCACCGCCCCTGCCGGGCAGCGCCATGGAGCGCAAAGTCGTCAACGACGCCGTGGCCTACATCCGCGGCCTGGCTGAAGAGCGCGGCCGCAATGCCGACTGGGCCGAAGAGGCGGTGCGCGGCGCCGCCAGCCTCTCCGCCACGGCTGCGCTGCAACAGAAGGTCATCGACATCATCGCCCGTGACCTGCCGGAGCTGTTGACGCGCATCGACGGGCGCGAGGTGCGCATCGGCGGGCGCACCGTGAAGCTTGCCACCCGCGACCTGACCGTGGTGCGCATGAAGCCCGACTGGCGCACCCAGCTGCTGGCGGTCATCACCAACCCCACGGTGGCGTACGGACTGATGCTCATCGGCATCTGGGGACTGCTGCTCGAGGGGTACAATCCGGGCGCAGTGCTGCCGGGTGTAGCCGGCTCGGTGTGCCTGCTGATCGCGCTGTTCGCGTTCCAGATCCTGTCGGTGAACTACGCGGGGCTGGCGCTGGTGGTGCTCGGCACGGCGATGATCATCTCGGAGTTTTTCTTCCCGACCTACGGCTCGCTCGGGGTGGGGGGTCTGATTGCATTCGTCGTCGGCTCGCTCATTCTGTTCGACACCGATGTGCCGGGCATGAGCGTGGGCCGGCCGCTGATCGGCGCCTTCGCTACCATGGGCGGGCTCGTGATTGCCGGCATCGTGTACCTCGCGAGCCGCTCCATGCGCCGTCCGGTCGCCACCGGAACCCAGGGCATGATCGGCGAATCCGCCGAAGTGGTCGCGGACTTCACCGGCAAGGGCCGGGTGCGCTACGGCGGGGAGCTGTGGAACGCGCGCAGCGAGGCCGCGCTGCACGCCGGCGACCTGGCGCGCATCGTCAGGGTGGAAGGTCTGACACTGTGGGTCGAGCCGCGTTGAGCGCCGCTCGCGACTGGAGACACTCATGTCGTTCGTGATCGCAATCGCCATATTCTTCATCGTACTGGTTTTCAGCGCCATCAACGTGCTGAACGAATACGAGCGTGTCGTCGTGTTCACCCTCGGGCGCTTCACCGGCATCAAGGGTCCGGGGCTGGTGCTGATCTGGCCCGGCATACAGAGGACCCGCCGGGTGGACCTGCGCGTCATCGTGCTCAACGTGCCGAAGCAGGATGTGATCACGCGCGACAACGTCTCGGTGAAGGTGAACGCGGTCGTCTACTTCCGCATCGTCGATCCCGGCAAGGCCATCATCCAGGTGGCGAACGCCTTCGATGCCACCAGCCAGGTGGCGCAGACCACGCTGCGCTCGGTGGTGGGCCAGCACGAGATGGACGACCTGCTCGCGCAGCGCGACAAGCTGAACGTCGACCTGCAGCGCATCCTCGATCAGGCCACCGAGAACTGGGGCATCAAGGTCTCGAACGTCGAGATCAAGGACGTGGATCTCGATGAGAGCATGATCCGCGCCATGGCCAAGCAGGCCGAGGCCGAGCGCACTCGGCGCGCCAAGATCATCCATGCCGAGGGCGAGGCCCAGGCGGCGCAGCAGCTGGTCGAGGCGGCAAAGTCGCTGGCGATGCAGCCGAGCGCCCTGCAGCTGCGTTACCTGCAGACCCTCGCCGACATCTCGCACGAGCGGACCCAGATCATCGTCTTCCCGCTGCCGCTGGATCTGATCAAGCCGTTTCTCGGCCCGCACGGTGAGTAGCGCGCGCACGCTCGCCATCGCGGGCCTGCTGCTGGCGCTCGCCACTGCCTGCGGTGCCTTCGGCGCCCACGCGCTCAGGAATCAGCTGGCCCCCGAGCGGCTGCAGCTGTGGGACACGGCGGTGCGCTATCAGTTCTTTCAGGCGCTCGGCCTCATCGGCGTGGGGCTCACGCTGCGCACTCACGACGCCGGGCCGCTGCGCCTCGCCGCGCTGCTGCTCGTCGCGGGTGTCGTGTTGTTCTCGGGCAGCCTGTACTCACTCAGCCTCGGCGCGCCGCGCGTGCTCGGCGTGCTGACACCGGTGGGCGGACTGGCGTGGATCGGCGCCTGGCTGCTGTTCGCGTACGCCACCTGGGGAGGGAAGGGTCCATGTTGAACGCAAGGCTCCTTATCGTTGCCGTGCTGGCGGCCGCTGCTGCCGCTGCCGGCGGCGCGCGTGCGGCGGGCGGCGCTGCAGCCCCGGACACGGCCGGCCATGGCGGCGCGCCGTCGGCGCACCACGCGCAGATCGGTGCCTTCGGACTCGATCTGTCGGGCGGGGATCCCGGCGTGAAGCCGGGCGATGACTTCGAGCGTTATGGCAACGGCCACTGGGACGACACCGCGCAGATCCCGCCGGATCGGGCCAGCTGGGGTTCGTTCGCGCTGCTGCGCGAGCGCTCGCTGCAGCAGGTGCGCGAGATTCTGGAGGCCCTGCCGCCGCAGGCCCCCGCGGGCGGCAACCCCCGCAAGCTCGGCGACTTCTACCGCGCTTATCTCGACAGCGACGCGATCGAGAAGGGCGGGCTGACGCCCGCGCGGCCGGTGTTGGATCAGATCGCCGCCGCCCGCAGCGGGGAGGACGTCGCGCGCCTCATGGGCCGTCCCGAGCTGCGGCTCACAGCGCCGGTCGAGCTCGGCATGCTCCCGGACGACAAGGATCCCGACCATTACATGGTGACGATCCGCCAGAGCGGCCTGGGGATGCCCGACCGCGACTACTATCTGAAGGACGAGCCGGTCTACACGGACCTGCGTGCCAGGTACGCGGCGCACATCGAACGGCTGCTGAAGTTAGCCGGCGACGCCGACGCGGCGCAGCAGGCGCGCGCGATCCTCGAGCTGGAGACGCAGATTGCCAGCGCGCACTGGCCGCGCGCCAAGCGCCGCGAGCGCGACCTCACCTACAACCCGCACACACGCGAGGATCTGCCGGTGTTCGCACCGGGCCTGCCGTGGCCGGCACTGCTCGCCGGGGCCGCGCTCGAGCAGCAGCCGCGCTTCGTGGTGCGCGAAGCGGATGCGGTGCAGGCGCTCAGCGCGCTGTTCGCGCAAGTCCCGGTGCCGCGCTGGCAGGCGTATCTGCGCTATCACTACCTGGCCGGCAACGCGGACGTGCTGCCGGGGGCCTTCGACGACGAGGTGTTCGACTTCTACGGCCGCGCGCTGCACGGCAGGCAGGAGCAGCAGCCGCGCTGGAAGCGCGCGGTGGCCGCCGTGGACGACGGGCTCGGCGAGGCGGCGGGCGAGCTGTACGTGCAGCGCTACTTCCCGCCCGCCTCGAAGCAGCAGATGCTCGCGCTGGTCGAGAACCTGCGCGCTACCTACCGCCAGCGCATCGAGCGTCTGCCGTGGATGAGCCCGGCGACGCGCCAGGTGGCGTTGCAGAAACTCGCCGCCTTCCACCCCAAGATCGGTTATCCCGATAAATGGCGTGATTACTCGGGACTCGAGGTGAAGCGCGGGGATGCCTTCGGCAACGTGGCGCGCGCCGCGGCCTTCGACTGGCAGCGCCAGCTCAAGCGGCTCGGCGGCCCGACCGACCGCGGCGAGTGGGGCATGACGCCGCAGACCATCAATGCCTACTACAACCCGACGTTCAACGAAGTGGTGTTCCCGGCGGCGATCCTGCAGCCGCCGTTTTTTGACCCGCAGGCCGACCCCGCGGTCAATTACGGCGCTATCGGCGGGGTCATCGGGCACGAGATGGGCCATGGCTTCGACGACCAGGGCTCGAAGTCCGATGCGCGCGGCGTGCTGCACACCTGGTGGCAGCCGGCGGATACCGAGGCGTTCCACAAGCGCGTCGATCACCTCGCCGCGCAGTACGACACCTACACAGCGCTGCCCGGACTCAACATCAACGGCCGCCTCACCCTCGGCGAGAACATCGGCGATCTCGGCGGCTTGTCGGTCGCCAACGCTGCCTATCACCGCTCGCTGCACGGCGCGCAGGCGCCGGTGCTCGCCGGCCTCACGGGCGATCAGCGCTTCTTCCTGTCGTGGGCACAGGTGTGGCGCACCAAGCAGCGCGACGAGGATCTGCGCTCACAGGTCACGAGCGATCCGCACAGCCCGGCGAAGTATCGCGTGAACGGCGTGGTGCGCGACGTCGACGCCTGGTACCCGGCGTTCAACGTTCAACCGGGCGACAAGCTGTACCTGCCGTCCGCGGAGCGCGTGCGGATCTGGTGAACTCGGGGCTGCCGGTCGATGCGGCGCTGGCGGGCCTGAGCGAGGCACTCGGCGCGCGCGGCGCGGCCGTGCTGCAGGCGCCGCCCGGCGCCGGCAAGAGCACGGTGGTGCCGCTCGCGCTGCTCGATGAGCCGTGGGCGCGTGGCAAGCGGCTCATCATGCTCGAGCCGCGCCGCCTCGCGGCGCGCGCCATCGCCCAACGCATGGCCCAGACGCTCGGCGAAAGCGTCGGCCGCACGGTCGGCTACCGCATGCGCTTCGACACGCGCGTGTCCGCCGACACGCGCATCGAGGTGGTCACCGAGGGCGTGCTCACGCGGATGCTGCAGAGCGATCCGGCGCTCGAGGGCGTCGCCGCCCTCATATTCGACGAGTTCCACGAGCGCAGCCTGCAGGCGGACCTGGGGATGGCGCTGGCCCTGGACGCGCGTGCCAACCTCGTACCGTCGCTGCGCCTGCTGGTCATGTCGGCGACGCTGGACGGCGCGGCGGTGGCGCGTCTGGTGGATGATGCGCCGCTCATCAGCGCCCCAGGACGGATGTACCAGGTCGAGACGCGCTGGGCCGGCAAGGGTCTGCCGCTGCTGCCGCAGACTTCCGCGCGGCCGGCCGACTCACCCGAGAAGCTCATCGCGCAGCTGGTGATGCGGGCGCTGGGCGAGGAGCCGGGCGACGTGCTGGTGTTCCTGCCCGGCGCGCGCGAGATACGCCGCGTCGAGACCCTGCTGCGCGCGGCCGGTCCGGGCAGCGACACAGTGGTGCTGCCGCTGTTCGGCGAGCTGGCCGCCGACGCGCAGGATGCGGCGCTGGCGCCCGCGCCTCACGGCCGCCGCAAGGTCGTGCTCGCGACCAACATCGCCGAGACCAGCCTCACCATTCCCGGCGTGCGCGTGGTGGTCGACTCGGGGCTGGTGCGGCGCGCGCGCTTCGACCCGGCCACCGGCATGGGGCGCCTGGAAACCGAGCGCGTCTCGCGCGCCTCCGCGGATCAGCGTCGCGGACGCGCCGGGCGCGTGGCGGATGGTGTCTGCTACCGGGCGTGGAGCGAAGGCGCACACGACACCCTGGCGGCCTTCACGCCGCCGGAGATCGCCGCTGCGGATCTCGCACCCCTGGCGCTGGAGCTGGCGAGCTGGGGCGTACAGGATGCCGGTGCGCTGCGCTGGCTGGATGCGCCGCCGGCGGCGCTGCTGGCAAGCGCGCGCGACCTGCTGACCCGGCTCGGGGCGCTGGACGGCTCCGGCCGCATCAGCGGCGCGGGCCGCACGATGGCGCGGCTCGCAGTGCATCCGCGCCTGGCACACATGCTGCTGCGCGCCCGCGAGCTCAACCAGGTGCCGCTCGCCGCGCAGCTGGCGGCGCTGCTGTCGGAGCGTGATCTGCTGCGCGGCGGCGAATCCCGCGATGCCGACATCCGCACGCGGCTCGAAGTCCTGCAGGGCGCGGCCACCGGGGGCGCCGACCGCGGCACGCTCGAGCGCGCACGCCGCACGGCGCGCGAGCTCGAGAGGCAGCTCCGCGGCGGCATCGACGCTCCCTACCCGCACCGCGCGGCGGGCGACCCCGGCCTGCTGCTGGCCTTCGCCTACCCGGATCGCATCGGCCGGCGCCGTGCGGGGGGCGAGGGGCGCTTCACGCTCGCCAACGGACGCGGCGCCTCGTTCCCGGCGCCGGACAGCCTGGCCCGGCAGGAACTGATCGTGGCGCTCGAGCTGGACGATCGCGAGCGCGACGCGCGCATTCTGCTGGCCGCGCCGCTCGCGCGGGACGCGCTGCTCGAGCACTTCGCCGCGCGCCTGCAACGGCACGAGTCGGTCGAATGGAGCTCGCGCGAGCAGGCGGTCATCGCGCGGCGTACGCTGAAGCTGGATGCCCTGGTGCTGGAGGAGAAGCCGCTGGCGGAGATTCCCGCGGATGCCGCGCAGCGCGCCATGCTCGCCGGCGTCCACGAGCTCGGCATCGCGGCTCTTCCCTGGGAGCGCGCGGCGCGCGACCTGCAGGCGCGCATCGAGTTCGCGCGCACCACCTCGGGTGCCGGCTGGCCCGCCGTGTCGGACGAGGCGCTCGGTGCGCATCTTGAGACCTGGCTCGCGCCCTGGCTTACGGGCATCACGCGCCGCGAACACCTCGCGAAGCTGCCGCTCGTCGATGCGCTGCGCGCGCAGCTGAGCTACGAGCAGCAGCGGCAGCTCGAGGAATGGGCGCCGGCGGAGCTTACGGTGCCGAGCGGCTCGCGCGTGCGCATCGACTACCTGGACGAGACGGCGCCGGCCGTGTCGGTGAGACTGCAGGAGGTATTCGGGCTGGCGGACACGCCGCGCCTGGGCCGCGGGCGCGTGCCCGTCACCTTCAGGTTGTTGTCACCGGCGCGGCGCCCCGTGCAGGTGACGCGCGACCTGGCGAGCTTCTGGCGCGGCGCCTATAGGGAAGTGCGCAAGGACCTGCGCGGTCGCTACCCGAAGCACCACTGGCCCGAGAATCCGCTCGAGGCGCAGCCCACACGCGGCGTGCGACCCAGGAGCTGACGGCGCGGGTGCAGCGGCCACTCATGGGCCGCTGCACCGGGCGAACCGCGGGCCGGGAGCGTGCCGGCACGCGGCAGGGGGTCGTTACTTGCTGTCGCTCTTCATCTTTTCCTTGGCCGCCGCGCACTCCTTCTGGCTCATTTCCAGGAAGCCCTTGCCCTTGCAGGAGTTCTGGCCCTTACACGCGTTGTTGGCGCTCTTGCAGGCCGACTGACCCTTGCAGGCGTTCACGCCGGCGCACTGGCTCTTGGCCTCGGTACCCGCCACGGCGGTGCTGATCAGGCCGGTGCCGAAGAGCATGGCGGCGGCGGTTGCGACGGCCAGGCCGGAGCTGTTTTTCAATCGCATTGGTGCATTCCTCGTGGTGTGAAGATCTCACCGGGTGAGGCCCGGCCAGACAGAAGACCGGGGCGAACGCCGATTTGTCACGCGGCCGCACGGCCAGCCGCGGCGCGGTTGTCCGCGCCGTTGCCGAACCGACGCCGCAGCCAGTGATCGACCGACAGCACACCCGGGCCGGCGATGGCCAGCCACAGAAACAGCGCCAGGTACTCGAATTCATCGAACCCGAGCAGCGTCTCGAGCGAATCGACATCGGCCCACTTCGCCGAGCGGATGGCGACGATCATGGTGACGGCGAGGGCGCCCGCCGAAATGCGCGTCAGCAGACCGAGCAGCAGGAACAATCCGCCGAAGAATTCAACTCCCGACACGAATGGCGCCAGCAAGTGCGGCAACGGGATTCCCCAGCCGACGAAATTCTCGGTCACCTGCGGCAGGGAGGTGAGCTTGCCCCAGCCGCTCCACAGAAATACCCACCCCACCGTGATGCGGGCGAACAAGGGAGCCAGCCAGCCCAGATACCCGGCCACGTGCCGGGGCCAATCGATCAGCCACTGAACGAGTAACTTCACGGGTGCTCCTGTCTCGGGTTCGGTAACAGTTGGGCGAGAGGACCGGGCAGTCTGCCGCGATATTGCCGGAGCCGCACAGGCGCGTGCGTATAATCTTCATTCTTCAGGTACTACAGCACGCATGCGCAATTCTGAGCCTGGATCCCCGGTCTCCTCAATCGGTGGACGCGTGCCCGCAGCGGACGCGGGCGCGCCCATCACGCGACTGTTCGAATCGATGCGCCCGGAGCTGCTGCGTTTTGCCCACTGGCTGGCTCGCGATCGGGCGATTGCGGAGGACATCGTGCAGGAGGCGCTGCTGCGCGCGTGGCGATCCCGGGACGCTCTGAAGGATCTGGGCGCGGCGCGCCCCTGGCTGCTGACCATCGTGCGGCGCGAGCACGCCCGGCTCTACGAGCGCAAGCGCCTCGAGCTGGTGTCGCTGGACGAAGTGGTCGAAACCCCGGCGAGCCCCAGGTTCCCGGAACCCGGCGGGGAGCTGTTTGCGCTGCGCCATGCGATCATGAGATTGCCCATTGAATATCGCGAGCCTCTCGTCCTGCAGGTGATGGGCGGTTTTTCGACCGAGGAGATCGCCCGTGAGCTGGCGCTGTCCGCCACCGCGGTGCTGACGCGGCTGTTCCGCGCGCGCAATAAGCTGCGCGTCATTTACGGCCTGACGGCCGCCCCCGACGCCGCCGCCCCGGAGAGCCTGCCGTGACCTGCGACGATGCACGGCTGCTCATCGGTGCGGATCCGGGCGCCACGACGCCCGAGCTGGAAGAGCATCTGGCGACGTGCGCGGCCTGCGCCAGGTTCCGCGAAGAGATGCGCGCTCTGGATGCCGAAATCCGCCGCGCGCTGGAGCGGCCGCCGGACACCGTGCGCCCGCGTTCCGGTCGCCCGTCACGGACCTGGCGCCAGTGGGCCCTCGCCGCCAGTGTCGTACTCGCGAGCTTTGCCGTGCTCGCGGTGTGGCTGCTGCGGCCGAGCGATACGCTCGCCCGCGAAGTCGTGGCGCACGTGCAGGCGGAACCGGAGAGCTGGCTCGCCACCCAGCACGTCAGTGCCCAGGACATCGGCCAGGCATTGCGCGGCGCCGGCGTCGCGCTCGACGTCACCTCGGACCGGGTCATGTACGCGCAGAGCTGCTGGTTCCGCGGCCATTACGTGCCGCACCTGGTGATACAGACCGCGCGCGGCCCGGCCACGGTGCTCATCCTGCGCCACGAGCAGGTGCGCGCGCGCCGCAGCTTCCACGAGGCGGGGATGACCGGCCTCATCATACCGGCGGAGCACGGCAGCATCGCGGTGCTGACACGCGGCGCGGGTGACCCCGCGGATATCGCCGGGCACATGCAGCACGAAGTGCACTGGCTGCCGGACGCGCGCTAGGCCGACAGTCACTGGAGGCGGATCATGAGCTGGATCAATCGTCGCGAGCTGTTCGCCGGTGCCGGAGGTGTCTTCGCGGCATGGCTGGCGCGCCGCAGCGCATCCGCCGCCGCGTCCATCCCGTCGGCGCCCGTGGCGCGGGTCGCGGTCGTCAAGGACACCTATTTCGGGGAAACACTCGGCGACCCCTACCGCTGGATGGAGAACGACAAGGACCCGGACTGGCTGCCGTTTCTCAAGGGTCAGAATGAGCACGCGCGCGCGCTGCTCGACCGCATCCCCGGGCGCGAGCAGCTCCTGAAGCGGATCCAGCAACTCTCGGGCGACGCGGCGGCGACGCGGCTGGTGCAGCGCGCCGGCGGCAAGCTCTTCTACCAGCAGCGCCCTGTGGGCGCCGACAACTTCAAGCTCTTCGTGCGGGAAGACGGCGGCAAGGGCCGCGTTCTCATCGATCCGACGCTGCTCAGCAGCGCGACCAGCCACCTGTCGCTGGACTGGTGGCGGGCATCCCCCGACGGTTCGCACGTCGTTTACGGCATCTCCAAGGACGGCAGCGAGGACTCGATCCTGCACGTTCTCAGCGTGGCCGACGGACGCGACCTGCCCGAGCACATCGCCAACACCGAGAGCGCCAACCCGCAGTGGCTCGCCGACGGCAGCGGTTTCTTCTACAACCAGTTGACGGGTGCCGTGGACACCCCCGAGCGCTACCTCGACAGCCAGGCGCGCTTTCACAAACTGGGCACCGATCCGGCTGCCGACCCGATCCTGATGAAGCGCGGGCTGGATCCACGGGTGCAGTACGATCGCATCCAGATGCCGAACGTGGTGGTCCACGAGGGCTCGCGCCATGTGCTGTTGCTGCTCGCCGACGTGCGCGAGGAAACGCGTATTTTCATCGCTCCGGTCACCGATGCAGCGGCCAACCGGGCGCAGTGGACCGCGGTGGCGGGCTTCGAGGACGAGATCACCGATACCGAGATCGACGGCGACACGCTCTATCTGCTGGCCAACAAGGGCCATCCTCGCGGCCGCATCCTGAGGACCGCGGCCGGCGCGCCCTCGCTTGCGGGCGCGACCGAGGTGATCCCCGAAGGAAACATGGTCATCCACGGCATTGGACGGGCCCGGGACGGCCTGTACCTTCATATGGTCGATGGCGGCTTGGGCAAGCTGCGGCGTCTGACGCGGGATGCTCAGGTCGCGGACATCCCGCTGCCCTTCGACGGCACCCTCGCGGAGCTGGCGGTGACGGCGAGCGAGGACGGCGCGCTGTTCTCCTTCACCGGCTGGCTCACCGCGGCGGACATCTGGAGCGTCGACGCGCGCGGCCGGGTCACGCCCACGGGCCTGACTCCCAAACCACCGATCGACGTCAGCCCTTACGAGACGACGCGCTTCATGGTCAAGGCCCGGGACGGCACGCCGATTCCCTGCTCGCTCATCTACAGGAAGGGACTGAAGCGCGACGGCAATACGCCGGCGTGGATTTCGGCCTACGGTTCCTATGGTATCAGCGCCTATACGCCGGCGTTCGCGGGACGAACCCTGGCGCTGATCGACGCGGGTTTCATCGTCGGCTACGCCAACGTGCGCGGCGGTGGTGAGTACGGGCGCGACTGGCACAAGGCGGGCCAGCTTGCGAACAAGCCCAACACCTGGCGCGACCTGATCGATGTGTGTGAGGAGCTGTGCGCGAAGAAGTACACCTCGCACGCGCGTCTCGCCATCGGCGGCCGCTCGGCAGGCGGCATCACCGTCGGACGCGCCATCACGGAACGCCCGGAGCTGTTCGCTGCGGTCATCGACGGGGTCGGCTGGTCGAATCCGTTGCGCTACGTCGCCGAGCAGAACGGCTACGGCGAAGAGCCCGAATGGGGCGCGATTTCCGAACCGGCGGGCTACCGCGCGCTCAAGGAGATCGACAGCTATCAGGCGGTGAAGGACGGCGTGGCATACCCCGCCGTGCTGCTCACCACCGGCGTCACCGACCCCAGAGTCGGTCCGTTTCACGTGGCGAAGATGACCGCGCGGCTGCAGGCGGCGAGCAGCTCGAGCAAGCCCATCCTGCTGCGCGTCGACTTCGACGCCGGCCACGGTGTCGGGTCGACCCGCGCGCAGCAGGACCGCGAGGCGGCCGATACCTACGCGTTCCTGCTGTGGCAGACGGGCGTGAAGGGCTACCAGCCCGGTTAGTCTGCAGGAACCCGTATGAATATGCTGCACGCCCCAAAATGCTCTCTATCACTCGCCGCGGTGGGCGCTCTTTTTTGGAATCTCGCCGCAACGGCTGAAGATGCGAAGGCTACCCCCACCGTGGCGGCACCCACTTGCAACTCGGAAGAGTACCGACAGTTCGATTTCTGGATTGGCACATGGAGCGTGACTGAGGGCGGACAGGCTGCTGGCCAGAACACTATCGAGACAGACCTAAAGCGCTGCGCGCTCTTCGAATCCTGGAGCTCCGTCGACGGCAGCCGCGGCCGGAGCATCAACTTCTACGACCGCGAGAGGCGCCGATGGCACCAGACTTGGATTGACGATCGTGGTGGAGCGCTGGAACTCGACGGAGGACTCGTAAGCGGTAGCATGGTGCTCGAAGGCGAGCGCCCGGACGCGAAAGCACGTACTCCCGTTAGGCACCGAATTACCTGGACACCGCAACGGGACGGGTCCGTACGCCAGCACTGGCAGATCAGGAAGGGCGAGCAGTCGAACTGGGAAACTGTCTTCGACGGTCTGTACAAACAATACCGCTAAGGCGGAGCCGCGCATTGCCTCGCCCCGGGGAGTCTGTTAAGCCACTCTCTGCTTAGCAGATGCCCGCTCTGCGGCGGCGGTCTGACCATGACGTACGGCTGGTATTGACCTATTCTGTTGAAAAACGCGGATGCCAATCAGCATTTATGGGTCGATTGCGACGCGCAGAAGGGGTTCGGATGTCGCGCGCGGCGCGCCACGTCACTGCTGACCAGATGCGGCAATTTCCTTGACCGACTCCCCGCCCTCCACCGAGTACGCGCATGGCACGGGTGCTTGAGTCAACTTAGGAGAAGCCGAGAAATGTTGGGAGTACATCGCCGTAGCCCACGCTTCGGCGGCAGCTAGCTTATCGGGAGGTAAGTCCTTCACATCGGCGTCAAGCACTCGCGCGTATTGCCCCTCTGCTCCAAGTCGCAATAGTCTATTTATTTTATAGAACATGTCAGGGCTGCCAGCGCCCGGCACCAAATACAAGAGGCCAGTGCCCGGCCCAACGTTATTCGCAGATAGGATTTGTACGACGCGCCAATCGCCGCGCGTGAACGCGTCGGAAACGTATTGTTGCGCGGTAGCCTTGTAAGTGTTCTTGTCCCCGTCTGTATAAAAGGGCGGGCTCCCAACTGCCTCATCCGCAAAGCGAGACTGCACGTAACACATTTGAGCATCGGTGTCTCCGCTTTTTGCCGCAGCACCTGTTGCGTCGAAATACGCCCTGTCGATCTCGTTGTAGTCGCCGCCGCAATCGGCCATGCGATTTTGTAAAGCGTTCTGTGCCAATTGAGCGTCGGCCATCATCTTCGGACAGTCAACGAAGTTCCCCGCGGTCCTTGGCGAGGAGTAGCATTGATCAACCGCCTGCGTTAGATACTTGTATTTAGCGTAGTCTTCATGGCACCGCCTAAATTTCAGGAAAGAAGCGCGCGCGCTTGCACGGGTGCCAGCGGCTTCGGTGCCGTCACTCGTGCGAGGCGTAGACTTCTCCCCTGAACTCCTCGACTCAGTAGGCACGGTCGTCTGCTCTTTCGCAATCCTCGCATTTGCAACGGGTCGCACTTGCGGTGCATTCAGGCCTCGCTCGACGATGAAGAAATAACCCAGGACCGCGAGCGCCGCGGCTATCACAGCGATAAAAAGATAGCGTCTATTCATAAGCAAGGCTGATCGCGAGTGACCGGAAGTGGCCTATTCTGTTAAAAAACGTCATCGGGGTGCCATCGTTTTCTGCGACACTAGGATCCAGGACGGTGTTAGGGAGCACTTCCTGATGATGGGTACAAAGGGCGGCGACCAAGACCGACTCTTCTACTCGTTCAACATCGATAAGCACGTTCCGGCGGATCACCTGCTGCGCAGGATTGACCGCTTCCTCGATCTCAGCGAACTACGGCGCCACCTCGAGCCGTTCTACAGTCACACAGGTCGTCCCTCGATCGATCCGGAGCTGATGATCCGGATGCTGCTAGTGGGTTATTGCTTCGGCATTCGGTCGGAGCGGCGACTGTGCGAGGAGATCCATCTTAATCTGGCCTATCGCTGGTTTTGCCGACTCGGGCTTGAGGATGGTGTGCCGGAGCACTCGACATTCTCCAAGAACCGTCATGGCCGCTTCCGCGACAGCGACGCCTTTCGCCACGTGTTCGAGACAGTGCTGCAGCGGTGCATCGGTGAGGGATTAGTCGAAGGTGAAGGCTTCGCAATAGATGCCAGTGTCATTCAGGCGGATGCGAGCCGAGGTAGCGGGTTTCGCGGCTGCGAGCTCGCAAGCCGCAAGCTTGACGGCGAGCAAGCAACCCGCGCGGTTCGTGAGTATCTGCAGGGCGTCGACGAAGAAGCGAGTCGCCGCCGGGAGGCAGACCGGCGGAGCATCTCGGCGACCGATCCGGCGGCGGAGTGGACCTGTGCGCCGGGCGGTCCGGCGTTCTTCGCGTACTCAACCAACTATCTGGTCGATGTGCGGGCCGGAGTGATCGTCGACGTCGAGGCGACCAGCGCACATCGGAACCGAGAGGTCGATGCGACCCGCACCATGATCGAGCGGACCGAAGAGCGGTTCGCGCTTAAGCCTAAGCGCTCGATCGGCGATATGGCGTACGGCGCCGGGCCGATGCTCGGCTGGCTAGTCGACACCAAGCAGATCGAACCGCACATCCCCGTGTGGGACAAGTCAGAGCGCACGGACGGCTCGATCTCAAGCAGCGAATTTGTATGGGACGAAGCAGCGGACGAGTATCGCTGCCCGGAGGGTCGCCCGCTCCGCCGGGAATGGCGCGCCTACAGCAATCCTCGAACCCATATCACCAAGGCCGAGACGATCATCTATCGATCCCGAGCTGCCGACTGCGCGAACTGCCCGCTCAAATCGCGCTGCTGCCCGAACACACAGATCCGCAAGATCGCCCGCAGCGTGTACGAAGCGGCGCGTAACGTCGCTCGCACAGTGGCCAGGACAAGACACTATCGGCAGTCACGTAGAGCCCGCAAGAAAGTCGAGATGCTGTTCGCTCACCTCAAGCGGATCTTGAAGCTCGATCGATTACGGCTGCGAGGGCCCGAACGGCGCCCGCGACGAGTTCCTGCTCGCAGCCACTGCGCAAAATCTGCGACGCACGGCGAGGTACCTCGGTATCCCGCCACCCCAGCCGTGCGTCGCAGCCGCTTAGTCCGCGCCGGCAGGGAGCAAAGAGCCGAAGGGCGACAAGAACGCAATCCAATCGGACTCATCCGATGCGGCGGCCTCAGACAGCAGCCGTCCGATCGATCAGATCCCTGAGTTTTTCAACGGAATAGACCGGAAGCGGACCTTCAGTAAGAGTCCGCATCTATTCGGGCGACGCTAAAACTAACTAGGCCGCACCGTGAATTTCGATGATCTCGCGCGGAGCGTCTCCGCTCTGTTCAATCATTTGGCGGTTCAACCCCTCGCGCACTTTTTCCTTGGCCTGCGTAGAGGTGACCGGACTGTTCTATACCTTCTCCTCGCAGCTGCACTGGCCTTGGGCTTCCTCATTGGCCGCCGCCGCCGGACCTTCCGCTCGCGCCACGCCCCCACTTTCCAGAATAGTGGCGAGGCGCTGGTGTCTCGCGTCCTCCTTTCGGAGTTCGGCCCCCCTGACTATCATCTGATGAATCACGTCACGATTCAGATGGATGACGGCACAACGCAAGTTGATCACATCCTCATTTCGAGGTTCGGCGTGTTTGTCATAGAGACAAAGGATTATAAGGGCTGGATCTTCGCGAACGCGACGCACGAAACCTGGACTCAAGTCTTATTCCGGCTAAGGTTCAAGTTCCAGAACCCAATGTTCCAGAACAAGAGGCACGTTCGGGCAGTGCAAGGCCTTCTCGACTTCCTACCGCTCGAGGCCATTAAATCGGTCATCGTTTTCACCGGCGACGCAGAGTTCAAGACAGAGACCCCTCAGGGAGTGATTACGATCTCCCGGTTAGTCGGGTACCTGAGGGCCCAGACTGAAGAGGTCATGTCGCTAAATCGAATGCAGTTCTGCGTGGGACGGCTCGAGACAGCACGCCTCGCCATCAGTGGTGAGACAGACGTTGAACACATACGGAGCCTTGAGCGAAGACGCCGCGGCGCTAGATGAGCGCTCGAACTCAAGACCATTGCAGGTGGCTACTTAGAGTCTGGCACAGCTCCGCGATGTCCGCTTCTGGCCGAGGCTGTGTGAAAACTCATTTCGCCCACCGCGTAGGATCGCTAACAGGCGAATTGGAGCCGAGATGTCGCCTGAAATTGCCGCTGCGTGGCTGAAATTGACAGGCAAAAAACGGCCGCGGGAGTTTTCACACAGCCTCGGCCGGTCGCGGCCGATTGTGCCGAACTGACTGGCGGCACGCGACCCCCAGGAGTTTGCTTGCCGCAAGGTTTCGATGCGTTATGCTGCAGCGCTCGTTGAGGGTTACCGAGTGTTGGACGAGCGAACTATTCTAATTGTCTCGTTCGGCCTGGGCGTTGCAGCGCAGGCGGCGCTGCTTCTTCGCAACGACTGGAACTGGTGGAAGCTAGGCGGTTGCGCCGTCTTGGGGCTGATGGGAATGCTGCCCGGTAAGCACGAGCATCTCTATCAGCCCCTATTCCACGTGCTCGTGTCTTTCTCGTTGTTCTCGGTCACGTTTGCCTTGACGTTCAGCAAAGACATCCTCCCGATTCTCAGCGAGGCGATTCTTCTCTCCTACACGCTCGTGTTCTGGTTCGCCTTCTATTCGTTCTATTACCAGGGAGGCCCACTACAGACTGTGCTGTTGATTGTTCTGCTCGTCCCAACGATCGCGACGCTTTACATCGCGTTTCGCAAAACGCAACTCACCTTCCTCCTCAAGCTGATTCTTTATACCTGGTTCCTGATCATCATTGTGTGTCTCGGCCTGTTTCAGTTCCCATACAGCCGCCTGGCACTGTTCTTCGAAGAACGCCAGGTTCCGTGGATTACTCCGTTAGACTCGTTGGCGGCCGGAATGGCCTTTCTGTTCCTATTGGCAAATGCCACATACGTTTTCTATCTGATCCCGATTCCCGGTAAGAACGAGTCTTGGGAAGAGAGGATGCGGCACTGGCATGAGTTCACGGACTTGATGACCCAGCGCTTTGCCGACGCCCAAGTGACTTTCGGACAGGCACTGTTCGTCCTTGGTGTAGAAGGGGGTGCACTCCTGCTCAACGGCATCTATCGCTGGCTGTCTCCTGAGCTGGTGATCAATATCGCCATCGTTCTCGCGGGCATCCTCTCGAGGCTGTTGCCGTCAGCGGTGGCCGCATCGCCGGGCGCCACAGAGGCGCTCGCCGCGCCTTCGGCCCCGGTCCCGCATTCCCGGCACCTACTTAAGGGTAAGTCCCGCCGTGGGCCACTATCGTAGCGATCGGACCCGCCGCGGGAGTGGCCGCTTCGGAGGAAACAAGGGCCCTACCTCGAATGCCCGGAATTGGCCGATCAGACACGCTTTGGGAGCAGCGGCAGCTATCTACTGGACTCGAACCGCCTCGGATGGCGGCAGACGTCCGGCGCGCAGTGCCGGCAGCAGCCCGCCCAGCAGCGACGTAGTCAGCGCCCACGCGAGCCCGAGC
>DATGVL010000059.1:0-6166 GCA_035300445.1 Steroidobacteraceae bacterium
GCGGCATTGCGCTGGCGGCCGGCGGTCCAGTCATCCAGCCGCTTGAGCTTGACACTGAGCACCACCGCCTGCAGCTCATCGAGCCGGAAGTTCCCGCCGATGAGCGCGTGGTAGTACTTGGGTTTCCCGCCGTGCGCCCGCAGGACCTCCATGCGCTCCGCCAGCGCCGCATCCTGGGTGACGCACATGCCGGCGTCGCCGAACGCACCCAGGTTCTTGGTGGGAAAGAAGGACAGGCAGCCGATCTCACCGAAGCTGCCGGCGCGCTTGTGCTCCGCGTCCTCAGCTCCAATGGCCTGCGCGGCATCCTCGATGACCTTCAGTCCGTAGCGCCGCGCGCTCTCGATGAGCGGCAGCATGTCGGCCACCTGCCCGTACAGGTGCACCGGCATCAGGGCACGCACTCGTGCGCCGCTGCCGCGATGCAGCAGCTCGCCCGCGCGCCGCTCGCAGTGCTTCTCGAGGAAGGTCTGCAGTGCCGCCGGAGAAAGATTGAAGGTCACCGGATCGATGTCGCAGAAAAGCGGCCGCGCGCCGGCGCGCGCGATGGTCCCGGCGGTGGCGAAGAACGTGAAGGGACTGGTGATGACCGCATCGCCCGGCCCGATCCCGAGCGCCATGAGCGCCAGCAGCAGCGCATCGGTGCCCGAGGAGACTCCGATCCCGTGGCGGCACTGGCTGTACGCCGCAACGCTCGCCTCGAGCTCCTTCACGCCCGGCCCGAGGATGAAGTGCTGATTCGCGCAGACCTTTTCGATCGCTGCCTGGATTTCTGCCGCCAGCGACCGGTACTGCGGCTTCAGGTCCAGCAGCGGCACCTGCATGGCGGGTTTGGTCTGCGGTCGGGTCACGGCCATGAGACAGTTCCCGGGGGTCGACGGGGCGAGGATTCTATCAGCGCGGGTAGCCGTAGTATTCGCAGAACCAGTCGACGAACTTGCCTACCCCCACTTCGACGGGCGTGGCCGGCCGGTAGCCGACGTCCCTGACCAGGTCGTCGATGTCGGCGTAGGTCTCGGGCACGTCGCCGGGCTGCAGCGGCAGGAGGTTCCTCGAGGCCTTGCGCCCCAGGCACTCCTCGATGATCTCGATGTACCGCAGCAGCTGCACCGGCTGGTTGTTGCCGATGTTGTAGAGGCGAAAGGGCGCGGAGCTCGAGGCCGGGTCGGGAGCGTTGCTGTCCCAGTGCGGATCGGGCTGCGCGATGCGCTCGAGGGCGCGCACCACTCCTTCCGCGATGTCTTCCACGTAGGTGAAGTCGCGCCGGTGGTGGCCGTGATTGAAGACATCGATCGGCTTGCCTTCGAGGATATTGCGCGTGAACAGGAACAGCGCCATGTCGGGGCGGCCCCACGGCCCGTATACCGTGAAAAACCGCAACCCCGTGGTGGGCAGTCTGAACAGAGCCGAGTAGTTGTGCGCCATCAGCTCGTTGGCGCGTTTGCTGGTGGCGTACAGCGACAGCGGATGATCGGCGCTGTTGTGCACCGAGAACGGCATGTTGGTGTTGGCGCCGTACACCGAGCTGGTCGAGGCGTACACCAGGTGCTCGACGCCGTGGTGGCGGCAGCCTTCCAGCACATTGAGCGTGCCGGTGATGTTGCTGCGCACGTAGGCGTGCGGGTTTTCGAGCGAATAGCGCACGCCCGCCTGCGCTGCGAGATGCACCACGCGCTGAAATCTCTCGCGTGCGAAGAGCGCAGCGATCGGCGCCTCATCGGCGAGATCGAGCTTCACGAAGCGGAATTGCGCGTGCGCCGTGAGGCGTGCGAGGCGCGCCTCCTTCAGTTTCACATCGTAGTAGTCGTTCAGGTTGTCGAGGCCGACGACTTCGTAGCCCCGCTCGAGGAGCAGACGCGCGGTCGCGGCGCCTATGAATCCCGCCGCACCCGTCACCAGGATCTTCATGAGGCTCCCGCAAGGCTCACAGGCGCCCGTCGACCTGGGACGCGGGGAAGAGGTGCTTCACGTCGTAGATCACGTGGCTTTTCTTCAGGAGCCGGCGCACCCCGCGCACCTTCAGCTCGCGGAATTCCCGATGTGGGACCGCAAGCACCGCAGCATCGTAGTGTTTCGATTTGAGCGTCTGGAGGAGCTTGAGTCCGTACTCGTGCCGGCACTCACGCGCATCCGCCCAGGGATCGTAGATGTCGACGCGCGCCCCCTGACGCTCGAGCTCGCGTACCACGTCGACAACCTTGGAGTTGCGCACGTCCGGGCAGTTCTCCTTGAATGTGATCCCGAGAATGAGCACCCGGGCACCCTTTATGTGGATGCGCTTCGCGGCCATGTGCTCGAGGACTTGGGAAGCCACGTAGAGCGCCATGTTGTCATTCAGCCGCCGCCCCGCGAGGATCATCTCCGGGTGATAGCCGATCTCCTGCGCCTTGTGCGTGAGGTAATACGGATCCACCCCGATGCAGTGCCCGCCCACCAGTCCGGGCCTGAAGGGCAGGAAGTTCCACTTGCTGCCGGCCGCTTTCAGCACTTCCTCGGTGTCGATGCCTAAGCGGTTGAAGATGAGTGCGAGCTCGTTGATGAGCGCGATGTTGATGTCGCGCTGGGTGTTCTCGATCACCTTCGCGGCTTCTGCGACCTTGATGCTGGACGCGCGGTGCGTGCCGGCCTTCACGATCGAGCCATAGAGCTTGTCGACGAAGTCCGCCACCTCGGGGGTCGAGCCCGAGGTCACCTTGCGGATCGTGGTGAGGCGATGCTCCTTGTCGCCCGGATTGATCCGCTCGGGGCTGTAGCCGACGTAGAAGTCGCGGTTGAAACTGAGGTGCGACTCGCGCTCGAGGATCGGGACGCATACCTCCTCGGTGCACCCGGGATAGACCGTCGACTCGTAGATCACCACCGCCCCCTTGCGCAGTACCTTGCCGATACTCTCGCTCGCGCGCTCGAGGGGGACGAGGTCCGGGCGCTTGTACCCGTCGATCGGGGTCGGGACGGTGACAATGAAAACGCGACAGCGCTTCAGGTCCTCCAGCTCGGTGGTGAAGCGCAGCTGTCGCGCGCTCTTGAGCTCCGCGCCCGTTACCTCGAGCGTGAGGTCGCGCCCCGCACGGAGCTGCGCTATGCGCTTCGGGTTGACATCGAAGCCTACGGTCTCGAAGTGCTTGCCGAACTCGACCGCAAGCGGAAGCCCCACGTACCCTAAGCCCACGACGCCGATCCGGCAGTTCCGCAAGTTGAGCATCTCTCCCTTTCAGGCCGCGCGCCTTGGCGTTGCGCGGCACGAGGTGTTGCGAGGGCCTCGTCAGGCGCTGGAGCGCTGCGGCTCGCCCGCATGCACCCGTGCCCCGGGTGCCTCACGCGCCTCGCTCGTGGCCCACAGACACCGCCCGCCGCTCACCTTGGTGATGAGCGCCAGCATGGCCTCATGGGCCTGCAACTCCTCGGCCGATGCCGCCAGCACCGGCAGCGGGACCGCGCCGCGCAGCGGCACCCTCACGGTGCGCGTGCCGTCGGCGGCGCGTGGCGGCTCCTCGTGCTCGGCGAGGGGCAGCGCACTCTGCCCTCCCGTCATCGCGAGGTACACGTCCGCGAGAATTCGCGCATCGAGCAGCGCCCCGTGCAGCTCGCGTGCCGAGTCATCGACCTCATAGCGCTTGCACAGCGCCTCCAGGCTGTTGCGCTGTCCCGGGTGCAACTCACGCGCCAGGGCGAGCGTATCGAGCACCTGGCACACGGATGCGACCTGGCGCGGCTCGCCCGCCAGGCGCGCCAGCTCCGCATCGAGGAATGCGACATCGAAGGCGGCGTTGTGGATCACGAGCTCGGCGCCGGCGAGGAACGCGAGCAGTTCTTCGGCGATGTCCGCAAAGCGCGGTTGCCCGTCCAGATCGGTGCGCGAAATGCCATGCACCGCGAGCGCGCCGTCGTCGATGTCCCGCTCGGGATTGAGGTAGCGGTGGAAGGTGCGCCCCGTGGAGCGCCGGTTCAGCAGTTCCACGCAGCCGATCTCGATCACACGGTGATTGAGCTCGGGCTCAAGTCCGGTGGTCTCGGTGTCAAGGACGACCTGTCTCATGGCGCAGGGGAGTCTACCGTAAGGATCGCAGCTGCAAGGCATCGATCGCCTCGTTCGCGAGCTTATCGGCGCGCTCGTTGCCGGGGACGCCGGCGTGCCCCGGCACCCAGTGCCACTCGATCTCGTGGCGGGCGGCGAGCTCATCGAGTTGCTCCCACAGGTCCTGGTTCTTCACCGGCTTGCGAGCGGCGGTACGCCAGCCGCGCGCCTTCCATGCGGTCAGCCACTCGGTGATGCCGCGGCGAACGTATTCCGAGTCCGTGTACACGCGTGCCTGCACCGGACGCGTGAGTGCTTCGAGTGCGCGAATGACCGCGGTCAGTTCCATGCGGTTGTTGGTGGTCAGGGCTTCCGCGCCGTGGAGCTCTTTCTCGGTCTTGCCCATCTGCAGCAGCGCCGCCCAGCCTCCCGGCCCCGGATTGCCGCGGCAGGCGCCGTCGGTATAGATCTCGATCACGCCCGTGAGCGGGTCGTGGGCTTGACCAGGCCGCCGATCACGGCGGGCTTCTCGCGGAACCGCAGACGAATCGGCGTGAGGGTGTACACGCGCTTGCGCGCCCGCAGCAGGTAGGCGCCCGCGGGCAGCGGGTAGGTGAGCCCGCGGCGCAGCATTCTTCCGGTCCCCTCCCCGCTCGCGAGGCCCCGGCTCCAGGGGCCCAGGTACAGGTAGTGCTGCGTCGCGATGACCTCGAACCCCAGCAGTACCAGCCACTCGCGCAGCCGCCGCTCCGACAGCACGCGCCGCATGCCCGGCGGGAAACCCGTGCGGCTCCAGCGCGCGCGCATGCCCCACAGGCTCCAGGGCTGAAATCCCAGCACCAGCAATTGCCCCTCGCCTCCGAGCACGCGATCCACCTCACGCAGAATGGCGTACGGATCGGGGGCGAATTCCAGCGTGTGCGGCAGGAGCGTCGCATCGATACTGTCGCCAATTAGCGGCAACTGCGAGGGTCTCGCGATTATGTCGGCCGCGCCGGCGAAACCCGGCGCTGCGATGAGGCTTTGCCGGCGCGTGCGGCTGCCCGCCAGCAGCTCGCGCGCCGCGCCCCAGGCGCCGACCTGCACCAATTCCCACCCAAAAACGTCCTCCAGCGCCGCCGCGAGGAGCTCGGATTCCGCCGCCAGGAGCGCCCGGCCCAGTGGGGTTTCCCACCAGGCGCTGAGAGCCGTATCACGATCGGGGATGTGTGAAATGCGAACTGGCACGATTGAGGTGCTGGAAATACTATGAACTTACCGGTTAAATTCCTCGTGAGCCAGTAGTGTCATGGATGGACCCGTGCCCTGGCGCGGGAAAAGTAGCACGCCGACAGAGGGTACGGAACTTGGCGATGGCAATCCTCAAACGCACGCCTCTTGGGCTTCTGACCTTGGCTCTTCTCGCCCTGGCGGCGTGCGCCCATGCGCCTGCGCGCCCGCGCGAGTCCTCGCCACCGCAGCTCGTCACCACCGCCCCCGATGCGATACCCGTTGCGGTGGCTGCACCGGCCGCCTCGACAGGCGCGACCGGCGGCTCAACTCCTGAGCCCATCGCCCCGACCGTCGCGCCAGCGGCATCAACCGCCGCGCTCGACGCCTCGACACCTGCGCCCATCGCCCCGACGGCCGCGACGGTCGCTTCAACAGCCGCGACGGACGCCTCGACCGCGGCGCCCCTCGGCTCGACGACGACCGCGGCACCAGACGCATCAGCCAGTGCGCCCGTCGCCGCCATACCTGCGCCGGACGCTTCGATGGGCACGCCCGACGCATCAGCGGCCGCGGCGATGCCCGAGACGACCCCAGCCGCTTCTCCCGCGCCTGCACCCGCGCTCGATGCTGCACCGACGCAGCTTGCCGGACTTGCGCCTGAGCAGTACGGAGACCTGTTCGATCGGATGCGCGCGGGCTTCAAGCTCGAGGACGGGGATGATCGGCGTGCGGTCGATCAGCAGCTGCGCTGGTACGCGTCGAACCCGGAGTATCTGCAGCGTGCCTTCGGACGGGCGGACCTGTACCTCTATCAGATCGTCACCGAGCTGGAGCGCCGCGGCATGCCGCTCGAGCTCGCGCTGCTGCCGGTGGTGGAGAGCGCGTTTGAGCCGTACGCCTACTCGCGCGCCCGCGCCTCGGGACTGTGGCAGTTCATTC
>DATGVL010000060.1:0-2437 GCA_035300445.1 Steroidobacteraceae bacterium
TGCTGGGCTGCGCCGCGCTGCTCGCGGCCGGCGGCTGCGTGGTGCACGAATCCAAGCCGCTCGCGAGGGTCAACCCGATCCAGGCGGACCGGCAGATCCCGCAGGACGAGCTGCTCGACGTCACCGTGCACCCGCTCGACCCCGGCATCCCGCCCAACCTGGACGCCAAGGCGCTCGAGAAACAGCGCATCAACCCCGATATCCGCAAGGCCGAGTCGCGCTACATCGCGACGCTGTTGCGTGGCACGCTCGAGTCCTCGGGACAGTGGGGAGCGGTGCGGGTGGCTCCCGAGAGCGCGCAGTTCATCGACGTGATCGTGTCGGGCCGGATCCTCGAGTCGACCGGCGCGAAGCTCGCGCTCGAGATCACGGTGAAGGATTCCGCCGGCCGTGTCTGGATCGGCGCGCGCCGCTACGAGAGCCCGCCGGATACCGGCTCGTACAAGACCGATGCGGCCCTGAAGGCACGCGACCCGTTCCAGAACCTGTACTCGGCCATCGCCAACGACATGGTGGCGGCGCGCGATGCGCTGCAGGCCGGTGACCGGCGCGACATCCGCCGCGTGACGCAGCTGGCGTTCGCGGGTGATCTGGTACCCGCGGCGATGGGCGGCTACCTCGCCACGGACCCGAAGGGACTGGTGAAAGTGACGCGCCTGCCGGCCACCGATGATCCGATCGCCACGCGCGTCGAGCGCATCCGCCAGCGTGACGCCACCGTGATCGACACCGTCAACGGCTACTACGCGAATTTCAGCGACCAGATGAACTTCTCCTATGGCCAGTGGCGGCGCGCGAGCTTCGAGGAAATCGAGAAGGAGCAGCGCGCGCTCAACCAGGCGCGCACCCGCACCTACCTCGGCGCGGCCGCGGTGCTGGCGAGCGTGCTGGTGCCCAACCAGTGCAGCCCCTACGACTACAACTGCCAGCGCGTCCAGTCCGCGGCGCGTTACGGCGGCGCCATCGGCGGCACGGCGGCCATTCTGTCGGGACTGAAGAAGTACGCGGACGCGAAGGTGCACGCCCAGGCGCTCAGGGAAATGTCGGACACCTTTCAGTCCGAGGTCGCGCCTCAGGTCATCGAGGTCGAAGGCCGCACGCTCAGGCTCACCGGGACCGCCGAGGAGCAATACCGGGAATGGCGCAAGATGCTGCACGATCTGTACCTGGAGGAGAACGGCACTCCGGTGCAGGTGGCGCCCGAACCCGTCGTGCCCCCCGTACCCGTCGCGCTGGATGCGGCACACTGACGGGCCATGACCGAGGCGGTGACCGCGTATCCCGGGCGTGCAATCAAGGCCCCCTACACTCTGCACGAACGGCTGGGCACCGGCGGACAGGGCGAAGTGTGGCGCGCGCATGATGCGCAGCGCGGGCTCGACATCGCGCTGAAAATCCTGCATCCCGCGGCAGGAAGCAGCGCCACCGCCTGGGCCGTGCTGCTGCACGAGTACCAGAGCGCCAGCCGCCTGGATCATCCCGGGATCCTCAAGGTGTTTCCCCCGGAGCGCGAGGACGGCGCGCTGCTGTTGCCCATGGAGCTGGCCCCCGGAGGCGATCTGCGCCGGCTGCGCGGCGCCGGCTACCTCGCCATCGTCCCGGTGCTGCTCGAGATCGCGCAGGCGCTCGAGCACGCGCACGAGCGCGGCGTGATTCACCGCGACCTCAAGCCCGCGAACGTACTGTTCGATGCGCACGGCCACGCGAAGCTCGCGGACTTCGGCGCCTCCGGCCAGGTGCTGGATGCAGGCAGCGAGATACCGCGCACGCTGTCGCCCTTCAGCGCAAGTCCCCAGCAACTGCGCGGCGAGCCGCCCGCGCCGGCGGACGACGTGTACGGTCTGGGCGCGCTCGCCTACGAGCTGCTGTCGCGCTACCCGCCGCACTACCCGAATTTCGACGCCCAGCGCGTGCAGCGCGAGCCGGTGCCGCTGCTCGAGCCCGCCGAGCAGATGCCGCCACAACTCGGCTCGTTGGTGAGCCGCATGCTCGCCAAGGATGCGAACGAGCGGCCGGCCTCGATGCGCGAAATCATCGATGAGCTCGATGCGGCGCTCAACGACACCCTTTCGTTCGACTTCGAGACTGCCGAGCCGCCGCGCGATGCGGAGCCGGCCAACCCGACGGGTCCGCCGGATGAGCCGCCCGCAGCACTGCCATCCGTGTCCTCACCCGGTCCGCCGCTGCGCGCGCCGGCGCCCGGCGTCAGCAACGCACAGGCGCTGTGGGAGGAGTTGCGCCAGGTCACCCCGGAGCTGCCGCGGCTCGAGCCCGAGCGCCGCCATACGCCGCGGGTACTGCTCGCGCTCGCCGGGCTGGTCGCTGCGGCACTCGCTGCCTTTTTCTGGCTGCCCCGTTACGCAAGGCTGCCCTCGGCGCCAGCCCCGGCGCCGCGCAACGGCGCCGCCGACAACCTCGCGCCCCCCGGCAGCACCGC
>DATGVL010000061.1:0-139695 GCA_035300445.1 Steroidobacteraceae bacterium
CGGCGCCGCCTCGGCAGAGGGCACGACGCTCGCCAGGAGCAAGCCAGCCACGAACAGCCGCATGCCTCTCATGGGCACGCGTTCCAGAAGGGAGATGGAGCGGGAAACGAGACTCGAACTCGCGACCCCGACCTTGGCAAGGTCGTGCTCTACCAACTGAGCTATTCCCGCATCCGCAGAATCAGGAGCCGCGAATTCTATGTACACCCCTCTGGAAGTCAAGGCGAGTCTGAAGCGCGCCGGGGGCTCACTTTCCGTCTGAAACCGGTGAAACTAAGTCACGTAGATATAATAGCTTACAATATATACCTAACGTTTTAGCTCAGGCCACGCGATACGCAGATAGGCCGCCATGGAAACGAGCGTTGCCGCGGCGGCGACCTCCGTGAGCCCCACGCCGAGCCGGTAGGTCGGCAGCCCGAACAGATGCCAGCGGTACAACATCAGCGACAGACCGATGATCTGCAGGATGGTCTTGTACTTGCCGAGCTGCGAGACCGCGACTTTGCGCCGCGCGCCGATCTCGGCCATCCACTCGCGCAGCGCCGAAATGGTGATCTCGCGGCCGATGATGATCGCCGCCGTGAGCACGATCGGCCAGCGCGCATCCCTGCTCACCAGTAACACCAGCGCGACGGCGACGATCAGCTTGTCCGCGACCGGATCGAGGAATGCGCCCAGGCGTGAGACCTGGCCGAGCCGGCGCGCGAAATAGCCGTCGAGCGAATCGGTGACGCCGGCGGCCGCGAACAACAGACCCGCGGCCGGATCGGCCCACGGGTACGGCATGTAGAACAACACGACGATGAGCGGGATCGCGGCGATGCGCGCCCAGGTGAGGGTGTTGGGCAGGTTCCACGCCATCAGCTGCTTCTCACGAGCCCGGATGCAGGTGATCATAAAGACTTCGCGCCAGTGTCGCTCCGATTCCCGCCACCCGGGTGAGGTCCGCCACGCCGGCGCGCATCACTCCCTGCAGGCCGCCGAAGTGCTTCAGGAGCGCGCGCCGCTTTGCAGGTCCGAGTCCCGGAACCACTTCCAGAACCGACTCGTTGTAACGGCGCGCGCGCTTGCGGCGATGACCGGTGATCGCAAACCGATGCGCTTCGTCGCGGATTCTCTGCACGAGGCGTGCGGCCGGGGAGTGGCCTTCGGGCGTCACCGGCGTGGCCACCCCGTACACGAACAACCGCTCCTGTCCGGGCTTGCGGTCCGGACCCTTGGCCACCCCGACGAGTGTCAGATCGCCATAGCCCAGCTCCGCGAGCACCGCGTGCACCTGGCTGATCTGCCCCGCGCCGCCGTCGATCAGCAGCAGGTCCGGCGCCTGCACTTCCCCCTGGCGCACGTGCTTGTAGCGGCGCTCCAGCGCCTGCCGCAGCGCCGCGTAATCGTCCCCCGGCGCGACGCCGCTGATGTTGAAGCGCCGGTACTCCTTTTTCAGCGGACCCTCCGGACCGAACACGACGCAGGATGCCACCGTGCCCTCGCCGCCCGTGTGGCTGATGTCGAAGCACTCCAGGCGCGCGGGCGGCTCGGGCAGGTCGAGCACCTCGGACAGGTCCTGCAGCATCTCGTCCATCCCCTGGCGCTGCGCGAAGCGCATGCGCAACGCCTGCACGGCGTTCTCCTGGGTCAGCTCGACCCAGCGCACCGCCAGGCCGCGCTGCGGATGGCGCACTTCGACCGCGTGCCCGGTGCGGCTGCTGAGCAGCTCCGCCAGGGATGCCGCGTCTTCGAGCGGATTACCGAGCAGCACCTCCGCGGGAGCCTCGGCGCTCGCGTAGTACTGCATGACGAAGGAGGCGAGCGCCTCGTCGGCTTCCGCGAGCGCGGCGCGCGGGAAGTAGCTGGTGGTGCCGAGATTGCGGCCCCCGCGCACCAGCATCACGCTCACGGCGTATTCGCCGGCCTCGCCGACGATCGCGAATACGTCGACATCGCGATGCCCTTCCGCGGTCACGACCTGCTGTGCCTGGATGCGCTTGAGGGCTGCGAGCTGATCGCGGATCTGCGCCGCGCGCTCGAACTGCAGGCTGGCGCCCGCCTCCTCCATGCGCGCCTGCAGCTCGGCATTCACCTCATCGCTGCGGCCATCGAGCACCTTGACCGCCGCCGCCATGTCCTCGGCGTAGGCGGCGCGCGTGATGAGACCGACGCACGGTGCCGAGCAGCGGCCGATCTGGTGCTGCAGGCACGGCCGGCTGCGGTTGGCGAAGAAGCTGTCGCGGCAGTTGCGGATGCGAAACAGCTTCTGCAGCTGGTTGAGCGTGTCGCGCACCGCGCCCGCATTGGGGAAGGGTCCGAAGTAGCGGCCGGGGGCGCTGCGCGTGCCCCGGTAGAACATGAGCCGCGGAAACTCGTGCTCCGCGCACAGGTGAATGTAGGGAAAGCTCTTGTCGTCGCGCAGCACCACGTTGAAGCGCGGCTTGTGCGCCTTGATGAGGTTGTATTCGAGCAGCAGCGCCTCGGTCTCCGAGTTGGTCACCGTGACTTCGATGGCGGTGATCTGCTGCACCAGCGCCTGCACCTTGGGATTGACGTTGCCGGCGGCAAAGTAGGTCCCGACCCGGTCCCGCAGGCTGCGCGCCTTGCCGACGTACAGCAGCTCGTGCCCGGCACCGAACATGCGGTACACACCCGGTCGCTTGGGGAGTGAGGCGATGTATTCCCTGGGGTCGAACACGGTCGGCAGCTTCTAAGGCACCTGCAGCGCCGCGGGCACCGGCAGGCCGGCGAGCTCGCAGGTGCGCGCCATTATCTTTCTGAACATCAGCGGCGTGAGCCGGCGGGTCGAGGTGTTGTAGCGGCTGCAATGATACGAATCGAGCATGCTGTGCGCTCCATCGAGGAGGTGTTCGCGTCCGTGCGCGAAAGGGAAGCGCGCGCGCGTGAGGCCGCGCGCCAGCAGCACCGCATCGTGCGCCACGCGCCCCAGCGCCAGGTACACGCGCACCGTGGACAACTGCCGCAGCTCGGCGGTGAGGTAGGCGTTGCAGCAGCGGATCTCCTGCGGCAGGGGCTTGTTCTGCGGCGGCACGCATTTCACCGCGTTGACGATGCGGGCGTTCGAGAGCGTGAGCCCGTCGCTGGCGGAGGCGGATACCGCGCCGCTGGCAAGCCCCGCCTCGTAGAGCGTGTGGTACAGGAGGATCCCCGCGTGATCTCCGGTGAAGGGCCGGCCGGTACGGTTGGCGCCGTGCATCCCGGGCGCGAGACCCACTATCAGAATGCGCGGCTCGCGCGCACCGAAGGACGGCACGGGTCGCGCCCAGTAGCCGGGATGAGTGGCGCGCGCCTGGGCCAGAAAGCGCGCGAGCCGCGGGCAGCGCCTGCAGTCTTGATCGTACGCGGCGGCCGGCTCAGGACTGATGCGCTGCAAAGCTCTCAGGGCGCGGCGGTGCCGGCACGTTTGTCGGCGCGGCGGCTCTGGCTGCGCTCGGCGATCAGCATGGCGAGCTCGAGGGCCTGCTCGTGGTTCAGGCGTGGATCCACGCTCGAACGATAGGCGCGCTGCAGGTCCTGGTCGGTGAGTCCGCGCGCACCCCCGGTGCACTCGGTCACGTCGTCCCCGGTGAGCTCGATGTGCACGCCGCCCAGATACGATCCCAGCTCGGCGTGGATGCGGAACGCCAGTTCCAGCTCCTTGAGGATGTTCTCGAAGCGGCGCGTCTTGATCCCGCCGGTGGTCGTCTCGGTGTTGCCGTGCATGGGATCGCACACCCACAGCACCGTCTGTCCGGTCTGGCGCACCGCCTCGATCGCCTTGGGCAGCGCGGCCGCCACTTCCTTCGCCCCGAAGCGGTGGATGAAGGTGAGCCGGCCGGGCTGGTTCTGCGGGTTGAGGGTCGTCACCAGGCCCTGCAGCCAGGCCGCGTCCATGGCGGATCCGACCTTGACGGCGATGGGGTTGGAGATACCGCGGAAGTACTCGACGTGCGCGCCTTCGAGCCCCGCGGTGCGCATGCCGATCCACGGCAGGTGTGTCGAGAGGTTGTACCAGCGGTTCTGCCGGGGGAGGAAGCGCGTCTGTGCCTGCTCGTAGTGCAGGTGCAGGCCCTCGTGACTCGCATAGAAGTCCACCAGCGTGGCCTCGTGAACCTGGCGGCCGCTGATGCCCTCGAAAAAATCCAGTGCATCGCCGATCGAACTCACGATGCGCTGATAAGCGTCCTTGAGAGGCGCCTGGTGCACGAAACCCAGATCCCAGTACTCCGGGTGGTGCAGATCCGCAAAGCCCCCCTCGACCAGCGCGCGCACGAAATTCAGGGTCAGCGCTGCGCGCTCATAACCGCGCAGCAGCAGTTCCGGATCCGCCGCACGCGCCTCGGGAGTGAATTCCGGACGATTGACCAGATCGCCGCGATAGCTCGGTAGCGTCACCCCGTCGCGCGTCTCGGTGTCGGTCGAGCGGGGCTTGGCGTACTGACCGGCCATGCGCCCCACGCGGATGATGGGTTTCTTCAGTCCGTGCAGCAGCACCAGACTCATCTGCAGCAGGATCTTGAGCTTCTTGGCGATGGTGTCCGACTCGCAATCGGCAAACGCTTCCGCACAGTCACCGCCCTGCAGCAGAAAGGCCTCCCCGCGCTGGGCGGCGGCAAGCCGACCGCGCAGCGTCTCGATCTCCCAGGAGACGACGATGGGCGGCAGGCGCGAGACGTGCGCCACGATCCGCTCGAGCGCGCGCGGATCCGCATACACCGGCTGTTGCTGGGCCAGCCGTGTCTGCCAGCTGGCGCTGTGCCAGGAGGTGGTTTCGGGTGAGCGCATGTCATTGATCCTACCACGGTTTCCGCAAGAGTCCGGCCACCGGCGCCTACGCTGCCCGGCGTCCCGGCGCGGCGCTGGCGCTGCGGGCGCTTCGCGGGCAGAATGCGCCCCTTTTCCGCGAGGGGCTCTATGCACCGCGTATTGGTTCTGGGCGCCGGCAAGATCGGCGCATTGATTTCCGGATTGCTAGCCGAATCGGGCAGTTACAAAGTTCAACTGGGCGATATCGACGGCACTGCGGCGGAGGCGGTGGTGCGTGCCCACGAGACCCGCAACATCCTCGCCTTCGCACTGGACGCGAGCGACGCGGCGGCACTCGCGCGGCATCTCGCCGAGCAGCCGCTCGATGCCGTCGTTTCCAGCCTGCCGTACTACTGCAACGTCGGAGTCGCCGCGGCCGCCCGCAAGGCGCGCCTCCACTACTTCGACCTGACGGAAGACGTGGACGTCACCCGCTCGGTGCGCACCCTCGCCGCGGGGGCTGGCCAGGCGTTCGTGCCGCAATGTGGGCTCGCTCCCGGATTCATCAGCATCGCCGCTGCCGAGCTGATCACGCACTTTGACGCGTTGCGGGCGGTGAAGCTGCGCGTCGGGGCCCTGCCGCAGCACCCGAACAACGTCCTCAAGTACTCCCTCACCTGGTCCACCGAGGGACTCATTAATGAGTACGGCAACCCCTGCCAGGCGGTGAGCGACGGGCGGCTGCTCGAGGTTGCGCCTCTCGAGGGACTCGAGGAAATCGAGATCGACGGCACGCTGTATGAGGCGTTCAACACCTCCGGGGGTCTCGGGTCGCTGGCCGAGACGCACGGCGCACACATCGAAACGATGAACTACAAGACCATGCGTTACCCCGGTCACTGCCAGCAGATGCGCCTGCTCATGCACGACCTGAAGCTCAATCACGATCGCGGCACGCTCAAGCGCATCCTGGAGAACGCCGTCCCGCAGACCCTGCAGGATGTGGTGATCGTGTATGCAGCGGTCACCGGCACGCAGGACGGACAGCTGCGCGAGGAGAACTACGTCAACAAGATCTATCCGCAGGTCATCGCCGGGCGGCTGTGGTCGGCGATCCAGGTGACGACGGCCGCCGGAATCACCGCGGTCGTGGACCTCGTGCTCGAGCACCAGGGGCGGTACAGTGGCTTCGTGGCGCAGGAGCAGTTTCGTCTGACGGAGATTCTCGCCAACCGCTTCGGCCGTTACTACGCGCCGGGTGGTACCAAGCACGTATCCGGCGAGGTGGTCGTGTCGGGTAAAGCCGGCCATCAGCGCCGCCAGGCGGCGAACGGATGAGCAGGGACATCGGTGCGCTGCTGAAGCGCTTGGGGTTGGGCGCCGTCAACCCCGGCGCCTGGTCCGGATCGCGCGGCTGGTCGAACGCCACCGACGCCGCGCTCATGAACGTGCACAACCCTGCGGATGGCGCGCTGCTCGCGCAGGTGCGGCCCGCCAGCGCGCAGGATTACGAGCACGTGCTGGGCTCCGCCGTCGAGGCCGCGGCCGCCTGGCGCGACGTGCCGGCGCCCAAGCGCGGGGAAGCGGTACGCCTGCTCGGGGAGCAGTTGCGGCGGCACAAGAGCGACCTCGGCACGCTGGTGTCACTGGAGAACGGCAAGATCCTCGCGGAAGGATTGGGCGAGGTTCAGGAGATGATCGACATCGCCGACTTCGCGGTCGGCCAGTCGCGCATGCTCTACGGCCTGACCATGCACTCCGAGCGCCCCCGGCATCGCATGTCCGAGCAATGGCATCCCTTGGGGGTCGTGGGCATCATCACGGCCTTCAACTTCCCGGTCGCGGTGTGGTCGTGGAACGCGTTCCTCGGGATCGTGTGCGGCAACGCCTGCGTGTGGAAGCCTTCGCCCAAGACACCCCTGACGGCGCTCGCCCTGCAGCGGCTGTGCAACAGCGTGGTCGAAGCCAACCATCTGCCGCCGGTCTTTCAGCTGTTCGTGGACTCCGGCACGGAGCTGGCGACGCGCTTCGTGGCGGACCGGCGCGTGGCGCTCATCTCCTTCACCGGCTCGACCGAGGTCGGTCGCAAGGTCGGCGAGCGCGTCGCCGCGCGCCTCGGCAAGAGCCTGCTCGAGCTCGGTGGCAACAACGCCGTCATTGTCGACGAGACCGCCAATCTCGACCTCGCGGTGCCGGCGATCGTGTTTGGCGCAGTCGGCACCGCCGGCCAGCGCTGCACCAGCACGCGGCGCGTGTTCGCCCACCAGGGGATCGCGGCGGAGCTGGAGCGGCGCCTGATTCACGCTTACCGGCAGGTGCGCATCGGTGATCCACTGGAGAGCGGCACGCTCATGGGCCCCCTGATCGACCGCCAAGCCGTCGAGCGCTACCAGGCCGCTATCGCGAGCGCACGCGAAGCCGGCGGCGAGCTGCTCTATGGCGGCAATACCCTCAAGCGCCCCGGCAACTTCGTGGAGCCGGCGATCATTCGCGTCCGCAACGAGTGGCCAATCGTGCAGACCGAGACCTTCGCACCGATTCTGTACCTGATTCCGGTCGCCTCGCTTGCCGAGGCGATCGCCGCCCAGAACTCCGCCGCCCATGGCCTGTCTTCGGCGCTGTTCACCGACCGACTGCAGAACGCGGAAGCCTTCCTGTCGGCCGCCGGCAGCGACTGCGGTATCGCCAACGTCAATCTCGGCACTTCGGGCGCCGAAATCGGCGGCGCGTTCGGCGGTGAGAAGGATACCGGCGGCGGACGCGAGTCCGGCTCGGATGCCTGGAAAGCGTACATGCGCCGCCAGACCACGACGGTGAACTGGAGCCGGGAGCTGCCGCTGGCGCAGGGGATCGAGTTCAAGGTGGCGCAGTAGCGCGCCCGCCGTCAGCGTCCCGGCAGCCGCAGCGAGAAACGTGCGCCACCGAGCGGGGATGAGTCGATCGCGAGCTGCCCGCCGTACAGGTCCACGGTATCGTGCACCATGGCGAGCCCCAGCCCATAGCCCGGCACGTTCTGGTCCGTACGCACGCCGCGCTCCAGCACGCGCGCGCGGTCGTCCGCGGAAATACCCGGTCCGTCGTCCTCCACGATGAGCCGCAGGCGCTCGCGCGGGCCGGCGCTCTCGTCACTGCTCGCCGTGAGCCGTACCCGGCTGCGGCACCACTTGCAGGCGTTGTCGAGCAGGTTTCCCATCAGCTCCGTGAGGTCGCCGCGATCACCGACGAACAGCGTCGCCGGTGCGATCGCGAGCTCGAGCGACAGATCCTTGCCCGCGTACACCTTCAGCAGCGTGCCGCGCAGCTCGGCCGCCAACTGCGCCACCTCCACCGGCGCCTGCCCGAGCAGTGCCCCGCCGGAGGCGGCGGCACGCTTCAACTGGTGCTCGATGATGCCGGTCATGCGATCGATCTCCGCCCCCACGGGGCCGGCGGGCGTTGCGCCGGACAGACTTGCTCGCATGACGGCGAGCGGGGTCTTCAGACTGTGCGCCAGGTTCCCGAGCGTGTCACGGTAGCGGCTGACGCGCTTGCGCTCCCCGAGCAGCAGCGCATTGAGGTTGGTCGCGACGCCGGACAACTCGCGCGGGTACCCCGCGCCGAGGCTCTCGCAGCGCCCCTCCTCCACTTCGTGAATCTCCCGCTCCATGCGCCGCACGGGCGCGAGCACCCAGCGCAGGAGCGCGGCCAGTGTCACGAGCAGCACCAGCATGAGTCCTGCGAACCAGCCGATCAGCTCGCGGCGGAAGCGCCACAGCTGCTCCTCATAGGGGCTGAGGCTGACGGCAACGCTGAAGGTAATCGTGCGCGTGCCACTGGGGTCATCCGCGAACTGGATCGCGCGGCTCTCGATGGCCACGCGGTCGTGACCGAAGGCCGTGTACAGCAGGTTGCGCTCCCCGGGCACGAGCAGCGCTCCGAAATCGCTGGTGGACAGGCCCGCCGTCGAGGGCGAGCGCCACAGGTAACGCTGCGAATGGATCTCCGCGTAGAGTCCCGAGCGCGGGGTCGCCAGCCGTGGATCGAGCGTGTGCGGGGCCGGGGCATAGCCGCCGTTCGGTTGCAGCTCGGCCGCAGCAATCAGCGACACCATCTGCGAGTCGAGGAGCTCGCGCAGCGAGCGCTCCGAGAGCGCCCGGAAACCGGTGTCGAGCACCAGCATCATGCCGCCGAAGAACAACGCCAGGGGCACGGAGACCGAAACCAGCAGCCGCCGACTGAGCGAGTGCACGGTCTGCTGTGCAGCGCGGTGCCGGCCGCCTAGGAGGCGGCGTCGCGCGGCAGCGCGAAACGATAACCCCGGCCGCGCAGCGTCTCGATGGGACGCAGCTCGTCCTGCGGGTCGAGCTTGCGGCGCAGCCGCCCGACCAGCACCTCGATGACGTTGCTGTCACGCTCGAAGTCCTGGTCGTACAGGCGCTCGGTCAACTCGGTCTTGGAGATCACATCCCCGGCGCGCAGCATCAGGTGCTCGAGGATGCGGTACTCGAAGGTGGTGAGCTCCACGGGTGCGCCGCTCACCGCTACGGTCTGCGCGCGCGTGTCCAGCACCACGGCTCCGCAATTGAGCTGCGGGCTCGCCCAGCCGCCCGCCCGGCGCAGCAGCGCCTGCAGCCGCGCCAGCACTTCCTCGAAGTGAAACGGCTTGGCGACGTAGTCATCCGCCCCCGCCTGCAGCCCCTCGACCTTGTCCTGCCAGTTGTCGCGCGCCGTGAGGATCAGGATCGGGTAGGTCTTGCGCGCCGCCCGCAGGCGGCGGATCACTTCCAGGCCGGGAAGGTTCGGCAGCCCGAGGTCGATGACGGCGACGTCCAGCGGGTATTCGAGCCCCGCGAACAGCCCCTCGTTGCCGTCGCGCGCCACGTCCACGGAAAAACCCGCGGCGGCCAGCCGTTCCTTCAGCGAGTCGCGCAGCGCCGCTTCGTCTTCGACCACCAGTACGCGCATGCCGCCCCCTTCAGTGTGCGGCTACTGCACCGACCCGTCCGCCGCATCCACGCGCACCGTCCAGACCTTGCCCGAGTCGTTGAGGAGCCTCAACACGTAGACGGTGCGGCCGTCGCCCTTCTGCGTCTCGGCTTTCACCACGCGCGCGCGAAAGCGCTGTTCGACCATCTTGACGGCCTGGTCCATCGAAACCGCCGCGCGCGCCACGGCCATGCGGCCGATCGGTTCCGCAGCCGCGGTGGAGGCCGCAGCTGCGTTCGCGCCCACCACGGGCAGCCATAAGATGAGAGGAGCAGCTCGCCACGCGTTCATGGGTGCGCGCAAGGGTAGCGCATTAGTGTATTGCGCTGCGACTTTCAGCCACAGCCTGTTATGTTCAGGTGCGGTTCAGTTTTGCTTTGCGCCACAACGCGTCCCACTCGGCCGCCGACAGGCTCTTGAGATCGAGGCCACGTGCGCGCGCGAGTGATTCCATGGTGGCGAAGCGCTGCTCGAACTTGGCATTGGCGGCCCGCAGCGCGGCCTCCGCGTCGAGTTTCAGGTGCCGGCTCCAGTTCACGATGGAGAACAGCAGATCCCCGAGCTCATCCGCGATCGCTCCCGCATCGGCGCCCGCCTCGCCCGCGGCGCCGGCGGCGGCGAGCGCGCCATCCATCTCGTGCAGTTCCTCCAGCACCTTGGCCCGCACCTCGAGCGCATCCGGCCAGTCAAAGCCGACGCGTGCCGCCCGGCGGCCGAGCTTCGCCGCGCGCACCAGCGCCGGCAGCGCCCGCGGGACGCCGGCCAACACCGTACCCTCCCCCGCCGGGCGAGCCCGGTCCGACGCGGCGCGCTCCTGCGCCTTCTGCTCCTCCCACACACGCACCAGTTCCTCGGGCGCGGGCGAGGTGCCCGCAAACACGTGCGGATGGCGGCGCACGAGCTTGTCGTGAATCGCGGTGGCGACTGCGGCGAAGTCGAACCAACCGCGCTCCTCGGCCATGCGGGCGTGAAACACCACCTGAAACAGCAGGTCACCGAGCTCATCGCGCAGCGCGTCGCGCTCGCCACGCTCGATGGCATCGGCGACTTCGTAGGCCTCCTCGATGGTGTAAGGGGCGATGCTGCTGAAGGTCTGTTCGCGGTCCCAGGGACAGCCGCGCTGCGGATCGCGCAGGCGCGCCATCAGCGCGAGCAGTGCGCCGAGGGCGCGTTCGGCGTCACTCATCGGCGGGTCCGACACACACCCGATAGAGGGTGAGGAGCATCCCGGCGGTGGCGCCCCAGATGTTGCGATCACCGTATGGGATCTCGCAAAACTCCACCTCCTCGCCGCTGATCGCGGAAGTGTGGCGGTGCCGGTGGTGATTGGCGGGATCGAACAGGTAATCGAGCGGCACCTCGAAGCTGTCCTGAACCTCCTGCGCATCGAGCAGCAGCTCGAAGCCCGGCTGCACCAGGGCCACCACCGGCGTGATGCGAAAGCCGCTGATCACGACGTGGTCCGGCAGGTAGCCGATCACCGACACGAAGCGCTCGGTGAGGCCGATCTCCTCGCGTGCCTCGCGCAGTGCCGCCGCCGAGGGGCTGCCGTCGGTGCTCTCGATGCGTCCGCCCGGGAAACTGATCTGGCCGGCGTGATTGCGCAACTGCGTGGCGCGCTGTGTGAACAGCACCGTGAGCTCGGGCCGCTCCACCAGCGGTATGAGCACCGCGGCAGGCACCGGGTCCGGCGGCAACCGGCGCCGCTGCGAGGCAGTCATGGGCTCAAACATGCCCGGAACCAGCCAATCCGACACCTCGTGTCGGGGCGTGGAGCCGGCGAGCCGCGTGCGGATGATCTGCGCCCAGTCGCGCTTCGCTGCGGCACCTGCCAACTCAGCCTCCGCCGCTGCTGCCGCCCTTGATCCCGCCGCTGGTGAGCTCGGCCGGATCCAGCAGCCGCGCCAGCTGCTCGCGTGGCAGATCGGTCAGCTCGGCTGCGACCTCGCGGATCGGCCGTCCTTCCGCGTACGCCTTCTTGGCAATGGCGGCGCCCTTCTCGTAGCCGATCACGGGATTCAGCGCGGTCACCAGAATGGGGTTGCGTTCGAGCGCCTCGGCGAGCCGCGCCTCGTTCACCTTGAAGCCCGCGATGGCGTTGTCGGCCAGCAGCCGCGCCGCGTTTGCCAGCAGCCGGATGCTCTGCAGGAGATTGTGTGCGATCAGCGGCAGCATGACATTCAGCTGGAAGTTACCCGACTGCCCCGCGAGGGTGATGGTGGCATCGTTGCCGATCACCTGCGCCGCCACCATGGTGGTGGCCTCGGGGATCACCGGGTTGACCTTGCCGGGCATGATGCTGCTGCCCGGTTGCAGGGCCGGCAGTGCAATCTCGGCGAGCCCCGCCAGCGGGCCGCTGTTCATCCAGCGCAGGTCGTTGGCGATCTTCATGAGACTCACGGCGATCACCTTCAATTGGCCCGACAGCTCCACCGCGGTGTCCTGCGCCGACAACGCTTCGAAGTAGTTGCGCGCCGGTGCAAACTCAACGCCGGTGAGCACGGCGAGTTGCTGGCAGAATCGCCGGCCAAATTCCGGATGCGCGTTGATGCCGGTGCCGACGGCGGTGCCGCCCTGTGCCAGGGCGAGCAGGCGCGGCTCGACGGACTTCAGCCGCGCCACGCCACTCTCGATCTGGGTGCGCCAGCCGGACAACTCCTGTGCCAGCGTCACCGGCATGGCGTCCATCAGGTGCGTGCGGCCGGTCTTCACGATGCCCGCGACCTCGCGCTCGCGGGCGCGCAGCACTTCGGCCAGGTGCTCGAGCGCCGGTGTGAGCTCGCGGCGCACGGTGAGCGCAGCGCTCACGTGGATGGCGGTCGGAATCGCATCGTTACTGCTCTGGCACATGTTGACATGGTCATTGGGATGCACCGGGCTGCCGAGCCTCCGGCTCGCCAACGACGCGACGACCTCGTTGGCATTCATGTTGCTGCTGGTCCCCGAGCCGGTCTGAAAGACGTCGATTGGGAATTGCTCATCGTGCACCCCCGCCGCCACCTCCGCGGCGGCCTCCTCCACCGCCTGCGCCACCTTGGGCTCGAGGAGCTTCAGCTCCCTGTTGACGCGTGCCGCGGCCTGTTTCACCAGGCCCAATGCGCCGATGAACGGCCGCGGCAGGGTGAGGCCGCTTACGGGGAAGTTCTGCACCGCGCGCTGGGTATGCGCCCCCCACAGCGCATCGGCGGGCACCTTGATCTCGCCCATGCTGTCGCGCTCCACCCGAAAGGAAGTCCTCATGCAGACACTCCGCGCACTTCCGCGCCGGCTGCGGCAACCGAACCGAAGCCGGACGACCGTATGCGTTATCATGGTAGCGCATGTCCGCGAGCTCCAGCGATCTACTGTCGGCGCTCGACGCGCTGTCGCCGGTGGATGGGCGCTACCGCGCCGCGAGCGCGCCGCTGCGCGGCCTGCTCACCGAGGGCGGACTGATCCGCGAGCGCATCCGTATCGAGGCGCTGTGGCTGCTGCATCTGGCGGCGGCGGTGCCGCAACTGCCCGGCGCGCTGTTCACGCCCGCGGTGCGCGAGCGCGCGCGTCAGCTTGCCGTCGCACCCGAGCCGGCAGCGGCGGCGGCCGTCAAGGCCATCGAGGAGCGCATCAATCACGACGTCAAGGCTGTTGAATACTACCTGCGTGAGCAACTGACCGCGGTCGGGGCCACGGATGCGACCCTCGAGCTGGTGCACTTCGGCTGCACCTCGGAAGACATCAACAACCTCAGTTACGCGCGCCTGCTGCACGCGGCGCGCGCGACGCTCCTCGGCACGCTCGAGGCCCGCACGGTGGAGCTTACGGCGCTCGCGCACCGCTACGCCGACACCGCCATGCCGGCGCGCACGCACGGACAACCGGCGAGCCCGACTACCCTCGGCAAGGAGTTCGCCAACTTCGTGGCGCGCCTCAGGCGCGCGCAGCGCCGCTTCGCGGCAGTGAGCATTCTGGGCAAGTGGAATGGTGCGGTCGGCAACTTCAACGCCCACGCCGCGGCGCTGCCGGGGGTGGACTGGCCGGCCGTTTCCCAGACGTTCGTCACCTCGCTGTCCCTCGAGTACAACCCTTGGACCACCCAGATCGAGCCGCACGACTGGATCGCCGAATACTGCGACGCCCTCGCGGGCGCGAACGTGATGGTCATCGATCTCAGCCGCGACCTGTGGGGATACGTCTCGCTCGGCTATCTGCGCCAGCGCGCCCTCGCCGCCGAGGTCGGTTCATCGACCATGCCTCACAAGGTGAACCCGATCGACTTCGAGAACGCAGAAGGCAACTGTGGCGTGGCCAATGCGCTGCTGCGGCACTTCGCCGAGAAGCTGCCGGTGTCGCGCTGGCAACGGGATCTCACCGACTCGACCGTGCTGCGCAACCTGGGCGTCGCGCTCGCTCATGCGCTGATCGCCTGGAGCGCGCTCGGACGGGGACTGGCCAGAATCGAGGCCGATCCTGAGCGCATGGCGGCCGATCTCGCCGCCACGTGGGAAGTCCTGGGTGAGGCGGTGCAGACCGTGCTGCGCGCCGCGGGTGTGCCGGGGGGCTACGAGCGCCTGAAGGAATTCACACGCGGCCGCACGATCGATGCCGCCACCCTCGCCGCCTTCATCGACACTCTGCCGCTCGCCCCGGCCGAGAAGAGCCGCCTGCGCGCCCTCAAGCCGGCCGACTACACCGGGCTCGCCGCGCAGCTGGCGCGCCGGATTTGAGGGCCGCCACCGGCCGCTGTGGCACACCAACCGGGGTGTCGGCATCTTCCGACAGTCCGGCCAAAAGTGCGAACTGCGCCTCGTTTTTGACTTACTGTGAGCAGATGCGGCCGCCAAATCGTGACCGGTTCGGCAAGGAAAACCCCCTGGCCGTCACTAAGATCCCCGTCAGCCTGCCTCCCATGCAGGCGAATGCGGGGCGCCACTCGTGGCAATAACCGGGGAACTTGACCTGAACAGTGCTTTGGCGCAGCTCGCGAACGCGCGCTATGCGCCGGAATCCGCCAGCCCTGGCGGCCCTGCCCCCGTGACGCGCCAGGGGGCCGAGACCCTGACGGTTCTCACCTCCCTCGCCGAGGTTCGCGCGGCGGTCAACGAGATCGCGGCCACCGCGCAGCGGCTGATCTCGATCTACACGCCCGATCTCGAGCCCGACCTGTTCGATCAGACCGCCTTCCTCGAGATCATCAAGCACTTCGTCCTGACGCGCAGCTTCTCCAAGGTGCGGGTGCTGCTGGCGGAGCCGACCCGCGTCATGCGCGACAGCAACCGCTTCGTCGCCATGGGGCGGCGGCTGTCCAGTTGCATCGACATCCGCTACGTGGCGGCGCAGTCGCCGCAGCGCGCCTCCGCGTATCTCATCGCCGACGACCGGGCGATCGTCTACCGTATGCGCGCCGACAGCTGGGACGGTGTCGCCGACATCAACAATCCGCCGGCCGCCCGGCTGTACCTGCAGGAATTCGATCAGGTGTGGAACGCGAGCGCGGTCGAGCGCGGCCTGCGCACCGCACGCCGCGGCTGAAATCGCGCCCCCGACCGTCGCGCCGCCGACGGCTATAATCCCCTGCATGCCCCGAACGCCTGACGTAACCGTCGCGGCCGTCACGGAGACGGCCGGCCGCTTCCTGGTCGTGGAAGAGCGCATCAACCACCGGCTGGTCTTCAATCAGCCCGCCGGACACGTCGAGCACGGTGAGACCCTGTTTGCGGCGGTCGTGCGCGAGGTGCGCGAAGAGACGGCGTGGCGCTTCGAGCCGCAGGCGCTCCTGGGCGTGTACCTGTGGCGTAACCCCGCCAACGGGCGCCGCACCCTGCGCTTCGCCTTCACCGGTGCGGTCGCGGACCATGACGCCGGACAAAAACTCGATTCCGGCATCGTGGGCACGCACTGGCTGTCGCCCCTGGAGCTCGAGGCACGCGCGGCGCGCCTGCGCAGCCCCCTGGTGCTGCGCTGCGTGCACGACTACCTTTCGGGCCAGCGCCTGGCACTCGAGCCGGTCGCCGGCCTCGACCTGCAGGCTGCCAGCGCCGCCAGCGCCGAGGCCCTGAGCCTGTGAGCGCCGCGCGCGTCATCGTCGGGCTCTCCGGGGGTGTCGACTCCGCAGTCGCGGCGCTGCTGCTGCGGCAAGCGGGCTGGGAGGTGCAGGGCCTGTTCATGAGCAACTGGGAGGAGGAGGAGGAGGACGCCTACTGCACCAGCGCGCGGGACTTCCAGGACGCGCGCGCGGTCGCGGCCGAGCTCGGCATTGCACTGCACCGCGCCAGCTTCGCGCTCGAGTACCGTGAGCGCGTGTTCCGGCATTTTCTGCGTGAGCACCGCGCCGGCCGCACACCCAATCCGGACGTGCTGTGCAACCGCGAGATCAAGTTCGGCGTGGCGCTGCAGTGGGCACGACGCCTGGGCGCCTCATATTTCGCGACCGGGCACTACGCCCGGCTGCAGGAGGCTCCGGAGGGCACGGGTTTGTACAAGGCGCGCGACGGCGCCAAGGATCAGAGCTATTTCCTGCACGCCGTGGCGGGCGAGGAGCTGGCCCGCACGCTGATGCCGTTGGGTGAGTGGCACAAGAGCGCGGTGCGCGAGCGCGCGCGCGCTGCCGGGCTGCCGGTGTTCGACAAGCCCGACAGCACCGGCATCTGCTTCATCGGCGAGCGCCCGTTTCGCGCGTTTCTGGCGCGCTTCCTCCCCAGGACCCCCGGGCCCATCGAAACGCCCGCCGGAGAGCGGCTCGGGACCCACCAGGGACTGCCTTTCTATACGCTCGGCCAGCGCGGCGGCCTGGGGCTGGGCGGACGGCACGGCCACCCCGAGCAGCCCTGGTACGTAGCGGCGAAGGATGCCGAGCGCAATGCGCTCATCGTCGTGCAGGGACACGATCATCCGCTGCTGTCGAGCAGCGCACTCACCACCGGAGCCTGGCATTGGCTCAGCTCCCCGCGCCGCGAGGCGTTCCGCTGCAGTGTGAAGGTGCGCTACCGCCAGGCCGATCAGCCGGCGCTGCTCGAGCCCCGGGCGGACGGCACCGCACGCGTGGTGTTCGAGCAGCCGCAACGCGCCGTCACGCCCGGTCAGTACGCGGTCGCCTACGAGGGCGAACGCTGTCTCGGCGGCGCGGTCATCGAAGACATCGCGGCGGCGGTGAGCCAGGCTGCCGCGGCCTGAGGGTGCTGGTGCGGCAGGCGGGCGCCGCGCCCGATATAATTGCGTGCTCACACGGAGACACGCATGACCAACAGCTTCCGCGCGCGCTCGACCCTCACATCCGGCGATCGCTCGTACGAGATCTGGAGTCTCGCGGCGCTGCCGCAGGACAAGCTCGCGCGCCTGCCCTACTCGCTGAAGATTCTCCTCGAGAATCTGCTGCGCTTCGAGGACGGCGTGAGCGTCACCCGCGGCGACATCGAGGCGCTGCTCGAGTGGGATCCGCAGGCGACCCCTGCCCACGAGATCGCCTTCACCCCCGCACGCGTCATTCTGCAGGACTTCACCGGCGTGCCGTGTGTGGTGGACCTCGCGGCCATGCGCGATGCCATCGTGCGCCTGGGGGGCAACGCCGAACGCGTCAACCCGCTGAACCCGGCGGAGCTGGTGATCGACCACTCGGTGCAGGTCGACGAATACGGCACTCCCGGTGCACTCGCCGCCAACACCGCCATCGAATTCTCGCGCAACCGCGAGCGCTACTCGTTCCTGCGCTGGGGACAGACGGCGTTCCGCAACTTTTCCGTCGTACCGCCCAATACCGGCATCGTTCACCAGGTGAACCTCGAGTACCTGGGAAGGGTGATCTTCGACACCGAAGCGGGCGGCATCCGCCGCGCTTACCCGGACACACTCGTCGGCACCGATTCCCACACCACCATGATCAACGGGCTGGGTGTGCTCGGCTGGGGTGTGGGCGGGATCGAGGCTGAAGCCGCCATGCTGGGCCAGCCCGTGACCATGCTGATCCCACAGGTGATCGGCTTTCGTCTCGAGGGGCGCCTGCAACCCGGAGCCACGGCGACCGACCTGGTGCTGACCGTGACCGAGATGCTGCGCAAGAAGGGCGTGGTCGACAAATTCGTCGAGTTCTTCGGCGACGGCCTCGCCAATCTGCCGCTCGCCGATCGGGCGACCATCGCCAACATGGCGCCCGAGTACGGCAGCACCTGCGGCATCTTTCCGATCGACACGGAAACGGTGCGCTACCTCGAGCTGTCCGGCCGGCCGCGCGAGCGCCTGGAACTAGTCAGCGCGTACGCCAGGGCGCAGGGCCTGTGGCGCAACCAGGGCGCGAGGCCCGCGCGCTACACCGACGAACTCGAGCTGGATCTGGGCAAGGTGGAGCCGAGTCTCGCCGGACCGCGCCGCCCGCAGGACCGCGTGCCCCTGAAGATGGCCAAGGCCGTGTACGGAGCCAACGCGCGCAAGGCCGCCGAGGAGCGCAGCGCGCGCGACCCGCAGGCCCGCGGCGTGGCGCCTCTCACCCTCGACGGGCAGCGCCTCGAGCTCAAGGACGGCGCCGTGCTGATCGCGGCCATCACCAGCTGCACCAACACCTCCAACCCCTCGGTGATGCTCGCTGCGGGGTTGCTGGCCCGCAAGGCGCGCGAGCGCGGCCTGACCTCGAAGCCGTGGGTGAAGACCAGCCTGGCGCCCGGCTCGCGCGTGGTCACCGATTATTTCACCAAGGCCGGCGTGCTCGACGATCTCGCGGCTGTGGGTTTCAATCTCGTGGGCTATGGGTGCACCACTTGCATCGGCAACTCCGGTCCGCTCAAGCCCGAGATCTCCGCGGCCGTCAAGGCGGGTGATCTCACGGCCTGCTCGGTGCTCTCCGGCAACCGCAACTTCGAGGGCCGCGTGCACCCGGAAACGCGCATGAACTTCCTCGCCTCCCCGCCGCTGGTGGTGGCGTACGCGCTCGCCGGCACCCTCGACCTGGACCTCACGACCGAGCCGCTCGGCACCGGCAAGGACGGCCAGCCGGTGCATCTCGCGGACATCTGGCCGAGCGATGCGGAGGTGCAGGCCCTGATGTTGCGTTCCATCGACTCGCAGATGTTCCGTGACAGCTACGCCACCGTGTTTAAGGGCGATGACAACTGGGCCAATATCAAGGTGCCCGCCGGCCAGCGCTACGCCTGGGACACGCGCTCCACCTACGTGAAGAACCCACCGTACTTCGACGGCATGGACATGACACCGCCGCCGCTCACCGACGTGCGCGGTGCGCGCGCGCTCGCGGTGCTCGGCGACTCGGTCACCACCGATCACATCTCCCCCGCCGGCAACATCGCCAGGAGCAGCCCGGCGGCGCGCTATCTGATCGAGCAGGGCGTGGAGCCCAAGGACTTCAACTCCTACGGCGCGCGCCGCGGCAACCACGAAGTCATGATGCGCGGCACGTTCGCGAACATCAGGCTGCGCAACCTTCTGGTGCCCGGGGTCGAGGGCGGCGTGACCGTGCATCTGCCCGACGGCGAACAGGCCTCCATCTACGACACCGCGATGCGCTACCGCAAGGAAGGCACGCCGCTCGTGGTGCTCGCCGGGCGCGAGTACGGCACCGGCTCCTCGCGCGACTGGGCGGCGAAGGGCACTCTGTTGCTCGGCGTCAAGGCGGTCATCGCCGACAGTTTCGAGCGCATCCATCGCTCGAATCTCATCGGCATGGGCGTCGCGCCGCTGCAGTTCCCGCCCGGCCAGAACGCCGCAACGCTGGGGCTCACGGGACGTGAAGTGTTCGATATCCAGGGCTTGAGCCGCGGCGATGCCCGCGAAGTGACCGTCACCGCCAGACCGGACGACGGCAAGCCAGTGCAATTCACAGCCCGCCTGCGCATCGACACCCCGAAAGAGCGCGAGTACTACCGGCACGGCGGGATCCTGCAGTACGTGCTGCGCCAGCTGGCCTCAGCAGGCAGCGCCGCCTGACCGATCCCGGCACGGCCGGCAGCGGCGTGCCGGAGAGCCCACGCGAGGCGCCCGGGCGGGTGCTCGCGCTGTTCGATCTCGATGGCACCATCACGCGCCGTGATACCCTGCTGCCGTACCTGGCGGGCTTTCTGCTGCGCCACCCGCGGCGCCTCCTGCGGCTGCCGCGAGTGCTGCCGGCGCTGGCGCGCTTCCTGCTGCGGCGCGTGGATCGTGGCGAGCTCAAAGCCGCGCTTCTGCAGGCGGTACTGGGGGGCTGTCGCCGCGCCGAGCTCGACCCCTGGACGGCGCAGTTCGTATCGGGGCTGCTGAGGCACGGACTGTTCGGCGATGCCCTGACGGTGATCGCCCGACATGTGCGCCGGGGCGATACGCTCGCGCTGCTGAGCGCCAGCACCGATCTGTACGTTCCGGCCATCGCAGCGGCACTCGGGTTCGCGGAAGTGCTGTGCACGGGGGTGGAGTGGAACGAGGACCGGCTGGTTGGAAGGCTCACGACCCCGAACCGCCGCGGCGCGGAGAAGGTGCGTTGCCTCGCGCAGCTGCGCGCGCGCCACCCGCAGCTGCCGGTCACCGCCTACGGCAACACGCACGCCGACCTCGCGCACCTGAGCCTTGCCGACCACGGCGTTCTGGTAAATGGTAGCCAGCGCGCCCGGCGTGCGGCCCGGCGTGCAGGGGTCGACTGCCGCGTGTGGCGCTGAAGCCGCGGCGGTGAGCGACGTCGCCACAGGGCGCGCTGTGACCTTTGGGCGCCCCGGCCGGTCTACTGCTCACGGAGGTTACTATGCTGACGCGTGTGCCGCGGATCGCCCCATCCGAGATCACCCCCGCTGGGGTTTATTTCAACCGTCGCGCATTCCTCGCCGGCGCGGTGGCGAGCGCTGCGAGCGCGACGCTGCCCGCCGGGGAAGCCGCGCCACCTTCGGAAAGCGCGCTCAGTTACCGGCGCAATCCGCAGTATTCCGTCAGCGAGCCGCCCAACAGGCTCGAGGAAATCGCCGGCTACAACAATTTCTATGAGTTCGGCACCGACAAGGAATCCCCCAGCCGCTACGCACACACGCTCAGGACCCGGCCCTGGAGCGTGACGGTGCAGGGCGAGGCGGAAGTGCGCGGCAGGTTCGACCTCGAGGACCTGCTCAAGGGCCAGGCGCTCGAGGAGCGCGTCTATCGATTCCGCTGCGTCGAGGCGTGGTCGCTGGTGGTGCCTTGGATCGGCTTTCCCCTGAGCGGGCTGCTGGCGCGCTTCAAACCCACCTCCAGCGCCAAGTACGTCGAGTTCACGACGCTGTACGATCCGGCGCGGATGCCGGGACAGCACTCTGAAGTGCTCAACTGGCCGTACGTCGAGGGACTGCGGATCGACGAGGCGATGCACCCCCTGGCCCTCATGGTGGTCGGGCTCTACGGCAGGGTTCTGCCCAATCAGGACGGAGCGCCGCTGCGGCTCATCGTGCCCTGGAAGTACGGCTTCAAGAGCATCAAGTCGATCGTGCAGATCCGCTTCAGTGAGCGACAGCCCAACACCGCCTGGAATGTCGCGGCCCCGCATGAGTACGGGTTCTACGCCAACGTCAACCCGCAGGTCGATCATCCGCGCTGGAGTCAGGCCACCGAGCGGCGCATCGGCGCCCCGTTCCTGGCCGCACGGCAGCCGACACTGCCCTTCAATGGCTACGCCGCGCAGGTCGCGAGCCTGTATCAGGGCCTGGATCTGCGACGCTACTTTTGAACCTCACGCAGCGCTATCGCTACCTCTACAAGCCGCTGGTGTTCGTCGCGGGCGTGGCGCCGCTCGCCTGGATGATCTGCGGCGCGCTGCAGCTGTTCGGCGCCAGCCTGGGTGCCGACCCGGTAAAGAAGCTCGAGCACGAATGCGGCAAGACCGCGCTCAACTTCCTGCTGCTCACGCTCAGTGTGACACCGGTGCGCGAGCTCGCCGGCCTGCCGCAGCTGCTGCGGCTGCGGCGCATGCTCGGATTGTTCGCGTTCTTTTATGCCGTGGTGCACTTCACCGTGTACCTGGTGCTCGATCTGGAGCTGAACTTCCGCCTGCTGGGGGCCGATATCGTCAAGCGCCCCTACATCACGATCGGCTTCAGCGCACTGCTGCTGCTGCTGCCTCTGGCGCTCACCTCCACCAACGGCATGATGCGCCGCCTGGGCCGGCGCTGGCAGAGCCTGCACCGCCTCATCTACCTGATCGCCGCGCTCGCGGTATGGCATTTCTACTGGCAGGTGAAGCGCGACGTGCGCGAGCCGCTGCTGTATGTGGGGATGCTCGCGCTGCTGCTGGCGTACCGCCTGCTGCGCTGGCGTGCGCGTCGTACCCGGCGCGCTGCGCCTGCGGCAGCGCCCGCCGTGCAGCTCACATCGAGGTCCGGATCTGCCACAGCTCCGGAAAGAACTTGAGCTCCAGCGCCTTGGCGAGATAGGAAACGCCGCCGGTGCCGCCGGTGCCAGGCTTGTAGCCGATGATGCGCTCGACGGTTTTCAGGTGATGGCAGCGCCACAGCTGGAAGTTGTGGTCGAGGTCCACCAGCCGTTCGGCGAGCTCGTACAGGTCCCAGCCCGTTTCCGCGTTGTGGTACACGCCGAGCCAGGCGCCGGCTACCTGTTTGCTGGCCTGGTAGGGCTCGCTGAAATCCCGCGACAGGTAGTCCTGCGGAATCTCGTAACCACGGCGGCTGAGCAGCCGCAGCACCTCGTCGTACAGCGACGGTGCGGCGAGTGCGCGTTGCAGCGTCTCGTAAGCGTGCGCATCGCGTTGGTGCACCGCGAGCATCTCGGCGTTCTTGTTGCCGAACAGGAACTCCAGCATGCGGTACTGCAGGGACTGGAATCCCGAGGAGCGTCCCAGCGCGTTGCGAAACGCCGTGTACTCGAACGGCGTCATCGTTGAGAGCACGTCCCACACCGAGATCAGCTGCGTCTGGGTGCGCGAGATGCGCGCCAGCATCTTCAGCGCCGGATCGAGGTCGTCGCGTCGCACGCACTCCAGTGCCGCGGTCAGCTCGTGCAGCATCAGCCGCATCCACAGCTCCGATACCTGGTGCACGACGATGAACAGCATCTCGTTGTGCTCGCTCGACAGCGGCTGTTGCGCCGCCAGCAGCTTCCCGAGCTGCAGGTATTCGCCGTAGGACACCGAGGACCCGAGATCCCAGTGCACCGCCTCATCGGCAAGCTCCACGCGCTCGGATTTGTCGTATCGACGGGTAGTCATATGAGCGATGGTACACGTCGGCTGCCGCGCGGCAACTTCACGTGGCGCAAAGGCTTGACGCCCGCACGTCAAAATCCGCTAGGATCGCGCGCCAGTCCTCAACCTAAGCGTTCCGCGAATACCGTGAGCAGCGCCATCCTCGAAGTCCGCGAGCTCGTCAAGCAGTATCCGGCCATCACGGCGGTGGCCGGCGTGTCGTTCAGCGTCCCCGAGGGGGTGTGCTTCGGCCTGCTGGGCCCCAACGGCGCCGGCAAGACCACCACCATCGAGATCATGGAGGGGATTCTGCCGCCGACCGCGGGCGAGGTGCGGTACCGCGGCGAGCCGCTCGGCAACCGCTTTCACGAGGAGGCCGGCATTCTCTTCCAGAAGACGGCGCTGCAGGACTTTCTCACGGTGCGCCAATGCATCGCGCTGTTCCGCGGACTGTACATCACCGGACTCGAGGTCGATGAGGTCATCCGCCTGTGCGCGCTCGAGAAGCTCGCCGGGCGCGATGCCCGCAAGCTCTCCGGCGGCCAGCAGCAGCGGCTGCTGCTCGCGATCGCGCTGGTCAACGACCCGGCGGTGCTGTTCCTGGATGAGCCCACCACCGGGCTCGATCCGCAGGCGCGCCGCAACTTCTGGGAGCTGATGCAGTCGATCAAGGCACGGCGCAAGACCATCATCCTGACGACGCACTACATGGAGGAGGCAGAGCTGCTGTGCGATGAGGTCGTCATCATGGACCGAGGCCGCATCATCGCCCAGGGGCCGCCGCGGCGCCTGTTGCACGAGCACTTCGCGGAAGTGCTGCTGGAGCTGCCGCGCCAGGAGTTTCCAGCGGCGGCGCGCGCACTGCCGCTCAACATCATCGACGCGAGCGATCGGGTGGAGATCAGCACCCACGACCTGGAAGCCACGCTGCGCACCCTGCTGGAGGCGAAAGTGCCCCTCACCAACCTGCGCATCCGCCCGGCCAATCTCGAGGACCTGTTCCTGGAACTGACCGGCACGGAGTTGCGCCCATGATCAGGCGGCTGCTGTCGGTACTGCACGCGCGCAACCTCGAATTCCTGCGCGACCGCGGCACGCTGGTGTTCACGCTGCTGCTGCCGGTCACGCTGGTGATCGGCATGGGCTTCGTGTTTGGCGGCCCGGAGCGCCCGCTGTTCAAGGTCGGCGTGCTCGCCGGGCACCTGGACAGCCAGGCGCACCCGTTCCTGCGCGAGCGCTACGTCGAGTTCATCACCCTGGCGGATGACGGCGCGGCGCTGCGCAAGGTCACACACCAGCAGGTCGACCTGCTGCTCGAGCTGCGCGCGCCGGAGCGCTACTGGGTGAACACCGACTCACCCAAGGGTTACATCGTGGAGAAGCTGCTGCTGGCCGCCGAGCCCGCCGCGGTGCGCCAGCCGGTGACCGGCGCCGCGGTGCGCTATGTCGACTGGCTGTTTCCGGGCATTCTCGGCATGAACATGATGTTCAGCTGCCTGTTCGGCGTCGGTTACGTGGTGCTGCGCTATCGCAAGAGCGGCTTCCTGAAGCGGCTGCACGCCACGCCTCTCACCGCCTTCGAGTTCCTCAGCGCGCAGGTGCTCTCGCGCCTGGGGCTCATCCTGTTCGTCACGGCGATCCTGTACGCCGGCATCGGCGCCGTCATCGGGTTTCACAACGCCGGCAACCTGCTGTTGCTCGCGCTGCTGGGCGTAGTCGGCGCCCTGTCGATGATCGCCCTGGGGCTGACGATCGCGGCGCGCTTTTCCAGCGAGGAGCTGGTGGGGGGACTGCTCAACGTGCTCACCTGGCCGATGATGCTGCTGTCGGGGATCTGGTTCTCACTCGAAGGATCACCGCGCTGGGTGCAATGGGTGGCGCATGTCTTTCCTCTGACCCACGTGCTCGACGCGGCGCGCGCGGTGATGCTCGATGGCGCGGGCCTGCCGCAGATCGCGCCGAACCTGCTGTATCTGGCGGCCACCGCAGTCGCGTTCCTCGCGTTCGGGGCCTGGTCGTTCCGTTGGCGTATCGAGTAGGGCGACGGCGTGCGTTTCTACAGCGACAACACTGCCACGGCTTGCCCGGAGATCCTGGCGGCGCTCACCAAGGCCAACCAGGGGCTCGCGGTCGCCTACGGGGACGATCAATGGACACAGCGCCTCGATGCGGTTCTCGGCGGATTCTTCGGCGCGCAGGTGCGCGCCTTTGCGGTCGCGACCGGCACCGCCGCCAACGCCCTGAGCCTCGCGACGCTGGCCCCGCCCTACGGCGCCATCTACGGCCACGAAGAGGCACACATCGCCACCGACGAATGCGGCGCGCCGGGCTTCTTCTGCGGCGGAGCGCAGCTCATGCCGCTGCCGGGTCCCGCCGGCAAGCTCACACTCGAGGCGCTGCGGCTCGCCCTCGACGCGCACCCGGCTTCCGTACACACCGTACAACCGGCGGCGCTGTCGCTCACCCAGGCCACCGAGCTCGGTACCGTGTACCGGCCGGCCGAGATTGCCGCACTGACCAGCCTGGCGCACCAGCGCGGCCTCAGGGTGCACATGGATGGCGCGCGCTTTGCCAACGCGGTGGCATTCCTCGACTGTCATCCTGCCGACCTGACCTGGCGAGCGGGGGTGGACGTGCTGTCGTTCGGCGCCACCAAGAACGGCGCCCTGGCCGCCGAGGCGGTGGTGTTCTTCGATCGGGATCTGGTGCGCGACTTTGAGCTGCGGCGCAAGCGCGCCGGACATCTGCTGTCGAAATCGCGCTACGTCGCCGCGCAGCTGCTGGCGTACGTGGAAACCGGCGTCTGGAAGCGTAACGCGCAGCGCACCAACCGCCTGGCGCAGGACATCGGCCGCGCCGCGGGCGCGAGCCTCATGCACCCGGTGCAGGCGAACGAAGTGTTCGTGAAGCTCGGAGTGCAGCGTCGCCAGGCATTGCGCACCGCCGGCTTCGAGTTCTACGACTGGGGCGCGCAGGCCGCCGGCGAGGCGCGCTTCGTGGTTTCCTGGGATCAGCCGGAGGCGGACGTGCCAGCGCTGTGCGCGGCGCTCGCTCGGCCGTAAAGCTTACCCTCGCCCTATTGCTCGCGCAGGCTGGTGGTCACCGGCTGGCGCGCGGCGTGCATCGCCGGCAGCAGGCCGCCAATCATCCCGATGAGCACCGCGATGACCAGTCCGCGCCCCACCAGCTCCGGAGTCACCTTGAAGTTGAACACCACCTGGGTGAAGTTCTGCCCGAGGGTGGACACCGACAGACCGTTGAACAGCAGGTAAGCGATGAGCGCGCCGAGCAGCGCGCCGGTCAGTGCCAGCAGCAGCGCCTCGATCATCACCGATACCACCACCGCGACCCCGCCGAAGCCGATGGCACGCAGGGTGGCGATTTCCTTACCGCGCGCCGCTACCGCGGCGTACATGCTGTTGAGCGCCGCGAACACCGCGCCCAGTCCCATGATGATAGTCACCACACCAGCCAGGAAGCCGATGGTCTTGCGGAACTGCCTGGTCTGGCCGCTGAAGTAATCCTGCTCGCGCAGCACGTCCAGCGTCAGGCGCGGCTCCGCGGCGACGGCGCTCTTGAGTCTGGCCAGGCCGTCGGCACCGTCCAGTGCCGCGAGCACCGAGCTGGAGCCGATGCGTCCGAAGGTGGAGCGCGCCACATTGATGTCGGTCCATATCTCGCTGTCATGCGCGTCGCCGCACGCGAATACGCCCACCACGGTCCACTCCGAGCCGCGCATGCGTATCACGCGACCCATCTCCGCGCCCTGGAACTGGCGCAGGACCCCCTGTCCGACGATCATCTCCCGCAGGCCGGGGGTGAAGTTGCGGCCCGCGATGATCTTCAGCTGCGGCCGCAGCATGAACGCCGTGGGCTCGACGCCGCGCATGGTGATGTTCGCGCCATTCTTGACGTCATCCTTGCGCACCAGCTCGGCGATCACCATCAGCTCGGCCGAAGCGAGTGGTTTGCCGTCCGCGCCGGCACGAATGCCCGGCTCCTGCTTGATCAGGTCGGTGGAATCGCGGTCGAAGGCGGAATTGAGCTCCGCGTCCGAGCCGCCGCGCATGATGAGGGCGGCATCGGCACGGCCGGTGGCCTTGAGGGTGCTTTCGAAGCCGGTGGCCATGGCCAGCAGTGCGGTGAACACCGCCACCACCCCCGCAAGTCCGATGACGATGACCAGCGAGGAGCCCCAGCGCTCGGGGATGCTGCGGATGTTGATGCCGGTGATGGCAAGAGCCTGACTCAACACGCTACGATCTCCTTAGGCTCCGGCGCCCGTGGTTCATTCGCTGAAAGGGGCCTGCGGCCCTTTCAGCCCGCGGGCAAAAGGCGCGACTTTTGCCCGGCTAGCGGCCCGCGAGCGCATCGACGATCCTGAGGCGCCGCGCCCGCAGCCCCGGCAGCAGCCCGACCGCGGCGCTCATGAGCACGATGGCCGCTACCCCGAGCAGCCACACCGAGCCGTCGAGCTGCAGCTGAAATTGCCCGCCGGTGCCCTTCTCCACCATGGCGCCGGCCAACGAGGCCAGCAGCAGCCCGACCAGGCCGCCGCACAGGCACAGCGCAAACGCCTCGGCGAGCACGAAGCCGAGCACGCTGCCATCGGAGAAGCCGAGGGTCTTGAGCACTGCAAGCTCTGGTATGCGCTCGCGCACGCTCTGCGCCATGGTGTTGCCGACCACCAGCAGCAACGTGAAGAACACCGCGAACAGGATCCAGCGCACGATGAGGCCGATGTCGCCGATCTGCTTGACGAAGCTGATGTTGAAATCCTTTTCCGTCTGGGTCTTGGTCTCGTCGGGCGAATTCTCGAACATCGAGTCGATGGTTCTGCTGACCGCCCGCGCCTGGCTGGCATCCGTGAGCTTGAGGATGAAGAAATTGGTGCGGCCCTTCACGCCGAACTGGTTGGCCTCTTCGAAATAATCCTGTTGGATGAACGCCAGGTTGGTGCGCTTCTTCCAGTCCTCATCCTTGCCGTCGAAGATGCCGACCAGATCGAAGGTCCAGGCCTTGCTGCCGTTCTTCTGCGGCCAGATGTTCGAGGCGATCGGGATCTTCTGGCCGATCTTCCAGCCGAACTGCTCGGCCAGTTGCTTGCCCACGATCATGCCGGTGCGCGTGCTGGCGAATGCCTGCCACTGGGCGTCGGACATCACCCACTCCGGATAGACGTCGCGATAACGCTGCGGATCGAGGCAAAACATGATCAGGGGGGTGTTTTGCTGCCACACGCCGCCGAACCACTGCTGGTAGGCGACGCGCGCGACCCCGGGGATGGCCTCGAGCTTCGGCACCATGCTCAACGGCAGCGGGCTGGTGAACGACACCCGCGCCTGCACCATCAGACGCGTGGCGCCGACGAAATCCGCGCCGGCGCTGAAAATGGTATTCACCGACTGCAGCAGGCCGAACAGCAGGAACGCCATGATCACCGACAGCAGAGTGAGGATGGTGCGCGTGCGCTTGCGGAACAGATTGGCGATGACGAAGCCGCTCCTGGTCATGGCGAGTCCTCCGCGCCTTCTAAGCCGCCTGCTCGAGCAGCTGGCCCTTCTCCAGATGCAGGGTGCGCCGCGCGAACTCGGCGGCCTTGGGATCGTGGGTGACGATGACGATCGTCTTGCCGTGCTCGCGGTTCAACACCTGCAGCAGGCCCAGAATCTCGTCCGCGGTCTTGCGATCCAGGTCCCCGGTGGGCTCGTCGCACACCAGCAGCTGCGGGTCGGACACGAGCGCGCGGGCGATCGCGACACGCTGTTCCTGACCTCCGGACAGCTCCCTGGGCTTGTGCTTGGCGCGGTCGGCGAGGCCGACGACCTGCAGGGCCACCGCGACATTCTTGCGGCGCTGCGCGGCGGAGAGCCGGGTCAGGAGCAGAGGCAGCTCGACGTTGCCTTCGGCGCTGAGCACCGGCATCAGGTTGTAGAACTGGAACACGAAGCCGACGTTGTGTGCGCGCCAGTGCGCGAGCTGGCCGCTGGAGAGCTGGTCGATGCGGCTGCCGCCGACCACGATCTCCCCTGAGGTCGGCTTATCGAGCCCCCCGATCAGATTGAGCAGCGTCGTCTTGCCCGAGCCCGACGGTCCCATCAGCGCGACGAAGTCGCCGCGGGGAATGTCCAGAGTGAGACCGTGCAGGACTTCGATCTTCTGCTTGCCGCGCTCGTACACCTTGGTGACGCTGCGGACCTGAACCATGGACTCGGACATAGCAACCTCAGCTCATGAGAGGATGGATGAAGAGGATGGGTCACGGCCTGGCGGCGGTCGCAGCCGCATCGTCCCTGAGTCCGGCGGGAGCGTCGACAATCACCGCCTCCCCGGCGCTCACACCGGCCAGCACCTGGCGTGAATCGCCGATCGCGCCTCCGAGGGTGACCGTGCGCCGCTGCGCCCTGCGCTCCTTCAGCACGAACACGATGTCCCGGTCGCCTTCCTTGCGCAGGGCGGCGGCAGGCACCAGCACGCCCCGCGGTCGCTCCTCGGTCCGTGCAGCAGGCTTGTGCTCCTCGAGGAACGACACGCGCACGCCCATGTCCGGCACGATGCGCGTGTCCTTGGCGTCGAGGCCGATGCGCACCTTCACGGTCGCCTTGGAACGATCGGCGGTCGGGATGATGGCAATGACATGCGAGGGAATCCTCCAGTCGGGATAGGCGTTCAAGACCGACTCCACCGGTTGCCCCGGTTGCACGCGGTTGATGTACGCCTCGTTGACGTCGACCTCGATCTCGAGCGAATCCATGTCGACGATCGTGCCGATACCGGTGCGCGTGAAGCCCCCGCCCGCGGAGAGCGGCGAGACGATTTCCCCCACCTGGGCAGCCTTGGCGATCACCACGCCCGTGAACGGAGCGCGCACCGTGCAATAGCCGAGCTGCACCTGCGCCGAGCGCACCGCGGCCGCGGCGAGCTCGATCTGCTTGCGCTGCCCCTGCGCCTGGGCTGTTCCGGTCTCGACTTGAGTGCGCGCCTGCTCCACGGCCTGTTGTGACACGAGCTTGCGCTCGACCAGATCCTCGGCGCGTTTCACGTCGCGCTCGCTCTGCCGCAGCTGCGCCTCATATTGCACCAGCAGCGCCCGTGCCGACTTCAATTGCGCCTGCGCCTGGGCGAGCGCTGCCCGCTGCGCCGTGTCCTCCAGGCGTCCGAGCACCTGTCCCAACTTGACGTGGTCGCCCTCCTCGATCAGCACTTCGATCAGGGTGCCGGTGATCTGAGCCGAAACGGTCGCCTCTCGGCGCGCGGTGACGTAGCCGGTGGCATCGAGCACCGAGGCGTTGGCAGCGCCGCCGGCGATCGGCTGCGCCGTGACCGTGCGCACCGGCAGCGCCGCGCCGCCGGACAGGCCAAACCAGGCGCCGGCGCCGATCAGCGTAATGAGCAGCAGCACGGCGCCGGCTATCCAGCGGCGACGCCCGGGATTGGAGCCACCGTCCCGCTGGGTGCGGTCGATGCGCAGCTGTCCCAACAGCGCCTGGTTTTCCGTGTCCGGTGGCATCGATCACATGACTTGCGAAAGTCGGGAACGATATCACAGCCGTCGTGAATTGCCGGTCGTCCGGGCTTATACAGCGCACGCCGCGCCGCACACCTGCAGCCGCTCGCCGCCCGAGCCCTCAACCGGAGATGATCTGCGTCATCAGGTGGCGCGCCTGGGTGAACTCAGGCGCGAGCAGCAGCGCGTGCTCGAGCGCGTCACGCGCCGCCACCGCTTCGCCGTGGTCGAGCAGGTCGCGGGCCAGGAGCAGGTAGGCCTCGGCAGCGCCCCAGCCCGGCAGGCGCTCGGTGCCGGCCCGCTCGAGTTCGAATGCCGCTACCGCGGCGCGCAGCTTGACCAGCGCGCGCTCCTTGTTGCCCCCCAGCTCCGGCGCAAGCTGATAATCGCTCATGGCATCCAGCAGCAGCACGCGCGGATTTCGCCCTGCCAGCTGCAGTGCCCTGCCGATGTCCCGGCGTGCCCGGTGAGCGGCGAGCGATGACTGCAAGGCGTTCGCATCACGAGGCGTCGCCCGGCACGCGGCCCGCAACGCCAGTGCTTCAGCAAAATCCTCCTGCACCGCGAGCGCCGTATCCACCTCGCTCACGCAGCGCTGCGCCAGTTGCGCCGCGGAGGCGCCCGGCGCGGCGGCCGGGCGCTGTGCGGCGAGCTGCGCCAGTCGCCAGGCGAGCAGAGCCGCATAGTAGCCGTGCAGCTTGTCGTGCGACTCATCCGCCGCCACCGCCTCCTCGAGGCTCCCGAGCGCACGCGCATCCTCAGTGTAATAACCGTACTGGATGCGGGCCTCGATATCGCGCCACGAGGTCTCGACGTGCGCCGCCCCCAGGCACACGGTCACGAGCGCACAAGCGGTGAGAGCACAGCGCCGGCAGCGCGAGCGCCGTGCGCGATAGGGCCAAGGGCTGGTGTCAGGGCTGCTGCGCTGCAAGGGTCCGCCGTTCAGTAGAATGTGCGCGCGCATGCGAAACCATAGCACAGCCTCGCCGGCATCCTCCGCCTCGCCGGCGCCGGCGGCGCTGATCGATATCGGCGTCAATCTCGCGCACGACAGCTACGACGCCGACCGCGACGCGGTGATCGCTCGCGCGCAGGCAGCGGGCGTGGTGCAGATGCTGATCACCGGCTCGAGCCTCGCGAGTACGCAGCGAGCGCTGGCGCTCGCGCGCCTTCACCCGCTGCGGCTGTTTGCCACCGCCGGGGTTCACCCGCATCATGCGCTCGAGCTCACCGCACAGCGCGCGGCCGAGCTCGAGGACCTCGCCCGGCAACCCGAGGTGGTGGCGGTCGGTGAATGTGGGCTCGACTACTTCAGGGACTTCTCGCCGCGCGATGCGCAGCGGCAGGCCTTTCACCGGCAACTCGAGCTGGCGGCCAGAGTGGGCAAACCCGTGTTCCTTCACCAGCGCGACGCACACGCCGATTTCGCAGCGATCCTGCGCGAGCACGGCGCGCACTGGCGCGGCGTGGCGCACTGCTTCACCGGCTCCGGGGAGGAGCTGACGTGCTACCTGCAGCTGGGATTGGCGATCGGCATTACCGGCTGGATCTGCGATGAACGCCGCGGCGCGCACCTGGCAGCCCTCATGCCGCACATTCCAGCCGAGCGGTTGCTGCTCGAGACCGACGCGCCCTATCTGCTGCCGCGCGATCTCAAACCCAGACCCGCCTCGCGCCGCAATGAGCCGGCGTATCTGCGCCAGGTTGCCGCCGCGGTGGCGCGCGCCCGCGGCGAGTCACTCGAGACGCTCGCGCGCTCGAGCAGCGCCGCGGCGCGTACCCTGTTCGGGCTGCCGGGGCCTCGAGGCGGAGCTGCCTGAGAATCGACACGCAGATCTTGCAGTAAGTCTTTGTTATTTAAACGTATGAGGCCGGACATGGATCTGAAGGGGCTGAGCGGCTCGATCGCAAGAACCTGGGAGAGCTCCATCGTCGAGCGGCTGGTCGCATATGTGCGCATTCCCAACAAGTCGCCCATGTTCGATCCGCAATGGGAGCGCAACGGACACATGGAGACGGCGGTACAGCTCATGGCGCAATGGTGCCGCGGGCAGCCGCTGACCGGGATGCGCGTGGAGGTGCGGCGCCTGCCCGGCAGGACGCCGCTGCTGCTGATCGAGGTGCCGGGCGAGCTGCCGGGGAGCGTGTTGCTCTATGGGCATCTGGACAAGCAGCCGGAGTTCACCGGCTGGCTGCCGGGTCTGGGACCCTGGGAGCCGGTGATCCGCGAGGGCAAGCTCTACGGCCGCGGCGCCGCCGACGACGGCTACGCGGTGTTCAGCTCGCTCACGGCGATCGCCGCGCTCAAGGAACAGAAGGTGCGCCTGCCGCGCTGCCTGGTGCTGATCGAGGCCTGCGAGGAAAGCGGCAGCGACGATCTGCCGGCGCACCTCGAGTCCCTCGGCGCAACCCTCGGGGACCCCTCGCTCGTGGTGTGCCTGGATGCGGAATGCGGCAACTACGAGCAGGTGTGGTGCACGACTTCGCTGCGCGGCAACCTGGTCGGCACGCTGCGGGTGCGCGTGCTCACCGAGGGCGTGCACTCCGGAATGGCTACCGGCATCGCGCCGACCCCGTTTCGCATCCTCGAGCAGCTCCTGGCCCGTATCGAGAATCCGCTCACCGGCGATCTGCTGCTCGATGAGCTGCACGCGAGCATGCCGCGTGACCGGCGCGCGCAGGCGGCCGCCGCCGCGCAGGTGCTGGGGGACGCGGTGGCCGGCAGGCTCCCCTGGGCGCAGGGCGTGCAGGCGGTGTCGAATGATCCCATCGAGCTCATCATCAACAGCACCTGGCGCGGCACACTGGCGGTTACCGGCGCGGAGGGCTTGCCTGCGCTCGGCTCGGCGGGCAACGTGTTGCTGCCCGAGCTCGCAGTCAAGCTGTCACTGCGGCTACCGCCGACGTGCGATGCGGCCCGCGCGACTGCCGCGGTGCGCGAGGCTCTGGTGCGTGACCCGCCCTATGGCGCGCAGGTCAGCTTCGATGCGGGCTCGGCTACCGGGGGCTGGAATGCGCCCGCGCTCGCACCCTGGCTCGAAGGTTCCATCAGCGGCGCCTCACGCGCGGTCTTCGGCCGGGATGCGGTGCACACCGGCTGTGGCGGGACGATCCCGTTCATGGGGATGCTGGGCGAGCGCTTCCCGCGCACTCAGTTCTTCATAACTGGCGTACTCGGGCCACATGCCAACGCGCATGGTCCGAACGAGTTCCTGCACATCGGCTACGCCACCCAGCTCACGACGTGCGTGTCGCTGGTGCTCGCGGATCACGCGCGCACGCTCGGGTGAAGTCTCGGCCCCACGCGTTGGGGTCAGCGGATGTCGGCCAGGGAGCTGGGCTTGACGGCGTCCTTGATGCGCTGCCATGCCTCGCGGAAGCGCGCATCGCTCTCGGGCGGCGCCGTGAACTCGGTGGTGGGGAACTCGGCACGCAGCCCATCGAGCATCAGCGTCCACTTCGGCAGACCCTTGGGGAAGCGGCCGCGGCGCGTGAACACGATGCGTCCCTCGACCGGCACGTCTCCGGCGACCGCCTTGACGGCTGCGATCCGGTCGTACAGTGCGCCCTGCGGATTGGTGAAGGTGAAGCGGTGCGGGCCGTCCATGACCGTCCACTGCGCCATCTGATCGCCGCCGAAGATGTTGCCTCTGACGTCGCGCAGGTCGATCACCACCACGCCGCGCGCGGTGAGCAGCAGGAAGTCGACGTGGAAGCCGCCGCCCATGCCGTCGGGCACCAGCACGCCGACCATATGATCCGCGGCCCCGCCGGTCACCGCGACCCGCAACGCCTTGCGGGCGCGATACTGGCGGTACCAGCGCCAGGCCAACGCCGCGCCGAAGCCGAGCGCGGCGGCGCTCGCGATCAGCACCCACGCGGTCGGCGGCAACTGGCTCAGATCATTCACTCGCTCAACTCCCCCTGCAGAGCGGTTCGCAGCGCGCTCAGCTCAGCGTCGATTTCAACACACTGCGTGGGACGCGCGAGGAGTTTCGCGAGCGCTTGCGGCACCGGCACCGCCCGGCCGATGAGCGGTTCGACGATCTCGCGGAACTTGGCCGGGTGCGCGGTCGACACCAGCACCCAGCGGCCCCGCTCGCGCGCCTGCTGCGGCAGCCGCTCCCAGGCGTGCGCCGCGGTGGCGGTGTGCGGACACCAGATCTGGCCGAATTGCCGATAGCCGGCGCGGATACTCGCACGGATCTCCTCATCCGTCACCGAGCAGGCACTGACCACCGTCCGCAGCTCCTCGAGGCGCGGAAACAGGGCGCGCAGGCGCTCCATGTTGCTCGGGTCGCCGACGTCCATGGCCGAGGCCAGCGTGGCGATGCTCGGGCGCGGCTGCCATGCGCCGCTCGTCAGGAAGTCCGGCACGGTGCGGTTGGCGTTGTGCGCCAGCACCACCTCCCCGATCGGCAGGCCAATCTCGCGCGCCCACAGGCAGGCGAGCGCATTGCCGAGATTGCCGCTCGGCACGATGAACGAGGCGCGCTCGCCGTGCGCTCGCCAGACGCTCAAGCTCACCGCCGCGTAATACACGCACTGCGGCAGCAGGCGTCCGAGGTTGATGCTGTTGGCCGAAGACAGCAGCGAGCGCGCGTTCAGCTGCTCATCGAGGAAGGCCTGTTTCACCAGGCGCTGGCAGTCATCGAAGGTGCCGCGAACCGCCAGCGACCTGACATTGCCGCCCCAGCAGGTGAGCTGGCGCTCCTGCGTGGGGGACACCAGCCCCTTGGGAAACAGCACCGCGACCTCGACCCCCGGGCGCTCATGGAAGGCCGCCGCCACCGCGCCGCCGGTGTCTCCGGAAGTCGCGACCAGAATGGTGAGCGCACGCTCGCCGCCCCCGCGCAGACCCGCGAAGCAGGCCGCGAGGAAGCGGGCGCCGAAATCCTTGAACGCCGCGGTCGGACCGTGGAACAGCTCGAGCACCGAGACTCTGCCCTGCCCCGGCAGAGCCACCAGCGGAGCTGGAAAGTCGAACGCTTCGGCGGCGATCGAGCCCAACAGCGGCGCCAGCGGATCGCCGGCCACGAAGGGTGCCAGGAGGCGCACGGCGACGCTCGCCAGGTCGTTCGCCTCGAAGTCCGATGGTGCGAGCCGCGGCCAGCTGACGGGCAGGTACAGTCCGCCGTCGGGCGCCAGGCCCTGAAGAACCGCGGCACTGAAGCCGGCGGCGGGAGCCTCGCCCCGCGAGCTGACAAACAGCGTTCTGTCCGTCATGGCGCGCTCATCCGATCAGCCGCGCCCCCGCCGATCGCACCTCGACGACCCAGGCATCGGTCGCGAGCGCGTGCCGCCCGAACGCGCCACGCATCGCCCCCAGCACCGCCGGGGCCGCCGCCTCGCGAGCCCAGGCGAACATCGAGGGGCCGGCGCCCGAGATCGAGCAGCCCAGCGCCCCAGCCTCCATGGCGCCGCGGCGCACGTCCTGGAAGCCGGGAATGAGCGCCTGGCGCTGCGGCTCGATCACCACGTCCTCGAGGGAAGCGCGGATCATGTCCAGATCGTCGGTGTAGCAGCCGGAGATGAACCCGGCGAGGTTGGCCGTCTGCCACACGAAGTCCGACATCTGCACGCTGCCCCTGAGGATGGCGCGCGCCTGGCTGGTGGACAGGAACATATGCGGATGGACGATCACGGCGCGGATCGCGGCCGGCACTGGGATCTGCTTCACGCGCGGATGATCGATGCCGACAGTGAGCACCAGCCCGCCGTACAGCGACGGGGCGATGTTGTCCACGTGACGCGCGCCACTCGCCACCGCTTCGCCTGCCATGGCGAACCCCAGCAGCTCGAGCAGGCTGCACGCTTGCGGCAGCAGCGCATTCGCCGCCACCACGGCAGCGACCGCCGAGGCCGCGGAGCCCCCCAGTCCCGAGCCGAGCGGGATCCCCTTGTCGATCTCCAGCGTGAAGCCAAACCCCAGGCGCCGCGCCTGCTGCATCGCCAGCAGCGCGCGCCCGGCGGTGTTGTCGCGCGGCTCCTGCGGCAGCTCCCCGGCGATGCCGCGCACCGCGCTGATGGTCACACCCGGCTCGGCACGCCGCGTCACCGTCACGCGATCCCCGAGCGCCTCGACCGCAAATCCCAGGATGTCGAAGCCGATGGCGACGTTGCCCACCGAGGCCGGTGCGAACGCCGTCGCGCGCTCGAGCGCCGCCGGATTCACAGCCGCGCCCCCAGATAGGCGGCCAGTCGCAGCAGGTCGGCGAACACCCCGCCGGCGGTGACCTCCGGTCCCGCCCCGGGGCCCTGCACGATGAGCGGGTTGTCGCAGTAACGCCGCGTCGCGAAACGCACCACGTTATCGGTGAGCGCGATGTTGGCAAACGCGTGGCGCGCGTCGAGCTCCTTGAGTCCCACGGTCGCCTCGCCCGAGGCACTCAGAGTGCCGGTGTAACGCAGCACCTTGCCGCGCGCGCGCGCCGCCTCCAGGCGAGCGGCAATGGCGGTGTCGTAACGGGGCAGCTGCGCCATGAACTCCTCGATCGAGCCTCCCGCGAGCTCCGCGGGCACCAGGCTCTCCACCTGCACGTCCTGCAGCTCCAGCGTCAGGCCCATCTCGCGCCCCAGGATGATGAGCTTGCGCGCCACGTCCATGCCCGACAGGTCATCGCGCGGATCCGGCTCGGTGAAGCCGCGCCGGCGCGCGTCCTGCACGATCTCGGAGAAGGCCACCCGGCCGTCGTAGACGTTGAAGAGATAAGCGAGCGTGCCCGAGAAGATACCCTCGATGCTGGTGATCTCATCACCGGTCTCGCGCAGGTCCCTGAGCGTATGCACCACCGGCAGCCCCGCGCCGACGGTGGCCTCGTAGAGGTAGTGCGACGCGCCCGCGCGCCGCGCCTCCTGCAGGCGATGGTAGTAGGCGAGATCCGCGCTGTTGGCCTTCTTGTTCGGCGTCACGATGTGAATACCGGCCGCGAGCCACTCGGCGTAGCGGCCGGCGATCGCCGCGCTCGCCGTGCAGTCGATCAGCACCGTGTGCGGCAGGTAGTCGACGCGCACGTGCTCGACGAAGCGCGTCACCTCGCCGGCCGTGCCGTTGTCCCGGTAGCGCGCACGCCACTCGCCCAGCGCCAACCCCGGGTCCGCGAGCAGCATGCGCTGCGAGCCGAGCACGCCGCGCACGCGCAGATCGAGCTGGCACTGCCGGCGCAGCCGCTCGCTCTGGGAGGCGAGCTGATCGAGCAGCACGCGGCCCACGGTTCCCGGACCGATCACGCCGATCGAGAGGGTGTGCGGCGACAGATACAGACCCGCATGCACCGCACGCAGCGCGCGCGTGGCGCTGCGTCCCTCGACCACCACGGAGATGTTGCGCTCGGAGGCGCCCTGGGCGATGGCGCGCACGTTGACGCCGGAGGTGCCCAGCGCGGTGAACACCTTGGCGGCTATTCCCGGTGTGCCGGCCATGCCGTCGCCGACCACCGCGAGAATCGCCAGATCCGGATCCACGTCGACGCTCTGGATCTGACCTTCCTGCAGCTCGTGCTCGAAGGCGCGAAGCACCGCGGTGACGGCGCGCTCCGCCTGCTCCTCGGGGATCGCACAGCAGATGGAGTGCTCGGAGCTGCCTTGCGAGATGAGGATGACCGAAATGCCCGCCTCGCGCAGCGCGCCGAACAGGCGGTGGGCGGTGCCGGGTACGCCGATCATCCCGGTGCCTTCCAGATTGACGAGCGCGACGCGCTCGATGCTGGTGATGCCCTTGACGGGCAGCGCCGAGGAGGGCCGGGCACAGATCAGGGTGCCCACCCCCGCGGGCGCGAAGGTGTTGCGGATCCAGATGGGGATGCCGTCCTTGACCGCCGGCGCCATGGTCTGCGGGTGCAGCACCTTGGCGCCGAAGTACGCCAGCTCCATCGCCTCGCTGTAGGAGAGCGAGTCGATGACCGTGGCGTCGGGTACGCGGCGTGGGTCGGCGGACAGCACCCCATCGACATCGGTCCAGATGTGGATCTCGGACGCGCCCAGCAGCGCGCCGAAGATGGAGGCGGAGAAATCGCTGCCGTTGCGTCCGAGGGTCGTCGGGACCCCGCGCTGGTTGGAGGCGATGAACCCGGTGATGATCAGGGTGCCGGTGAACTCGGACGGCACCAGCGCCTGGAGGTTGGCGCGTGATTCGGCCCACTGGATGCCCGGACCCAACGGCCCCCATTGCGCCACCACCACGCGCCGCGCGTCGAGCCACTGCACGGCGCCGGGGCGGCGCGCGCGCTCCTCGAAAAAGCGCTGGAACAGCAGCGTCGACCAGATCTCGCCGTAGCCTGCCACGACATCCCTGACGTTGTGGGCGGCGGCGCGGGTCAGCTTGACCGAATTCAGGACTCCCAGAAGATCGTGGCAGTCGCGCTTCAGGGCCGCGAGGTACAACTGCGCGGCGGCCGGCGTCAGCAGTTCCTCGGCAATCCCCGCGTGCCGCGTACGCAGCTGCGCGACCTCGCCGTGGTAGCCCTCATCCTGGCGCTCGGCGAGCGCCACCAGGCGCAGCAACGCATCGGTCACGCCGCGGCATGCAGACAGCACCACCCCCAGGCGGGCAGCCGGAGCCGAGTCGAGAATGGCCGCGACCTTGCGGAAGCAGTCGGCGTCGGCGACGCTCGACCCCCCGAACTTGTGCACGACCCAGGGAGTGGGGTTGAGCATACGCCCGTGCGACTCTACTGACGCGCCCGCGCCTGCGCAACGACGGCGTGCAGGCGCGGCGCCTCAGGGCGGCCGGCCACCGGCGGCAACACCGCACGCGAGCAGCGCCTGGGTGTGGCGCGGGAACCGCCGCCCGCCGCGGGCACAATGGCGCCGCCGGCAGGAGCGTCGGCTTGGCACACGGCGCGCACTCGCCGCGCTGGCATAATCGTGCGCACGTGGAAACATCCCTGGGTCCGCTGCTACCTCTGTTCGAGCGCGAGCGCGCCGCCGGCCGTGCGCTGGCGCTCGGCCTGCTGGTGCACACCGCCGGCTCGACCTACCGCAAGCCCGGCGCGCTCATGTTGATCGCGGCCAACGGTGAGTACGCCGGGCTCCTCTCGGGGGGCTGCCTCGAGAGTGATCTGCGCGAGCACGCCCGCACGGTCATCGTGAGCGGCCAGCCGCGCGCCGTGCATTACGACCTGCGCACACCCGACGAGCTGCTGTGGGGCCTGGGGCTGGGCTGTGAAGGCGCCATGCACATACTGCTGCTGCGCGCAGGTCCGGAGAATGACTGGCAACCCCTCGCCCATCTTGCCGGCGCGCTCGGCGCGCACGCCGCCACCGCCATCGGCGTGGTGACGGAGTCCGCGCGCGCGGATCTGCCGGTCGGAGCCCTGGCGCTGCCGAGCGGTGCAGCGTGGCGCAGCGCAACGCCTGCGCTCGAGACACCGGCCGTGCACGCCGCGCTGGCGCAGTGCGCCCGCGACGGGCAGGTCGGTTGGCTCGAAGGACACTCCCCGTCCTGGAGGCTGTTCGTCGCACCGTTGTCGCTGCCGCCGCGGATTCTGGTACTCGGCGCCGGCCCGGACGCAGCACCGCTGGTGGATTTCGCGGCCCGCCTCGACTGGAAAGTCACACTCGTCGACCATCGCCCGGCGTACGCCGTCGCCGCACACTTCCCGTCCGCGGAGCATGTCGTCCAAGCCCGTCCCGACGCCCTGCGCGAGGTGCTCGATCTCGCACGCTTCTCCGCCGCCGTCGTCATGAGTCATCACCTGCCTTCCGACCTCGCCTACCTGCGCAGCCTCGCCGAGACGAGCATTCCGTACGTGGGATTGCTGGGGCCGGCCGTGCGTCGCGAGAAGCTGCTCGCGGATCTGGGTGCCGCCGCGCACCGGCTACGCCCCCGGCTGCATGCGCCCGTCGGCTTAGCTCTGGGTGGGCGCACGCCCGAGTCGATCGCGCTCGCGATCGTCGCCGAGTTGCACGCGTTCGTGCATCGCTCTGTGATTTGTTCGTAAAGTCAATTCGTTATGCGCTACACTTCCTGTCACATCTCGTAGATCCCCGTGACTCGTGAACGAGATTCAGCACATCCGCGGGCAGCTCACCGCTGAGCGGCAGCACGCCAGCGCCGTGGCCAACGCCTGCGCCACGGCATTTGCGCGTCGCAACGCGGTCGCGTTGAGCAGCGGCTCATCGGTGGAGGAATTCCGGCAGGCCTGCGTGGACTATCTGGTGTGCGTGCTCGCGTGGTTCGAAGAGCGCGACCAGCGCCTCACCGACCTGCGGGACGTACGCCCGACACCCGCGGATGAGGGGCAGCGCACACTCGAAGCGGCGTTGGCGAGTCCGGGCCGCAGCCGCGAGGCGCTCGAGAAGCTCGAAGCGGCCCTGGCGCGCACGCCCGCACCTTCGGCGGACAGCCGCACGCAGGAGAGCTGGCGCGAGTTTGCGCAGTTCTTCAACAGTGTGTGGAGCGCGCGCCGCGACGCCATCGAAGCCTGGCTCGCGGCGAACCCCAGAACCACCGACTGGCGCGTCATCGCCGGAATCGATGCGGACTCGATCCTCGAGGAGCGCCATCGCTACGCGCGCGTGCGCGCGGCCCTGCCCGCGGGCGCCTCGCTCACCTTCCCGCGGCTGCGAGGCTCGTAGCCCTTGTTGGCATCCGCGGGCAGCGGGCGTGTGGGGGATGGGTTGTACGCAGTGGTGCTGGCGGCCGGAGCCTCCACTCGCTTCGGATCGGCCAAGCAACTGGTGCGGGTCGCGGGTCGGCCCCTGCTGCACACGGCAGTGACCCGAGCCGCCGAGGTCACGGGGAATGCTCTCATCGTCGTGCTCGGTGCGGGGGCGGCCGAGCTGGCCCCACTGTTGAAGCACTCTCCCGGTTCGCTGGTCGTGAATCACGAGTGGCGCGAAGGCCTCGCCAGCTCGATCCGCGCCGGCATCGCGCGGCTGCCGGCGAGCTGCACCGGGGTCATGCTGCTGCTCGCTGATCAGCCGGCCGTCACCGCGGATGATCTGAAGCGCCTCGCTGGCACCTGGCGCAAGCAACCCCAGTACATTGCGGCCGCGCTGTACGCGGGAACCAGCGGCGTGCCGGCCATCTTCCCGCGCAGCGCGTTCCGCGATCTCGCCGAGCTGCGCGGTGACGTCGGCGCGCGAGCGCTGTTACGGCGCGGTGCCGACCGGGTGGTGCGGGTACCCATGCCCAGCGCAGCGCTCGACGTGGATACCCCCGAAGACCTGCTGGCGCTGGAGGCGCCCAAGTAAAGTCGGTGCGCGGATCCGCGTGCCAGTACGACGGCGCGCTCTGCCGGTCTTGTCTCAGGTGCGTTGCCTGGAGCGCTGCGCCGCCGCAAGGATGCGCTCTGCCTGGATGAGATGGGGACGATCGATCATGGCGCCATCGAGGCTTGCGACCCCGACACCGGGCGCGGCAGCGAACGCCGCCACCACGCGTCGCGCGTGCTCCGCTTCCGCCGCGGTGGGCGTAAACGCGGCATTGATGGCGGCGATCTGCTCCGGGTGGATGGCGAGCTTGCCGCTGAAGCCGTCGCGGCGGGCACTTCCGAGCTCACGCTGCAACCCGGCCGCGTCACGAAAATCGGTGTGCACGCCATCGATGGCCTGGACACCGAGCGCCGCGGCGGTGAGGAGGCACGTGGTGCGCGCGAGTTGGAACGTGAACGTCAGGGCTCCGCCACCGTCGCGCTTGGCTAGAGCGCCCAGCGCCGCGCTCAGGTCCTCCGCGCCCCAGGTAAGCCCCAGCAGCCGCGCCGCAGCGGCCCGCGCGGCGTGCAGCACGGCCGGATACTGCGGCAGTGCCAACAGTCCCTGCGGTGTCTCAGTGGCTACGACCAGCAGTCGTGTTACGCCGCTGGCCACACCCCGCCGGGTCTCGAGCGCCGTGACATGAGCCGCCGCCTCGACGATCTCCGCGGGGGCGGAGATCTTGGGCAGCACGATGCCCACGGGGAGCCGCTCGGCGCACACACCCTCGAGGTCTTCGCGCAGCAGGCCGCTCGCCGGTGAGTTGACCCGCACCCACAGCTGCGGCCCGGAGCCGCCGGCGTGCGAGCGCAACAGCTCACCCACCCGTGCACGCGCGGCCGGCAGGTTCGCCGCGTCCACCGAATCCTCGAGATCGAGGATCAAGGCGTCCGCCTCGGTGGCGAGCGCCTTTTCCTGCTTGCGTGCGCTGTCACCGGGAACGAACAGCAGCGAGCGCAGCGGCGCCATCTGCCGCTCTGCGCTCACGCCGCCGGCCTTTTCATCATCAGCGCCGCGCGCCGGCAGGAGGCGACCTCCTCATCGCGCTGGTTCCAGGCGCGCTGCTCGAACACCACGACGCCTGAATCCTGGCGCGACTGGCTCTCGCGCTTGGATACCACCGTGGTGGTGACGTGCAGCGTGTCGCCGATCAGCACGGGGCGCGGGAAACGCACCTCTTCCCAGCCGAGATTCCCCAGGGTCGTACCGTAGGTCGTGTCGTAGACCGACAGCCCCACCATGAGGCCGAGCGTGAATACGCTGTTCACGATCCGCTCCCCAAAGGGGGTGCTCTTGGAGTACTCGGCGTCCAGGTGCAGGGCGGCCGGGTTCATGGTGAGGGCGCTGAACAGGAGGTTATCGGTCTCGGTCACGGTGCGCCGCACCAGGTGCTCGAAGCGCTGCCCTACGGCGAATTCCTCGAAATAAAGTCCCGCCACGTTCGCCTCCGGATAGCTGCGGCTCTAGTGTTGCATAGGCTCATAACCCCAGAAAGAGGTTCACCCAACCACACGGTATTTAGAGGCCTGGAACGGCACGCCTATAGTCGGTTTGCATGTACGAGTACGACCAGCTGGACCAGGCGTTTGTCGATCAACGGGTCGCGGAATTCCGCGATCAGACGCGCCGCTATGTCGCGGGACAACTGTCCGAGGATGAGTTCCGCCCGCTGCGGCTGCGCAACGGGCTGTACCTCCAGCGGCACGCTCCCATGCTGCGCATCGCCATCCCGTACGGGCTGCTCGCCTCGCGCCAGCTCGCCAAGCTCGCCGACATCGCGCGCCGCTACGACCGAGGGTTTGGTCACTTCACCACGCGGCAGAACCTGCAGCTGAACTGGCCGAATCTCACCGACGTCCCGGACATCCTGGCCGAGCTCGCGACCGTGCAGATGCACGCCATCCAGACCAGCGGCAACTGTGTGCGCAACGTCACCGCCGATCACCTGGCGGGCATCGCCCGCGACGAGATCGACGATCCGCGGCCCTACTGCGAGATCATCCGCCAGTGGGCCACTCTGCACCCGGAATTCACCTACCTGCCGCGCAAGTTCAAGATCGCCGTGACCGGCTCACCGCAGGACCGCGCGGCCTCCGAAGTGCACGACATCGGGCTGCACATGGCGCGCGACGCACAGGGCAGCATCGGCTTCACGGTGCTGGTGGGCGGGGGCCTGGGGCGAGCTCCCATGATCGGGCAGGTGATCCGCGATTTCCTGCCGCTGGCCGACCTGCTGTCCTACCTGGAAGCGATCCTGCGGGTCTATAACCGCCATGGCCGGCGCGACAACCTCAACAAGGCGCGCATCAAGATACTGGTCAAGACCTTGGGTATCGAGCGCTTCCGCGAGCAGGTGGAGGCCGAGTGGCAGCTCGGGCGCGCCAGCGCGGCGCGCCTGCCGGCCGAGGAAGTCGCGCGGGTGCGCAGCTTCTTCAGACCCCAGCCCTACCTGGCACTCGAGGACTTCGACGCCAGCGCCGGGCGCGAGCCCGCCTTCCAGGCCTGGTATCGCTACAACACCCGTCCGCACCGCATGAGCGGGTATCGCGCGGTGTTCGTGTCGCTCAAGGCCCACGGACAGAACCCGGGGGACATGAGCTCTGAGCAGATGGAGGCGGTCGCGGCGCTCGCCGAGCGCGTGAGCTTCGGCCTCATCCGCACCACCCACAATCAGAACCTGTTGCTCGCGGACGTGCGCCAGAGCGAGCTGTACGAGGTGTGGCTCGAGCTCGCGCGCCACCAGCTGGCCATGCCGAACATCGGCACCCTCACGGACATGATCGCCTGCCCCGGCTTGGATTTCTGCTCGCTCGCCAACGCCGGCACGCTCGGGGTGGCGAAGCAGATCCAGGAGCGCTTCGACAATCTCGACTACCTGTACGACCTGGGCGATATCGAGATCAAGATGTCCGGGTGCATGAACGCCTGCGGGCATCACCACGTCGGCCACATCGGCATCCTCGGCGTCGACAAGCACGGCGAGGAGTGGTACCAGATCACCCTCGGCGGCTCAGCCAACGGCTTCACGGCGCTCGGCGAAGTCATCGGTCCCTCAGTGCCGAAGACCCAGGTGGCGGCAACCATCGAGCGAATCGTCGAGGCGTATCGCACTCTGCGCGCCGAGGGCGAGCGCTTCATCGACACGTTCCGCCGCGTGGGCCTTGCGCCCTTCAGGGAGAGCGCCTATGCGACGCATTCTGCGGCGGCGTGAGATGGTCGCGGACGACTGGATTCACCTCGGCGAAGAGGCCGCCGACGGCGCGGCGCTGATCGTGCCGCTCGCGGAGCTGCGCAAGGACGCGGGGCGCTGGTGGCAGTGGTCGGGACGACTCGGCGTGCGCATCACCCCCATCGATCGCGTGGAGGAGATCGCCGAGGAGCTACCGCGGCTGGACCTGGTGGCGGTGGAGTTTCCCAGCCCCAGCGAGGGCCGCGGCTACTCGCAGGGGCGACTGCTGCGCGAGCGCTTAGGGTTCAGGGGCGAGCTGCGCGCCGTGGGCGCCGGCGTGCGCCAGGACCAGGTGTTCCTGCTCGCGCGCTGCGGCTTTGATGCCCTGGAGCTGCCCGAGGGTGAGGATGCGGACGGCGCGTGCCGCGCGCTGCAGCGCTATGACGTCGCCTATCAGCCCGGATCGCCCCAAACGGCCATCCGCAGACAGCGCTTCTTCACCTAGGCCTGCGACGTACGCCGCGGCGCTAGCGCTGGGGCAGCGAAGTATCCGCAAACAACTGGTTCACCTCCTCGGCCGAGGCAGCGCGATGCGCCCGGTCCACCAGGCGCCGGTCCAGGTGCGGCGCCAGCAGCTGCGCAAACTCATACATGTACTTGCGTAACAGCGTGCCGCGGCGAAAACCGATCCAGCTGGTGTGCGCCGCAAACATATGCGAGGCGTCGATCGCCGTGAGGTCAGGGTCGCGCTCATCGACCGCCATGTGCGCCACGATGCCGACCCCCAGCCCGAGGCGCACGTAGGTCTGGATCACGTCCGCGTCGCGCGCGGTAATGGCGATGTTGGGCGTCAGCGCCGCCCTGGCAAAGGCCTCATGCAGGGACGAGGGCCCGGTGAAGCTGAACGTATACGTGATCAGCGGGTACGCGGCCAGCGCCTTGAAGCTCAGCCGTCCGCCGTTGGCGAGCGGATGGCCCTTCGGCACGATGACCGTGCGATACCAGCGGTAACAGGGCAGCAGCGTCAGATCGGAGAACAGGGCTTCCGAGCCGGTGGCGATGGCGCAGTCGATACGATCGCTCGCCACCATCTCCGCGATCTGCTCGGAGGTGCCCTGATGCAGGTTGAGACGCACCTGCGGGTAGCGGGCGCGGAATTCCCGGATCACGTCCGGCAGCACGTAGCGCGCCTGCGTATGAGTGGTGCCGATCGACAGGCTCCCCTTGCCCTCATCGCGCAGCTCCGTCGACAGGTGGCGGATGCTCTGCGCTTCCTGCAGGATCCGCAGCGCCCGATCGATCACCTGCTGCCCTGCCGGGGTGATGCGGGTGAGATTGCGTCCCTCGCGCACGAAGATCTGAAACCCCAGCTCGTCCTCGAGGAGCTTGATCTGCTTGCTCACGCCCGGCTGCGAGGTATGCAGCTTGTGCGCCGCCGCCGTGATGTTGAGCCCGTTCTGGGCGACGGCGGCGAGATAACGCAACTGGTGCAGCTTCATTGGCCCAAGCCTAACCCAACCGGCACCGTCCTGTTACCGGTCCATAACCGCCGCGCAGCCCCTCAGAAGCAATCCTTCCTTCTGTGAGACGCGGGGGCGTCGTTATAGTCCCAAACACCATGGGAGACCTGGCGGCGCTCGAACTGGAACACAAGGCGGCGGCGGTGCGCACGCAGCTGGCCGACGCCCTGGGCCAGCACGGGCGGCTCGCGTACTCGAACAGCCTGGGCGCGGAAGCCATGGTACTCACCGACATCATCTGGTCGCACCTGCCGCAGATCGACGTCTTCAGCATCGATACCGGCCGCCTGTACGAGGAGACCCATGAGCTCCTCGAGAAACTGCAACGCCGCTACCAGCGCACCGTCCGGGTCATCTACCCGGACGCCCAGGCGCTCGAGCGGCTGGTGGCGCAGCAGGGTGTGAACGGCTTCTATCACAGCCTCGAGGCGCGCCTCGAGTGCTGCCGCGTCCGCAAGGTGGAGCCCTTCAAGCGCGCCATCGCGGGCTTCTCGGCCTGGATCACCGGCGTGCGCCGCGAGCAGTCACCAGCCCGTGCCCGCGGCCAGGCGCTGGAGTGGGACACGGAGCACGGACTGTACAAGATCAGTCCGCTCCTCGACTGGACGGAAGCCGAGGTATGGCAGTACATCCGCGCCCGCCGGCTGCCGTACAATCGCCTGCACGATCGCCAGTTTCCGAGCATCGGCTGTTCCCCGTGCACCCGCGCGATTCAGCCCGGTGAGAGCCGCCGTGCCGGCCGCTGGTGGTGGGAGCAAGCGGAGTCCCGCGAATGTGGCCTGCATCCGAGAGCGCCTCCCGCGGCCGTGCCGGCCTGAGCCGGGAGGCGGGCATGGACTATCTGCCGGTGTTTCTGCGCCTGCGCGCCCAGCCGGTCGTGGTGGTGGGCGGCGGTCAGGTGGCGCTGCGCAAGGCGCTGTGGCTGCGCAGGGCGGGCGCGCACGTGACAGTGGTGGCCCCGCACCTGCACCCCGAGCTCGGGCAGCGGGTCGTGCGCGGGGAGCTCACGCACGTCGCCGCGGAATTTTCCTCCGCACAGCTCGTGCACGCGGTCGCGGTCGTCGCCGCGACCGATGATCGCGCGGCCAACGCCGCGGTCGCCGCCGCCGCACGCGAGCGGCGCGTGCCGGTCAACGTAGTGGATGATGCGGAGCTGTCGAGCTTCATCTTTCCCGCCATCATCGATCGTTCCCCGATCGTGGTCGCGGTGAGCTCCGCGGGTCACTCTCCGGTGCTGGCGCGGCGCGTGCGCGAGCAGCTCGAGGCGCTGCTGCCCGAGCGTCTCGGCGCGCTCGCGCGCTTCATGGGTGCGCGGCGCGAAGCGCTGCGACGCGCGCTGGCACCGCGAGCCCGCCGCGCGCTCTGGGAGCGGGTCGCCTCCGGTCCCGTCGCCACGCACGTGCTGGCCGGGGATGAGCCGCGGGCCGATCGCGCCCTGGCGCGCGAGCTGCTCGTCTCCCGGCTCGGCGCATCGCAGGCTGCAGTCGGCGAGTCGCTCGGCGAGGTGTACCTCATCGGCGCCGGCCCCGGCGATCCGGATCTGCTCACGCTGCGGGCGCTGCAGCTGCTGCAGCGCGCCGACGTGATTCTCTATGACCGGCTGGTGAGCGAGGCAGTGTTGGAGCGCGCACGCCGCGATGCGGAGCGCATCTGCGTCGGCAAGACGTACGGCGATCACGGCCAACAGGAGCACATCCACGAGTTGCTGGTGCGCCTCGCCGGCGAGGGCAAGCGCGTCGCACGCCTCAAGGGCGGTGACCCGTTCGTGTTCGGGCGCGGGGGCGAGGAGATCGAGCTGCTGGCCGCGCACGGCATCCCCTACACCGTGGTCCCGGGCATCACCGCCGCGCTCGGCGCCGCCGCGGCCGCCGAGCTGCCCCTCACCCACCGCCGCCTCGCGAGCAGTGTCACCCTCGTGAACGGACACGCGGGGGATGCCGGCCTGTCCGACTGGCGCTTCTTCGCGAACCCGCGCCACACGGTCGTCGTCTACATGGGTGTGGCACAGCTGCCGGGCATCATCGCCAGACTGCGCGCCGCCGGAGCGGCCCCCGGACACCCGGTGGCCATCATCGAGCGCGCGACGCTGCCCGAACAGCGGATCCTGCGCGGCACGCTGGCCGACATCACGGCGCTGGCCGCAGCGCAGCAGGTCGAACCGCCGGCGCTCCTGATCGTGGGCGACGTGGCGGCTTTTACCGCGACGGATACGGGCGCCTCCCTCACCGAGCCCGCAGCGGCCGCGGGACTGCCGGCGTGAGCCTCGCGAGCGGCTTCGTCGGCGCGGTCGGCAACACGCCGCTCATCCGGCTCAGGGGCGTGAGCGAGGAGACGGGCTGCGAAATCCTCGGCAAGGCCGAGTTCATGAATCCCGGCGGCTCGGTCAAGGACCGGGCGGCGAGCGCCATCGTGCTGGAGGCCGAGCGCCGCGGCGAGCTCCCCCCGGGAGGCACGGTCGTCGAGGGCACGGCCGGCAACACCGGCATCGGGCTGGCGCACGTGTGCAACGCGCGCGGCTACCGCTGCGTGATCGTCATGCCCGATAACCAGTCCCCGGAAAAGTACCGGCTGCTGGAAATGCTGGGCGCTGAAGTTCACCAGGTGCCGGTCGTACCCTACAGCAACCCCAACCAGTACCAGAAAGTCGCGCAGCGCCTCGCGGCATCGCTGCCGAACGCCGTCTGGTCCAACCAGTTCGACAACACCGCCAACCGCGACACCCATGCGCGCACCACGGGCCCGGAGATCTGGGCCCAGACCAACGGCCACATCGATGCCTTCGTCGCGGCCACGGGCACCGGCGGCACGTTCGCAGGCGTGGCGCAGTACCTCAAGTCGCGCCGCTCCGCGGTTCGCTGCGTGCTCGCCGACCCTCCGGGCAGCAGCCTGTACCATTACGTGCGCACTGGAACGCTCAAAGCCACCGGCAGCGGATCGATCACCGAGGGCATCGGCATCGGGCGAATCACCGCGAACCTCGAGGGCGCTCCGATCGATGACGCCGTATACATCGAGGATGCCGACACCGTGCGCCATGTCTACCGCCTTCTGCACGAGGAGGGACTGTTTCTCGGCAGCACCTCCGGCATCAACGTCGCCGCGGCGGTGCGGGTGGCGCAGGGGCTCGGGCCGGGACACACCATCGTCACCGTGCTGTGCGACGGCGGAGCGAAGTATCAGTCACGCCTGTTCAACCGCGAGTGGCTCCAGCACAAGGGCCTCGCCGCCTATGCACCCCGGCCGCCCGCCCCTGCCCCCATTGCGCTGCAGGCTGCGTTGGTGGCATGAGCCTGGCCCCCGAGGTTCCCTGGCTGATCGGCGGAGCCGCCGCGGCACCGATAGCCGCGTGGGTTACGAGCCATGTGCCGCAGCGCGCGGCCGCCACCGCCGTCGGTGTGGTGGTGTTCGTGCTCGGCGCCACCGGATTGTTCACGACACTCACCTGAAGCTGCGGTGCGCAGGCGCAGCACCCCATGAACGACGTGCCCAGCCCCGCCGAGCTCGATGCCTTGCGCCTGAGTCTCGAGGTGGCCGTGCGCAGCGTCGGCTTCAGCCTGCCGCTGGCGGTGCTGGTCGCCTGGATCCTGACACGCGCGCGCTTCCCGGGCCGGATGCTGTTCGATGCGTTCGTGCATCTGCCGCTGGTGTTACCACCGGTGGCCGTGGGCTACGTTCTGCTGGTGCTGTTTGGCGCGCGCGGTCCCATCGGCGCCTGGCTGCGCAGCCACTTCGGCATCGAGCTGGCGTTCACGACCGCCGGCGCCGCGCTCGCCACCGCGGTCATGACCTTTCCGCTGATGGTGCGCGCGATACGCTTATCCCTCGAGAATGTCGACCGCGGGCTGGAAGAGGCAGCACGCACGCTGGGCGCAGCCCCCCTCGATCGGTTCGTCTCGATCACCCTGCCGCTGATGCTCCCGGGGATCCTCGCCGGGGCCGTCACGGCCCTGGCCGCCGGCCTGGGCGAGTTCGGCGCGGTCATCACCTTCGCCTCTAACATTCCCGGCGCGACCCGCACGCTGCCGCTCGCGCTCTACACCGCGATGCAGTCACCCAGCGGGGATGCGCTGGCGCTGCGGCTCGCGTTGCTGTCGTTTGCACTCGGCCTGCTGGGACTGCTGGCCTCCGAGCTGCTGGTGCGGCGCGTGCGCCGCCTGCTCGGCCGCTAGCATGTTGCAGGTCTCGGTGCTGAGAACGCGCCCCGGATTCTCCCTGGAGGCGAGCTTCGCCGCACCCACCCCCGGCATCATCGCGCTGTTCGGCCGCTCCGGCAGCGGCAAGACCACCCTCATCAACGTCATCTCGGGGCTCTCGGTAGCGGATGCGGGCGACATCCGGCTCGATGGAGAGGTGCTCACCGACACACGCGCGGGAGTCGCCGTGCCGGTCGAGCGCCGGCGCATCGGTTATGTGTTCCAGGACGCGCGGCTGTTCCCGCACCTGAACGTGACCGGCAACCTGCGCTACGGCGAGAAGCGCTCGCGCGCCGCACCACAGATCATCGGCTTCGAGGAGGTCGTGGCGCTCCTCGGGCTCGCGCAGCTCCTGCAGCGGCGGCCCCGTGAGCTCTCGGGGGGCGAGCGCCAGCGCGTCGCGTTGGGACGCGCGCTGCTCGCGCAGCCGCGCCTGCTGCTGCTCGATGAGCCGCTCGCCTCGATCGACGTCGCGCGCCGCGAGGAGGTTCTGCCTTATCTCGAGGCGCTGCGTGATCAGCTCGCGATCCCCATGGTTTACGTGAGCCACCAGTTCGAGGAGGTCCTGCGCCTGGCCACCCACGTGGTGCTGCTGGAGGCAGGCAAGGTGCTGGCGCAGGGACCAGTGAACGAGCTGAGTCTAAGGCCCGAGCTGCAGAGCATCATCGGACCGGATCTGGTGGGCGCGGTGCTCGAGGGCGTCGTCACGCGCCTCGATCCCGACAGCGGCAGCGCCGATCTGGCCGTCGGCACAGGCACACTGCAGGTCAGTCTGCGCGACGTCCCGGTTGGCTCACGCGTGCGTCTGCAGCTGCTGGCGCGCGACGTGATCCTCGCCACTCAACCGGTGCAGGGCCTCTCCGTGCGCAACGCGCTCGCGAGCACCGTCACCGCGCTCTCGAACGACGACTACGGGGCGGTGCTGGTGAGGCTCGACGTGGGCGGGGAGACGGTGCTCGCTCGCATCACGCAAAACGCCCTGCGGGCGCTCAACCTGCGCCCGGGCGATGCCGTGTGGACGCTGGTGAAGGCGGTGTCGACACGCGGACATGCGTTTCGGCTAGCATCGGGGCCCTAAGCCGCCGTGCCAGCACCTCATCCACCACTGGGCGCGTACTACCGGACCGAAGGCGAGCGCAGCGCCTGGGTGCGCGGAATCTTCGATCGAGCGGCCGCCGACTACGATCGCCTCGAGCGCATTGTCGGACTGGGGACCGGCTCCTGGTACCGCAGGCGAGCCCTCAGGGAGGCGGGCCTGAAGCCGGGAATGAGTGTTCTCGACGTCGGAACCGGCACGGGGCTGCTCGCCTGCGCCGCCGCTCGCATTGTCGGTGATCCCGCGCGCGTCACCGGCGTGGATCCGAGTCCGGGCATGATCGAGCACGCCCGGGTGCCCGCGGGCGTGCGGCTCCTGAGCGGCAGCGCCGAAGCGATTCCCGCCCCGGACTGCAGCGCCGACTTCCTCAGCATGGGCTACGCCCTTCGCCACGTCAGCGACCTGTCCGCGGCGTTCGCTGAATTCTACCGGGTCATCCAACCGGGCGGCCGCTTGTGCGTGCTCGAGTTCACGCAGCCGGCAGGCGCCCTGCCACGTGTGATCGTGAAAGCCTGGCTCAACGGTTTCGTGCCCGTGGTCGCGGCACTCATCGCCCGTCGCGACGCGCCTTTACTCATGCGCTACTGCTGGGACACCGTCGCGGCCTGTGTGCCACCCGAGACGATCGTGCGAGCCGTCCGCGAAGCCGGCTTCGTGGAGGTCGAGCGGCACGTCGAGCTCGCCGTCTTCTCAGCGTACCGCGCGCGCAAACCCGCCTAGATTCCGGGCGTCGGCCGGGCGCTCGTCAGCTCGGCCCGAAAGTACTGATCCAATTGGGCCATGAACTCATGCACATCGTTCGGCGCTTCCAGTCGCCGCCCGAGTCGCATCCGATAGCTGACCGGCATGGAGGGGCGCTCGAACAGTGACCATCCCTTGCTCAGAAACGGGGAATCGGTCTCGATGATGAGAGTCTGGACGGGCACGCCGGCCTGCTTGGCGATCAGGCCGACGCCGGCTTGAAGCGCGTTGATGGGCGAGTGCGTCGTTCGGGTCCCCTCCGGGAACAGCAGCACGATCCCCCCGCGGCGCAGCTGTGCAACGGCCTCGTGAATCATCCGCCGCGGCGGATCGTGGCGAATGTAGCGGGCGAGGCGTGCGCCTGCGCCCAGGAACACGTTGTTCATCAGCGAGGACTTCATCACGCAGGTCACCCGCGGCTCGTGCGCGATGATCAGCAGGGCGTCGATCAGGCTCGGGTGATTCGCGGCGAGGACCGATGGCGGACCCCCGCGCAGCGCCTGCAGCGCCCGCAGATCCAGTCGATAGATGCCCATCAGGCGCAGCGACCAGACATACAGGCGAAATCCCGCCAGGATCCCGAGTCGCCCGCACCGCTGCGCGGGCCCGGACGGCAATACCCACAGCAAGGGAAGCGCGACCACGGTCCATACCAGACAGATCGCACCCAGGATCGTCAGCGAGGCATACAGCCTCAGAGCCTCGGTGAGGTGGCGCAGGCGCAAGAGGTCGCGCACTACGCGTCGGGCACCAGTTTCTCGCTCACCATGGTGAGGACGTCGTAGTTCGCGACCGCCTCGCCGCTCTGATTGGTGATCGCGGTGTCCCAGCGCACCTCACCGTAGCCGGCGCCCGCGCGCAGGGATTTCTCCTTGCAGGTGAGGCGCACCTTGATGCGATCGCCGGGCTTCACCGGCTTGGTGAAGCGCAGGCCGTCGACCCCAAAATTCGCCAGCACCGGGCCGTAGGGCGGATCGACGAACAACCCGGCGGCCGCCGACACCAGGAAGTAGCCGTGCGCGACGCGACCGCCAAAGAGCGGATTGCGGGCGGCCGCAGCCTCGTCCATGTGCGCGTAGAACCGATCGCCCGACAGTTCGGCGAAGCGCTCGATGTCCTCGACCGTGACCTCGCGTTCCGCGGAGTTGAAGGTATCGCCGATCGCGAGCTGCGCGAAGGGTTTGCGGAACGGGTGCGTGCCGGGGTCCAGCTCGCGCGCGCCCTTCACCCACCGCCCGGTGACCGCCGTCACGACATCGGGCGTGCCCTGCACGGCGGTGCGCTGCAGGTAGTGCATCACGCCGCGGATGCCGCCCATCTCCTCGCCGCCGCCGGCACGCCCCGGACCTCCGTGCACCAGGTGCGGCAGTGGCGAGCCGTGGCCCGTGGACTCCTTGGCGCAGTGCCGGTTCACGACCACGACGCGGCCGTGATACGGCGCAAGTCCCAGGACCAGCTGCGCCGCGACCCCATCGTCGGCGCTGAAGATCGAGCCGGCGAGACTGCCGCCGCCGCGCCGGGCGAGCGCGATGGCCTCTGCCACCGAGTCATAGGGGATGAGGGTGCACACCGGGCCAAAGGCCTCGACGGAGTGGATCGCGCGGGCACTGCCCGCATCGCGGCAGTACAACAGGGTGGGAGACACGAAGGCGCCCCGATCGGCATCCGCACCCACGGGCTGCGCCTTGCCGGCATCCCCGTACACGACTTGCGCCTCACGCTTGAGCTTGCACAGCTGCTCGAGGACCTCGCGGCGCTGGCTCAAGGAAGCCACCGGGCCCATGCGGACGCTCTCCAGCCGCGGATCACCGACGACGATCTTGCCGAGCGCGGTTCGCAGCGCTTCGATGACCTCCGTGACGCGCCCGGCGGGCACGATCGCCTTTCTGATGGCGGTGCATTTCTGGCCGGCTTTCACCGTCATCTCACGCACCACCTCGCGTACGAACAGCTCCAGCTCCGGCGTGCCGGCCCCGGCATCGGGACCCAGCACCGAGGAGTTGAGCGAATCGGTCTCCGAGGTGAAGCGCACCGAGTTGGCGCTCACCACCGGATGGTGGCGAAGCTTGAGCGCCGTGGCCGCAGAGCCGGTGAACGACACCACGTCCTGGCAGGTGAGATGCTCGAACAGATCCCCCACGCCCCCGCAGATGAGCTGCACGGCGCCTTCCGGCAGGATCTCAGACTCCACCATCCGCCTGAACACGCGCTCGGTGAGGTAACAGGTCTGCGAGCCGGGCTTCACGATCGCCGGCACGCCGGCGAGCAGCGTCGGCGCCAGCTTCTCCAGCATGCCCCAGACCGGGAAGTTGAACGCGTTGATGTGCACCGCGGCACCCTCGAGCGGTACGCACACGTGCTGCCCCACGAACGTCCCGGTCTTGGAGAGCGCTTCCACGCCGCCATCGACGTACACGCGGCTGTCGGGTAGCTCACGCATGCCCTTGCTCGCGTACACGAACAGCGTGCTGATGCCACCGTCGATGTCGATCCAGGAGTCACCTCGCGTGGCACCGGTCGCGTAGGACAGTGTGTAGAACTCCTCCTTGTGCTCGGTGAGGAACCGGGCCAGCGTCTTGAGGAGTGCGGCGCGCTCGTGGAACGTGAGCTTGCGCAGGTTGCGTCCGCCGACCTCACGCGCGTGCTCGAGCATCGCGCCTGAGTCGAGCCCGTCCGCGGTGGCGTTGGCGATGACCTCACCGGTGGTGGCATCGCGCAGGGCGAGGCCGGCGCCCAGGCCCGCCCACCATTTACCGGCGATAAAACTCTGAAGCTGCATGGTGTCTATTCCCCGCTTACCACCTGGCCGTCGATGCGGTAGGAGCGCCCGCGAAACAGCGCAATGCGCTCGCCGCGCTGGTTGGAAACGCTGATCTCATAGATGCCGTTGCGCCGGGTGCGCCACAGCTCGCTCGCCTCGGCCATGAGCTCATCGCCCGCCCGCGCCGCCGCCAGGAAATCGATCGTGGCCGCGGCAGCCACGGTGCTCTCGTTGTGCGAGTTGCAGGCAAACGCAAAGGCACTGTCGGCGAGCGCGAAGACGATACCACCATGACAGACGCCATGGCCGTTGAGCATGTCCGCGCGTACCGTCATGACAACCCGCGCCCACCCGGGGCGCACGCCGGTAATGCGCATGCCGAGCGCCTGTGAGGCGCGATCGAGCTCGAACAGCCGCGCCGCCGCGCGCTCCGCCCGCCGCTGCCCGGCGTCGACCGCTTGCGGTGGAACACCCATGGCGCGCTCAGCGACCCGTGAAGCGCGGCGTGCGCTTCTCGGCGAAGGCTGCGACCCCTTCCGCGTAATCCATGCTGTGACCGAGCTCGCCCTGGTAGTCGCGCTCGACATCCAGCTGCTGCGCCAGCGTGCGGCTCAAACCCTCGTAGATCGCCTGCTTGGTGCGCGCCAGAGCGCGGGTCGGTGCGGCGGCGAGCTGCCGCGCCAGACCCTCGACCACCGCAGCGAGCTCGCCGTCTTCGACGCAACGCCAGATCAGCCCCCAGGCGGCGGCCTGCTCGGCGCTGAGTTTGTCGCCGAGGAGCGTGAGCCCGAGCGCGCGCGCCGTGCCGATGAGGCGCGGCAGAGTCCACGTGCCCCCCGAATCCGGCACGAGGCCCAGCTTCGAGAATGCCTGCACGAAGCTCGCCGAGCGTGCGGCGATCACCAGATCACAGGCGAGCGCAATGTTGGCGCCGGCCCCGGCCGCCACGCCGTTGACCGCTGCAATCACCGGCAGCGGCAGGGAACGCAACGCGAGCACCAGGGGCTTGTAGTGCTTCTCGATCGATGCGGCCAGATCAGGCGGCGCACTCCCCGGCACGACCGCCCGATCGTTGAGGTCCTGACCGGCGCAGAAGCCCCGCCCCGCTCCGGTAATCACCAGCACCCGGGCGGCGCAGTCCTTGAGAGATGCCAGTGCAGCGCGCACCTCGGCATGCATCTCGGCGTTGAGGCTGTTCAGGCGCTCGGGCCGATTCAGGGTGAGGCGGGCAACCCCGTCGGCCGTCTCGAAGAGAATGTTCTGATAGCTCACGTGGAACTCCGCTGACCCGTGCTGCGGCGTGCAGCGCCGCGGTCACTTCTCGTCGTAATCCAGCTCGAGCGACGGGGTCATGACGCGCGACTGACACGCCAGCACGTACCCGTGCTCGAGCTCCCAATCCTCCAGAGCATAGTTCTGCGCCATCGCCACTTCACCGCGAATCACCTTGGTGCGGCAGGTGGAACACACGCCCGCGCGGCAGGAAAACGGCAGCTCGATGCCGGCGTGTGCGGCGGCCTCCAGCACCGTCTGGTCGTCCATTTTCATGCTGAAAGTGCGGCGCCGGCCGTCCATGAGAATCGTGACCTCGGCTGCGCCGAGAACCGGGCCCGCTGCCGGGGCGGCACCCGGCGCCGGCGCCTGAACACGGTGGTGGGCGGCGTCGCCTGCGGTGGTCGCGACCGTGAAATGCTCCGCGTGCACACGGGCGCTGTCCACACCGAGCTCGCGCAGCGTGGCGCTGACCTGCTCGATCATGTCGCCGGGCCCGCAGACGAAATACTCACCGACCTCCCTGGGTAGGAACAGCGTGGCTGCGAACTGCCGCACCCGTGCGGCGTCGAGCCGCCCGTTGTACAGCTCGACTTCCTGCGGCTCGCGACTCATCACGAAATGCAGCGTCAACCGCTCGAGGTAGCGGTCCTTGAGCCCCAGCAGCTCCTCCAGGCACATCGCGCGGCCGACGCCGCTGTTGCCGTAGAAGAGAATGACCCGCTGCGCGCCGCGCGCGAGCAGCGCGCGCAGCACGGAAAGCACCGGCGTGATGCCACAGCCGGCCGCAAACGCCACGTAGGTCCCGGCCGCGGCGCCAGGCTCGCGCGGTGTGAAGCTGCCGTTTGGCGGCAGAACCTCCAGAGTGTCCCCGGGGCGCAGTTGCTCGGCCAGGTGGCGCGACATTCTCCCCATGGCATGCACGCGCGGCACGATGCGCAGCGGCCATTCCCCGGGCGCATTCACCAGCGAGTAGGTGCGGCGGACTTCCTCGCCCTCGATCGCAACACGAACCACCACGTGCTGCCCGGCGCTGCCGCGGTACTCATCGCGCAGCTGCGCCGGGACCTCCAGCGCGATCGCCACCGCGTCCTCCGCATCGGGAACGACCTGCGCGACCTTGAGCGGATGAAATTTCAGCATCTCAGAGGCACTTGAAGTAGTCGAAAGGCTCCTGGCAGGCGCTGCAGCGGTAGTGCGCCTTGCAGGGCGTCGAGCCGAACTCGCTCACGCGCTCGGTCGCGCGGCTGGCGCAGCGCGGACAGGTGACGAGCGGCGCGTGCCACAGGCGGCGCGGACTCGAGACCGGCTCCTCCGGCGGAGCAATGCCGAAGGCCCTGAGCTTGGCATGCGCCGCGCTGGTCAGCCACTGACTGCTCCAGGGCGGCGACAGCACCTCCTCGAGCACCGCGTCCACGTGACCTCCCGCATCGAGCGCCGCCCGCACGGCGACGCGGATGACCTCGGTGGCGGGGCAACCCGAGTAGGTGGGCGTGATTCCCACGTGCAGCCGCCCATCGCTCTCGAATCGCACGTGCCGCACGACACCCAAGTCCACGATGCTCAGCACCGGGATCTCGGGATCGGCCACCTCGGCGAGCAGCGCCCGGATGGCCTGCACGCGAGCGGCGGCGGCTCTCACCACCGCACGCCCGGATAGGTGCGCTGCAGGTGCTGCATTTCCGCGAGCATGTGACCCAGGTGCTCGGTGTGCACGCCGCGCCGGCCATGCCAGGGGTAAGGTTGCGCCGCCGGCCTCGTGAGGGTCGCGGCAGCCAGATCCTCATCGATGCGCGCCGACCAGCGTGGTGCGAGTTCCGCGAGCGCGGGCGCGATGGCGGCGGCCTGCATGCGCTCATCGACCTCATCGGCGCAGAACAGCTCGGCGCTGAAGCGCCACAGGCAGTCGAGCGCCGCCTGAACACGGTCGTGACTTTCCCGGGTGCCGTCGCCGAGGCGGATGAGCCAACCGCTGCTGAAGCGATGGTGGTAACGGGTTTCCTTGAGCGCCTTGGCGGCGATCGCGCCGAGACGGCTGTCCGCGGACCCCAGCAGCCCCTGGTAGATCTCGAGCTGCCAGGCATCGATGAGCCACTGGCGCACGATCGTATGGCCAAAGTCGCCGTTCGGCTGCTCGGCCAGTGTCAGGTTGACGAACTCCGGCGCATCACGCAGAAAAGCCAGCGCGTCCTCATCACGCCCCCGGCCCTCGAGCTCCCCGGCATAGGTGAGCAGCAGCCGCGCCTGCCCGATCAGATCGAGCGCAAGGTTGGCGAGCCCCAGGTCCTCCTCCAGGGCCGGCGCGTGACCGACCCACTCGCCCAGGCGCTGTCCCAGCACGAGGCTCGTGTCAGCGAGGCGCAGCACGTGGCGGAAGTGCGCCGCCTGCTGCGCCGGATCGCGCTCGCTCGGCGCGTGGGCTCGTGCGCTCACAGATTCTTGACCTCCTCCGGGATGGCATAGAAGGTCGGATGGCGGTACACCTTGTCCCGCGCCGGCTCGAACAGCGCGTCGGCCTCTTCGGGGTCCGAGGCGATGATATCCGCCGAGCGCACCACCCAGAGGCTGACGCCCTCCTGGCGGCGCGTATACACATCGCGAGCATGCTCGATCGCCATGCGTGCATCCGCAGCATGCACACTGCCGACGTGCTTGTGCTCGAGCCCCGAGCGTGAGCGGATGAAGACTTCGTACAGCGGCCAATCCTCACTCATGGCGCCTCCGGGTGTCATGCGGCCTGCGGCGTGCGGCCGTGTTGCTTGCGGGCGTGCGCGGCCGCCGCCTCGCGCACCCAGCGCCCGGCCTCATCGGCGGCGCGCCGCGCCTCGAGCCGCTCGCGGTTGCAGGGCCCGTGCCCTGCGAGCACCGCATGAAACTCGTTCCAGTCGATCGCGCCGATCAGATAGTGCTGCGTGCCGGGATCCCAGCGCAGCTCGCGGTCGGGAATCGCGAGGCCGAGAAATTGGGCCTGCGGCACCGTGATGTCGACGAATTTCTGGCGCAGCTCGTCGTTGCTGAAGCGCTTGATCTTCCAGCGCATCGACTGGGCGGTATGTTTGGAGTCGGCATCACTCGGGCCGAACATCATGATCGAGGGCCACCACCAGCGGTTCAGCGCGTCCTGTGCCATCGCCCGCTGCGCGACGCTCCCCTGCGCCAGCGTCAGCATGATCTCGAACCCCTGGCGCTGGTGAAAGCTCTCCTCCTTGCAAATGCGCACCATGGCGCGTGCGTACGGGCCATAGGAGCAGCGGCAGATGGGGATCTGGTTCATGATCGCCGCGCCATCGACCAGCCAGCCGATCGCGCCCACGTCCGCCCAGGTGAGGGTCGGGTAGTTGAATATGCTCGAGTACTTGGCGGCGCCGGACAGCAGCTGCTCGAGCATCTGCACCCGTGAGATGCCGAGCGTCTCCGCGGCGCTGTACAGGTACATGCCGTGGCCGCCCTCGTCCTGCACCTTGGCGATCAGCACTGCCTTGCGCCGCAGGCTCGGCGCGCGCGTGATCCAGTTGCCCTCCGGAAGCATGCCGACGATTTCCGAGTGGGCGTGCTGGGAAATCTGCCGGATCAGGGTCCGGCGATAAGCATCGGGCATCCAGTCCTTGGGCTCGATCTTGTCTTCGGCATCGACGCGCGCCTGAAAGCGCTGCGCGTGCGCCGCGGACTCGCCGCTGCCGGCGGGCACCGGCTCCTTCCCGTGGGTATCGAGCGCCTGGGTGTACATGGGGCTTTCCAGCTTCGCGCGACTGGCCGCAATGTGACACAAGACTAGCACATGGGAGCGGATTCTTGTGTCACAATTTCGGTCCCATGAAACCCGAGGCGAGCGCGCCCCTGCCGGCACCGGTGCGGGGGCTGCTGCGGCACTTCCGCGCCCAGCGCCCGCTGCGCGGCGGCTCGCTCCTCATCACCGTGTTCGGCGATTCCATCGCGCCGCGCGGCGGCGCGGTCACCCTCGGCAGTCTGATCCGCCTGGCGGCGCCCTTCGGCCTCACCGAGCGTCTGGTGCGCACCTCCGTCGCACGGCTGGCGCGCGACGGCTGGCTCGCGGCGAAGCGCTCCGGCCGGCGCAGCGAGTACCGCCTCACGCGCACCGGAGCGGAGCGCTTTGCGGACGCGACCCGGCGCATCTACGGGGAAAGCCCCAGGGACTGGGACGGACGCTGGACGCTGCTGGTGCTGCCGTCATCGCGGCAGCGGCGGGCGCAGCTGCGCGAGAGTCTGAAATGGCTCGGCTTCGGGCAGCTCAGCCCCTCATTGCTCGCGCATCCGGGATGCAGTCCCGGGCAAGCGCGCCGCTGGCTGCGCAACCTCGACGGCGCCGCCGATGCGCTGCTGCTGCGCAGCCGCGGCGGCGACCTCGCCGCCGACCGCCGCCTCGCAGCGCAAGGCTGGGATCTCGATGAGCTCGCGCGGCGCTACCGGCGCTTCCTCGCGCGCTTTGCACCGGTGGAGTCCGCCGTCGGTGGCCGCGGCACGCCGCCGCAGACCGCATTCCTGGTGCGCACGCTCCTGATCCACGAGTACCGCAAGATCCATTTGCAGGATCCTCTGCTGCCGCCCGCGCTGCTGCCCCGCGACTGGGTCGGGGCGGCAGCTTATGCGCTGTGCCGTCGGCTGTATGCGCGCGTGTTTGCGGACGCGGAAGCCCATCTCTCGGCTACCGCGCATCGGCTGCATCGGCGGCTGCCTGCCGCGAACGCGGCGGCCCACGCGCGCTTCGGCGGCATCGCGCCGCGCTGAGGCGCCGTGGCGGCGGCGGGCACCCCGGGGCTCCGACGTGGGCCCTCGACCGTTGGTCGGCGGGGAGATCGGCTATGTGTCGGTCTCCCAGCCGCCGCCCGAAGTTCGGGCTAGTGGCCCGAGCGGCAATCTACTCGACGGCAGATACCGCCGGTTGCTTTCTTCTGCCGCGTGAAGTACGTGACAGACGTACCCGCATGGTTATCCGCGTAGGCAATGTTGATGAGATGGTTCGTCGGGTCAATCGCGATCTGGAAGAAGTCGGCAAGGCTGCGGTCGGAGCTGCCAGTGAGACCGCCGGTTGAGATCGACCCCGTGTGGTTGACGTGGTCGGTAGCCTGGCTCAGCGTGAAAACCGGCGCGCTAGCGTGGCCGTTGACGGTCTCCGTAACGTAGACGTTCCAGTTTGCTGAAATCGTGTTCGAATTGCCGACTAGATCGGCACCATACCACGCGATGGCCACGTGGCCGTTCGCGTCGGCGGCCACCCAGGGGAACACGTTCGACTTTCCAGCTTGGGACGTGTTCTGCGTCACCATGATGGCCGGAGACCAGCTCGTCCCATGAGTCGTCGAGTACGAGTAATAGATGTCCCTGTTGTCCGACCAGACGGCGTACACGTAGCCGAAGTCGTCTATCGCGAGCGCGGGGAACAGATTGCCGAGGCCGGCCCCACTAGGACAGGTCGAACCGGCACCGCAACTGAAGATCTTGTAGACAGTGAACGATAGCGTGTGACTCGTGAGATTCACGCCCGAAGCCACGCCAACATAGACGGCGTTGAGGAAGTTGGCGCTGTTGTTCGCGTTGTCCGCAGGGTTGTCGGGGCCCACAAAGATCTGGTACAGGTTGCCGTGGCTTGCAGTACTGCTGCGGTCCACCTTGATCTGGCCGGCGATGTTGCCGGTAGGAGGACCGACGCTCAGCGCTGTCGTGGCGTCAACAACGGCTGTCTCCGGGACGACGTCCGTATAGGTCAGGCCTCCATCGTTCGAGCGTTGCACAAAGATTTGGGAGGTTGTTCCAAAATCGTGATATTCCATGTAGACGTGATTCGGATCGTCCAAGGCGTCGATCCACATGCGATCGTCGAAGGGAACCCCGGCCGCGGCCACGTCCGGAGTACTGAAGGTATCGGCGCGGTTGGTGGAACGGCTGCCTGTAACTTCCGCTGCGGTGAGGCTGACCACGGCTAGATTTGGAACGTTGTTTAATGGGTTCGCAGCGTTCACGGCGACGTCCCCATCGCCTCCTCCCGGCGCCAACCCGCTCGTCGTGCAAAAAGTGGTTACGAAGATGCCGCAATCAGGCTGACCTTCGTACTTGAACCGCAGAGTTCCGTTAGCGTTCGGTCCTCCGTCCGCAGTCTTATTCCAGCGCCATAGGTCGAGGCCCCCGGGAACTCCGCGGATGGATTCGACGTAGATCGTTCCCTGCGAGTCCACGGTCATGCTGGGCTCGACCGCCTGGCCTGCCCCCGCGGGCAGACACAGACTCTCATTGGGAGTGTAATTCGCGCTTCCCGGACCAACGTATGCCGGGACGGCCTGACCACTCGGGCAGTTGTGCTGACCGGTGGGGTTGCTGGGGGGAGCAGCGTTAGCAACATTGATGCGAATCGGGAAATTGGAGGCCCCGGTCGTCGCGTTGAAGCCGACGGTATTCCTCAGAAAGTCCCCGTTCGCCGTGGATATGGTGAATACCGGGATGGTCGATGGGGCGGTGACTGCACTGTCACGTATGAGCAGGAGGGCGACGCCTCTTGCGCCCTGACAGTTTGTGGCGATTACGGCGAACAGGGTAGTCCCGCTAAGATCACGGGTATCGGCCAGGCAGATTTGCCCGCTCGTTCCACTCGGAAAGTCCGTAGGCGAAGCCCCGCCGTTGGAGTCGAAGACGAAGTTCTTCGCAATCGCCACGGTAATGTCCGCGCCCCCATTCGAGGTCGTGGACCACGTCGCCGGAATACAATTTGGGTTCCCCGGGGGGGAGACACAGCCGATCGTGTTCGCCGGTTGTGGCCCGCCGCCAAGGACATCAACACTGTTCTGGGCGGCCAGCGGAGCGGCGCCAAGCAGCAACGTACCTCCCAACAACAACATCCGTAGGTTCTTCATGAATTGTTGCTCCCTGACTGGGAATTCGGACGTGCCTTGCCTCGCCCGGATGCGCGGCTTCAACCCATAACAGTAGCGGTGCTACCTTTATTGGGGACGAATGTTAGTCAGGAGGAAGGACGCTTGTGAATAGGCGCTTGCCCATCTGCCTGTCGGAACAATCCTATATCGGTAGGGAGACTCACCGACCAGGGAGAACTTGCCGTCCATCTGCAGGCACTGCGTTCAGCACTGCCTGAGCGGGAAAGTTGCCAGCCAGAGCTCTCGACATTCTGGCTAACGCGCGGGCCGCTTGTCGATCACGCGCCGCGCCTTGCCCGCCGAGCGCTCGATCGAGCCCGGATCACACACCACGACCTGCGTCGAGATGCCGATCATCGCCTTGATGCTGCCCTGCAGGTCGCACTGCAGGCGCGAGCGCGCCGGGCCATCTGCGGCGATACTCTCCAGACACTCTACCTTCACCGCCAGCTGATCCAGGTGTGCCTCGCGCGTGAGCTCGAGCTGGTAGTGGGGCGCGACGCCCGGGACCTTCAGCAGCAGCTCCTCGATCTGACTCGGGAACACATTCACGCCCCGGATGATCAGCATGTCGTCCGAACGCCCGGTGATTCTCGCCAAACGGCGCATCGAGCGCGCGGTCGGCGGCAGGAGTGAGGTCAGATCGTGGGTGCGGTAGCGGATCACCGGCAGGGCTTCCTTGGTGAGCGAGGTGAGCACCAGTTCGCCCGGCGCGCCGCCGGGCAGCACCTCCCCGGTCGCCGGGTCGACGATCTCCGGGTAGAAATGATCCTCCCAGACGACCGGCCCATCCTTGCTCTCGATGCACTCGCTCGCCACCCCGGGCCCCATCACCTCCGACAGGCCGTAGATGTCCAGGGCCTGAAGTCCCGCGCGGCTCTCGAGCTGCGCGCGCAGCGCTTCGGTCCAGGGCTCGGCGCCGAAGATACCGGTACGGAGCGAGCTCGCCGCCGGATCGAGCCCCTGGCGCACGAACTCCTCGACGATGGACAGCATGTAGGACGGCGTGACCATGATGATGTCGGGCCGGAAGTCGCAGATGAGCTGCACCTGGCGCTGCGTCTGTCCCCCCGACACCGGCACCACCGTGCAACCCAGGAGCTCCGCGCCGTAGTGTGCGCCGAGACCCCCGGTGAACAGTCCGTAACCATAGGCAATGTGCACCATATCGCCGCGGCGCCCGCCCGCGGCACGGATGGAACGCGCCACCAGCGCCGCCCAGGTGTCGATGTCGCGGCGGGTGTAGCCCACCACGGTCGGCTTGCCGGTGGTGCCGCTCGAGGCGTGGATGCGGACCACCTGCTCGCGCGGCACGGCGAACAGGCCGAACGGATAGCCCGCGCGCAGATCGTCCTTTTGCATGAAGGGGAAACGCTCAAGATCCGCGAGCGTCCTGAGGTCGTGCGGGTGGACCCCGGCCCCCTGGCACTTGTCCCGGTAGAGGGACACGTTCTCGTAGACGTGACGGAGCGACCACCTGAGGCGCTGCAGTTGCAGGGCGCGCAGCTCGTCCTGGCTGGCGCGCTCGATCGCTTCAAGCTCGCCCGTCATCCCTCATGCCGGCCAGTCGGTGAGGGTCTGCACGAACACCTGCAGGAAGTGATTGGCCTGGTGGCCGTCCATCACGCGGTGATCCAGGGTCAGCGTGACGTAACAGCGCGGCCGCACCACGATCTTCTGCTCATCGCCCTCCTCCAGGACCACCGGGCGCTTCTCGAGTTTGCCTACTCCCAGAATCGCCGCCTGCGGCTGGTGGATGATGATCGGTGCCGCCAGCAGGCTCCCGCTGACGCCGTGGTTCGAGATGGTGAACGTGCCACCGCGCACGTCGGCCGGTGACAGGTTGCCCGCACGGGCACGCCTCACCAGCTCATCCAGCGCGCGTGCGGTGTCGAACAGATCGCGCGCCTGCGCATCGTGCAGCACCGGCACGACCAGACCCACGCCTTCCACCGCGGTCGCCACGCCGATATGGATCGACTCGTAGATCTCGAGCGCCGTGTCGGTCCAGCGGCTGTTCGCTTCCGGCACGGCACGGATCGCGGCCACGGCGGCCTGCACGAAGTAGGCGGTGAGCGTGAGCGGCGCCCCGCGGTGTGCGAACTCGTCGCGCTGGCGCGCGCGATCGGCGAGCACCGCGCTCATGTCCGCCTCGAATACCGTCGTCACGTGCGGCGCGCTATGCAGCAGGCTCTGCACCATGTGATCTGCAATACGCTTGCGAACCGCAGTGTGCGGCACGCGACGGCTGGCGCCGACCCCTTCGGCAGGCGCGCCGGTCGCTGACCCCGCTGCGCCCGCGGGTGCGGCGCGCGCGGCGGCTGCATCCCGCCGGCGGTCCGACGCGCTTCCGGGGACTGCCCGCAATACGTCCTCGACCGTGATGCGGCCCGCCGGCCCGGTGCCGGGAACCGCGGACGGATCGAGCCCGCGCTCGCTCAGCAGGCGGCGCACCGCCGGACTCAACCCGCCGGCGGGAGCGCGAGCGGGGGTGAGGCCGTGCACGGCGGTGGGACTGGCGCTCGCCGCAGCCGCGGCAGGGGGCCGGGGCGCCGGCGCGGGCTCGGCGGCTGTCGTGACCGCGTCAATGCGGCCGAGCAGCTCCCCGGGGGCGATCTCCTCCTGCTCGTGTTTGATGATCTCGCGCAGCACGCCCGTGCCGGGGGAGGCGACTTCGACCGTGACCTTGTCGGTCTCGATCTCGATGAGCGGCTCGTTCTCGACGACCGGCTCGCCGACCTGCTTGAGCCAGCGCAGGATCTGGGAGCGCGTGCCTTCGGTCTGCTCCGCGGGAGCCCTGATCTCGACGCCGCCGCTCACGGGAGGCTCACAGGCTCGCCAGCCGCTGAATGGACTGCGTGATGCGCCCGACATCCGGCACCGCCGCATCGAGCAGCACGGGGCTGTGGGGACTTGGGATGTCAGGCATGGCGAGCCGCTCGATCGGTGCCTCCAGGCTGAAGAAGCTTTCCTGCGCCAGGGTCGCGGCAATTTCCGCCCCGAAGCCTGCGGTCAGGTTGTCCTCGTGCACGATCAGGCAGCGGTGGGTCTTCTCTACCGAGGCGCGCACGGCCGCCTTGTCCCAGGGCGACAGGGTGCGCAGATCGAGCAGCTCCACGTCGACCTGCGAGCGTGCGCCGGCGAGCTCGCAACGCTCGACCATGGCCCCCCAGCTGACCACGGTCACCTCGGTGCCGGCGCGCAGCAGCCGTGCCTCGCCAAAGGGCACCACGAACTCGTCGCCCGGATAAGGGCGCCGCGCCCAGGCGCCATCGAGCATCGCCCGGTGCTCGAAGAAGATCACCGGATCGTTGCCACGCAACGCCCGCCGCAGCAGGCCCACCGCGTCCTCAGCGTTCGAGGGCATCGCCACCTGCCAGCCCACGCCGTGCACCCACGCGACCTCGTTGGTCTGGCTGTGCCAGGGGTCGCCGCACTTGGAGAAGCCGCCCGGCATGCGCACCACCATCGGGGCGGCAAAGCGACCGTGCGTGCGCCAGCGCAGCGTCCCGCAGTCGTTCAACTGCTCGGCCGCAGGATCCGCGTACTTGCGGAACTGGATCTCCGCCACTGGCAGGAGCCCCGCGAGCGCCATGCCGACCGCCCGTCCGATGATCCCCTCCTCCGACAGGCTGGTGTCGAATACGCGCTCCACCCCGTACTTGTCCTGCAGGCCGAGCGTCGCCCCGTGCACGCCGCCCTTGGGGCCGACGTCCTCGCCGAACACCAGCATGCGCGGATTGGCGGCGAGCTCGACGTCGAGCGTGCGGCGGATCGCGGTGAGCATGTTGATGCGCGTGGCTTGCGGCTGCGCCCGCAGGCTCGAAGGGGCGAACACGTGCCTCTCGGGAGCGAGCCCGCCCTGCAGCTGCAGGGAGTGCGCGCCGTCGGGGCCTTGCGAGAAAACATGGCGCGTGAGCTGCTGCGGATCGGGCGGCGGTCGCGCCAGCGCGCGCTCAATCGCCCGCTCGACCTCATGCCGCGCCTCGCTCGCCAGGCGAGTCCATTCCGACTCCGCCATCACCGCCGGAACCAGAAACTCATACAGGTGCCTCAGCGGATCGCGGGCGCGCTCATCCTTGAGGATCTGCGCCGACTTGTAAGCCTGCGTGTCCTGGCCGGAATGACCGGACAGGCGCGGAACCGTCAGACGCAGCAGCAGCGGTGAGCGCTCCTCACGCACGCGCGCGACCGCGCGTCGCGTCAGCTCGGCAGCCGCGGGCGGATCGGTCCCGTCTCCCTCGAGGATGGTCAGGCCGGCAAACGAGCGCAGGTTCGCCGCGATGTTGCCGCCCGGTGTCTGCAGATGCGAGCTTACCGAGATGCCAAAGCCGTTGTCCTCGATGTAGAACAGCATGGGGAGCCTGAGCGTGGTCGCAATGTTGAGCGCCGACCAGAAGCCATTGGTGGCGCAGGAGGCGTCCCCGCCCAGCACCACGGCAATACTGCTCGCGTAAGAGGCATCCCGCAGCATCTCCTGCCGGTAACGAATCGCCTGTGCCCAGCCGGCGCTTGGGGTGTACTGCGTGCCGACGCCGCCGCACGCGGGCAGCACGCTCGGGCCGGCGTCGCCCGGGCGATTGAACACCACTCCGATATCGCGGCCGCCGCTGAAGGAGCCGCTGCGTGCGAGCGGGCCGGCGGCCGCATCTTCCAGGCTCACTCCGAGCGCGAGCATCAGCGGGCGCGAGCGGTAGTAAACCGATACCCCGTCGTGCGCGTCGGTGAGCTGCAGCCCGAGCAGGATCTGCGCCAGATCATGACCGCGCGCCGAGAACTGGTAGAGCACCTTGCGCTCGGGCACCAGGCGGGTCTCCTCGATGTCGTCGAGCGCCCGCGAGGCGTGCACGAGCGAGACCACGCGAGCCCAGTCGCTCAGCAGCACCGAGGTCACGCTGGCGCGTGAGGCGTCGGGTATCGCGGCAGGCCGTGCAGACATGGCCGGTGAGCTTATGCTCTAAGGTGTGCAATTACCTTGCTTCGATTGCCCCCTGGGACACACTTCTGGCAATATTATTGCTGTGACCCGAATCCTCGATCGCCTCGACCGGCGGATCCTCGAAGAGCTGCAGTCGGATGCGCGCATCTCCAACCAGGAGCTGGCGAAGCGCGTCGGCCTGTCGCCCGCGCCCTGCTGGCGGCGCCTGCGGCGGCTGGAGGAGGCCGGATTCATCGCAGGCTACGCGACGCTGTTGCGGGCGCCGGCCATCGGCCTGCCGATTCTCGCCTACGCCGTCGTCTCGCTCGAGAACCATCACCCCGAATCGGTGCGGCAATTCGATCAGCTGGTGAAGGAGCGCCCCGAGGTGCTCGAATGCCACTCCATGAGCGGCGCGAACGACTACCTGCTGCGCATCGTCGCCGCCAGCATGGAGGCCTACGAGCACTTCCTCTCGACGCAGCTGCTGCAGCTGGGCGCGGTGCGCTCGGTCAACACCAGCTTCGTGCTGCGTACCAAGAAGTTCACGACCCGGCTACCGCTCACCTGAGCTGATGCTGGCAGGCGCACTCGCTGCTGTCGGCGCCGGCGAACCAGAGGGCGGACCCCGGCGGCCGCAGGTCGGCGTGCCGCCACGCGCCATGCAACTCGTGTCTCGCGTGGGCGGCATCTGCGGCTCTGCCCTGCGCGGTGAGCGCCGCGGCAAGTCCCTGCAGCGCCCAGCCGTTGCCGGGGTTGTGCCGCAGATCCTGCCGATAGACCTGCTCCGCCCGCGTGGCCTGCCCGGCGAGCAGCAGCTGCGCGCCGAGAAGATGGCGCGCCGGAAAGAACCAGTCCGCGGGCTCGTTGTAGGAGAGCCGGTCTTCGGCGGCAACCGCCTGCTCGAGGAGCGAGATCGCGTCCGCGGCGCGCTCCTCGGATGCGGCGATGCGCGCCGCCACGATCGGCTGTGCCACACTCAGCACGTCCCGCAGCGTGTTGATTCCCGCCGCGGCATCCGCCGGAACCGTACCGCCCAGCTGTTGCAACGCGGCCAGCGCGCCCTTCGCCTCATCGAGCCGGCCACGCGCGGCGAGCGCCACGCCGCGGCCATAGAGATAACCGGCCGTGAGGCCGCTGGCCCGCGGATCCGGCGCCAGCTGCGCGATCATCTCGTCCCATAGTCCGAAGCGCACCAGCGCGGCGTACTGCTGTGTGAGACTCCAGCCCGAGTCGCCCATGGCGAGCATCATGTCGAGAGGGATGGTCTGCAGCACGCTCTGCACCGCGGCGAGTGTCTCCGCCTTGCGTCCCTCCATGGCCGCCGAGAACGCGAGAAACGCGTAGTTGTGAGCGAGATACATGCGGTAGTAGTCCGGCGCCGAGGTGGTGCGGAAGTACGCCTCATCGGCCGCCACGCCGCGGCGGTTTGCCTCGGCCGCATCCTCGTAACGCCCGACGCGCTGCATGATGTGAGCGGGCATGTGCTCCAGATGCCCCGCCGCCGGCATCATGCCGCGCAGCCGTTCGGCGGACGCCAGCGCCTTGCCGGGATCGGGCGAGGCCTCCATGACATGAATGTAGTAGTGATTCGCGCCCGGGTGGCCGGGACCGCGCTGCAACACCGACTCGAGCCGCTTTTCGATCTGCAGCGTCCCCGCGGCCGGCTGACCGTCGGCGGTCCACAGCTTCCAGGCATGCACGTTCATCTCGCTCTCGGCGCACAGGGTCTGCACGTCGAGATCATCCGGGAAGCGCTCGGCTACGTTGCGCATGGCCGCGGCGTAGGCGCTGAGGAGGGCGTCGGAGTCCGCGGCTCCCGGGGGCTGCGGCGCCGGATAGCGCGCCGCGAGCGCGCCGATGAGCGCGCGCTCCACGGGGGAAGCCGGCGCCGCGTTCTCCTGTGCCTCGTGCAGCGCCTCCCGGGCGACGCGTGCGCGCGTCTCCGCCATCGCCGGAAGGTTGTAGTTGGGTCCCACGGTGAGCGCCACGCCCCAGTAGCAGGCGGCGCACGCCGGATCGAGCTCGGCGGCCCGGGCAAAGGAGCGGGTCGACTCATCGTGATTGAACGCCCACAAGAGGCGCATGCCCTGGTCGAAGTACTGCTGTGCGAGCGGCACGGAGGTCGTCACCGCGCGGTGAAAATCACCCAGTCCCTGAAACAGGGACGCCCCGTGAGCCCACTGCGCAACGCTTGCGGGCACGCCGGGCGCGCCGTGGTGGTTGTCCGCCGGCGCGTCCGCGTGCGCGGCACTCACCAGCACCATGGCCGTGATCAGCGCGACCGTGACTGCGCGTGACATGACTCCCCAACCCTTGCCGGAGGCCGCCAGGCGCTCCAGCAGCGGTGCCGGACGCCAGCGCGCACCATGCGTCGGCGCCAGGCGGCGCATGGTGTGCACCACCCGCGCGAGCCCAGCCTGCTGCGCCCAGTACATCGGGCCACCCTTGTAGCCGGGGAACCCGTAGCCGTTCACATACACGACGTCCACGTCGCTGGCGCGAATGGCGATGCCCTCCTCGACGATGCGCGCGCCTTCGTTCACCAGCGGGTGCAGCAGCCGATCGAGAATCTCCTCATCGGGGATCTGACGGCGCTGAACGCCAAGATCGCGCGACACTGCCTCGATGAGCGCCAGTACCTGCGGGTCCGGGATACGCGTGCGTCCCTCGTAGCGGTAGAAGCCCTTGCCCGCCTTCTGACCCAGCCGCCCCTCGCCCACCAGGCGCTCCAGGATCGGCGAGCAGCGCTCATCGGGTGGGAGCCTGCGGCCCTTGCGGATAGCCAAGCCCACATCGTTCCCGGCCAGGTCCCGCACCGCCAGCGGACCCATCGCGAAACCGAACCCCTCGATGACGCGATCGATCTGCTCCGGCGTCGCCCCTTCTTCGAGCAGGAATTCGGCCTCCGCCCCGTAGAACATCAGCATGCGATTGCCGATGAAGCCGTCGCAGTTGCCCGCCAGCACGGCGATCTTGCCGAGGGTCCGGGCAAGCGTCATCACGGTCGCGATGGTCTGCGCGGAGGTGTGTGTGCCGCGTACGTTCTCCAGCAGCTTCATGACGTTCGCGGGACTGAAGAAATGAGTGCCCACCACCTGCTGCGGCCGCGAGGTGCTGGCGGCGATCATGTCGATGTCCAGGGTCGAGGTGTTGGTGGCGAGAATGGCGTGCCGGGGGGCCACCTGCTCGAGCCTGGCGAACACCTGCTGCTTCACCTTCAAGTCCTCGAACACCGCCTCGATGATGATGTCCGCTGTGCCGAGCGCCTGGTAGTCGCTGACGCCGCGAATCAGCGCGAGCGCCTGGTCCGCGCGCTCGCGTGTCAGGCTGCCGCGCGCCACCGAGCCCTCGTAGCTCTTGGCGATGAGGCCCAAGCCCCGCTCGAGCGCCTCGCCCGACAGCTCCAGCACCGACACCGGGATGCCGGCGTTGGCGAACGTCATGGCGATGCCGGTACCCATGGTGCCGGCGCCGACCACCGCGGCGCGCCGGATCGGCAGCGCCGTCACCTGTGCGTCGAGGGCCGGTATCCTGCGCGCCTCGCGCTCGGCGAAAAAGACGTGCACCAGCGCCTGGCGCTGCGGGCTATCGCGGCACTCGATGAAATACTCGCGTTCGCGTGCGAACGCCGCCTCTTTCGGCAGCGTGCAGGCGGCTTCGATGCTGTCGACGATTCTCCAGGGTGCGAGTTGCCCGCGGGCCTTCGGCTCGAGCTTGCGGCGAAACGCGGCGAACAGGTCCGGACTCACCAGGCGGATGCGCTCGCTCAGCTCGCTGGTGATCCGCAGCGGGCGTTTTTCTGCAACGGCCTGCCCGGCGAGAGCGAGCGCCCCGGCGAGCGCCGGATCGGCGAGCGCGTCCACCAGTCCCAGCTCGAGCGCGCGCGCCGCCGGGATCTGTGCGCCGGCGGTGATCGACTCGAGCGCGGCTTCGGGCCCGGTGAGGCGCGTGAAGCGCTGCGTGCCGCCCGCACCGGGGATCAGGCCGAGCTTCACCTCCGGCAGCCCGACCCTTGCGCCCCGGGCCGCGACGCGCCAGTGGCAGGCGAGCGCGAGCTCAAAGCCTCCGCCCAGAGCCACGCCCTCGATCGCGGCCACGATCGGCTTCGATGCCGCCTCCATCTGCGCCTGCACGTCGCGCGTGATGGGCGACTTCAGCACCAGGCCCGAGGCCACCTCGTTGAGGTCCGCGCCGGCGCAGAACGTGCCATCGGCCCCCGTCACCACGATGGCCTGCACTCCCGCCTCCTGCTCGGCCCGTTGTAGCCCCTGCAGCAGAGCTTCGCGCACCGCGAGGCTCAGGGCATTCACCGGCGGATTGACGATCGTCAGCACGGCGACCTCGCCGTCCAGTCGATAATTCACGGCAGGCACTGATCTCTCCTGTCGGCGACAGCGGCGCGACTGCGCGCATTGTACGACCCGGCGCACGCCGCGCGGGCGCTGTGACACCGCCCCGAGGCGGCTGAGGCTACACTGGCCCGCGAATGGATAGCGCGGATGCGGTCGTGGTCGGAGCGGGCGTGGTCGGGCTCGCGGTGGCGCGGGAACTCGCGCTGCAGGGCCGCGAGGTACTGATTCTCGAGGCGGCCGAGCGCTTCGGCACCGGCGCCAGCTCTCGCAACAGCGAGGTGATCCACGCCGGCATCTACTACCCGCGCGGCTCGCTCAAGGCACGCCTGTGCGTCGCGGGCCGTGAGCGCCTGTACGAGTTCTGTCGCGAGCGCGGCATCGCCCATCGGCGCTGCGGCAAGCTCATCGTCGCCGCCACCGCAGGCCAGCTTCCCGAGCTGACCCGGATTGGCGCCGCGGCGCGCGCCAACGGTGTGGAGCTGGCGCTGCTGGAACGTCCCGAGGCTCTGGCGCTCGAGCCACGACTCTCCTGTGCCGCAGCGCTGCACTCACCTCTCACCGGCATCGTCGATGCGCAGGGTCTGATGCTGGCGCTCCTCGGGGAGGCGGAGCACCACGGCGCCACTCTGGTGTGCGCCAGCGCCGTCACGCGCGTGGTGCTCGAGGAGCGCGCGGTGCGGATCGGCGTAAACGGCGCCGAGCCTGCGCTGCGTGCCCGCACGCTCGTCAACTGCGCGGGGCTGCAGGCACCGGCGCTGGCCCGCCTGATGGAGGGCTTTCCGCCCGAGCACATTCCGGTGGCGTACTTTGCCAAGGGCAACTACTTCACGCTCAACACCGCAGCGCCTTTTCAGCGACTGATCTACCCGCTGCCCGAAGCGGGCGGACTCGGTATACACCTCACCCTGGACCTCGCGGGGCGGGCGCGCTTCGGACCGGACGTGCAGTGGATCGAGGCGTGCGAATACACAGTGGACGAGCGACGCGCCGCGGTGTTCTACGCGGCCATCCGCCACTACTGGGCAGGCCTCGCAGATGGCGCGCTGCAGCCGGCTTACGCGGGCGTGCGGCCGAAGATCTCCGGCCCCGGCGAGCCGGCCGCGGATTTTCGCATCGACGACGCGCGCACCCACGGTGTGTCGCCGGTGGTCAACCTGTTTGGAATCGAGTCCCCGGGCCTCACGGCCTCGCTCGCCATCGCCAGCGAGGTCGCATCCCGGATCAGCTGAGGGACGAGCGCGCGGGCGGCTTCAGCTGCCGCGCACCCCTTCCACCTGGATCGCGAGCTTCACATCCATCTTGAAGCCGTACTTGTCGCCGTAGCTGATGCCGTAATCGGCGCGGTTGAAGGTCGCCGAAGCGTCGGCGCCGCAGTGCTCCTTCTTGTCCATCGGGTAGGTCATGCACTTGAACTGATTGATGGTCAGCTTCAGCGGATGGGTCACGCCATGCAGCGTGAACTGCCCGTCAACTGCGGTCGGCACCCCGTTCTTGAAGCCGGTGAGCGTGCCCTTGTAGGTCGCGGTGGGGTACTTGGCAACGTCGAGCATCTCGGCGGACTTGGTGTGCTCATTGAGTTTGGGGTGGCCGAAGTCGATCGAGGAGGCGTCTACGGTGATATCCACCGTCCCGGTCCCCTTCTCCTTGTCGAGCACGATGGTCCCGGAGGTCTTGTCGAACTTGCCGCGCCACACCGACATCCCACCGAAGTGATCCGTCTCGAAGCTCGGATAGGTATGGTCCGGGTCGATCTGGTAGGTCACGGGCTCGGCGAGCACGGCACCTGCCGCGAGCGTCAGCATGGCGGCCGACAGCGCAGTCTTGATCACGGGGAGCCTCCGAAGGTGTAAGCAACGGCCGCGTAGCGTAGCGGCACCCGGCGCACGGGGCCACCTCCCTTTGTAGGGAGCCGCGCCACGGCGGGGCAACTTGTGCGCTAGCGGGTGCCCGGACGCGCCTTCAGGCCCAGCGCCTTCGCGACCACCTCGTGCGTGATCTCCCCCGCGTGCACGTTCAGACCCGCGGCCAGTCCCGGGTCGCGCCTCAGGGCCGCCTGCCAGCCCAGGTCCGCCAGCGCGCGCACGTAGGGGAGCGTCGCGTTGGTGAGCGCGAGCGTCGAGGTGCGGGGAACCGCGCCGGGCATGTTGGCGACACAGTAGTGGATGACACCATCCACCACGAAGGTCGGCTCCGCGTGGGTCGTGGGGCGGCTGGTCTCGAAGCAGCCGCCCTGGTCGATGGAGATGTCGACCAGCACCGCGCCGGGTTTCATGGTCGCGATCATGGCGCGCGTCACGAGTCTGGGCGCGGTGGCTCCGGCGACCAGCACCGCCCCGACGACCAGGTCGGCATCGCGCACCAGCCGCTCGATGGTAGCGGTGGTCGAATACTCCGTGCGCAGCGCCGATCCAAACATGGACGACAGCTCGCGCAGGCGATCGACCGAGCGGTCCACTACCGTGACGTCGGCGCGCAGGCCGACGGCCATCTCCGCTGCATGGGTACCCGCCACGCCGCCGCCGAGAATCACGACTTTCGCCGGCGGCACGCCGGGCACTCCGCCGAGCAGGATGCCGAAGCCCCCATTGGCCTTCTGCAGGCTCGCCGCTCCCACCTGGATCGACATCCGGCCCGCCACTTCGCTCATGGGCGTGAGCAGCGGCAGCGAGCCGTTGGGCGCCGTGACCGTCTCGTAAGCGATGGCGGTGACGCCGGATTTCATCAGACCCCGTGCCTGCACCGGGTCGGCGGCCAGGTGCAGGTAAGTGAACAGCACCTGGCCCTGGCGCAGCATCTCGCACTCGGCCGGTTGCGGCTCCTTGACCTTGACCACCATGTCGGCGCGCTCGAAGACTTCGCTGGCGCGCGCGGCGATCGCAGCCCCGGCGGCCCGGAATTGGGCGTCGTCGACCCCGATGCCGTTGCCGGCGCCGCTCTCGACGAGCACTTCGTGTCCGGCCGCCACCAGCTCGCGCACTCCCGCCGGCATCAGGCCGACGCGGTATTCATGAACCTTGATTTCCCGCGGAACCCCGACGCGCATCGCTGTCTCCCCTTCTTGATTGACAGCCAGATTAGGTTTCAGCGTGCGGTGAGTCTTGCTAAATCCAAGGTCCGAGCCCGCGGCTGTGGCAGAATCTGCGGTTTATCGGCCTTTCTGTGAAGGAATTTTGCGCCTATGGAGCTTGACCGCTACGATCGCGCCATTCTGCGCCTGCTGCAGCAGGACGCCCGCATCACCAACACGCTGCTCGCGGGGAAGGTCAATCTGTCCGAATCGGCCTGCCTGCGGCGCGTGCGCGCACTCGAGGAATCCGGACTCATCGAGGGCTACACCGCGCTGATCGACCAGCACAAGGCCGGCTTCCCGGTGAATGTGTTCGTGAACATCACGCTCGATCGGCAGAGCCAGGCGGGACTCGAGGCCTTCGAGAGCGCCGTGCGCAGGGTGCCGGAGGTCATGGAGTGCTATCTCATGACCGGGGAACATGACTACCTGCTGCGGCTGGTGGTCGCGGACCTGGCGGACTTCGAGCGCATTCACAACCAGCATCTCACGCGCCTGCCGAGCGTCGCCCGCGTTCACTCGAGCTTCGCCATGCGCACCGTGACGCGCGCGACGAGTCTTCCGGACAGGTAGCCCTCGATGGGGCGCGCTTACCGCTAGCCGCGTACGTAGGCCGGCAGGCCCTGCGCGAAGTCGCGCAGCGCGCGGATGCCGCTGCTCTCGGCGCGGCTGCACCACTCACGCAGCTGCGCCACGGCGCGGGCCGGATTCGCGGAGCCGTTCCACAGAGCTTGCAGGCTGTCGCGGTACTCGACCACCCGGCGCAACACTTCGTGCCGCTCGAGCAGCTCGCGCAGCTTGCGGCGCGCCTCATCGGCCAGCAGCGTCGGATGCCGCACCAGCAGCTTCGGCGCGATCACCGGCAGCGAGCCGTGAGGCTCACGCCGCGCCAGCTCACGGCACACGGGCAGCACCACGCGGCGCGCGTAGTCGCGCAGCACGTGCATGCGATTGGTGAACAGCGCGTTCACGGTGTCGGCGTCCAGGTCGCGCCGCCGCCGCTGGAATTGCGGGCGTGGAGCGACCCAGCGCACGCGCGCCAGCCCCAGGGCACTGAACAGCCGTATCCACAGCCAACCGACGTCGATCTCCCAGCGCTGCACCGCGAAACGCGCCGAGCGCGGGAACGCGTGGTGATTGTTGTGCAGCTCCTCGCCGCCGAGCAGCAGCGCCCAGGGCACGAGGTTGGTCGCGGTGGATGGCATCTCGAAGCTGCGGTAACCGACCGCGTGGCCGAGCCCGTTGATGACGCCGCCGGCAAAGAACGGCTGCGCCACCAGGTGCACGGCGATCATCACGATGCCCGGAACGCCGAACAGCAACAGGTGCGCGGCGACGAACACCACGATGCCGAAGTGCGGGTACGCGCTGTAGAGACGCCGTTCGAGCCAGTCCTGCGGCGTGCCGCGCCCGTAGTTCTTCAGAGTTTCCGCATCGTGTGCCGCGACGCCGTACAGCTCATATCCCTCGAACAACACGCGCCGCAAGCCAAACACCACCGGGCTGTGGGGGTCGCCCGGCTGATCGGCGTGCGCATGGTGGCGGCGGTGCACCGCGACCCATTCCTTGGTGACCGCCCCGGAGCTGAACCACAGCCAGAAGCGGAACACGTGCCGCAGCCCCGGGTGCAGGATGAGGCCGCCGTGGGATTGATCACGGTGCAGGTACAGCGTCACCCCGAGAAACATCGTCTGGATGGTGGCGAAGGTCACCAGCGCATACCCCCAGACGGGCAGTTCGACCAGGCCGTAGGGCGAGAGACTCATGCAGACGCTCTCCTTGGATCGTTATGCGAGTCTGGCGCCAAAGGCTACGGCAATTCCGTGACGTTATGGCGAATTCCTGCTGCGCCGCCGCCGCAGTTCACACTTTGCGGCCACCGGCGCGGGCCAGGGCACCTAGTGCCCGGCGGCGTTACCCGCACGGCTCCCCTCATACGACCAGGACGATCTTGCCGATGTGCAGGTCGGATTCCATCAGCTCGTGGGCGAGCGCCGCATCGGCGAGCGGGAAACGCGAGTGGATGACGGGCTTGAGCCCGCGGGAGGCGAACAGCGGCCACACGTTCTCCAGCAGCGCCTTCGCGAGGCGGCCCTTGTTCTGCACCGGCTGCGAGCGCAGCGTCGAGGCGCTGACCGTCAGGCGTTTCGCCATGAGCGGCCGCAGATCGAGCTCCGACTTGGTGCCGCCCTGCGTGGCGATGAGCGCGATCCGTCCCTCGAGGGCGGCGGCGGCGACATTGCGGGGCAAGTAGTCCCCGCCCACCATGTCGAGAATGACATCCGCCCCCCTGCCCTCGGTCGCGCGCAGCGTCGCCTCGACGAAGTCAGTTTCGCGGTAGTTGATGGCCACATCCGCTCCCAGGTCGCGGCACGCGGCGCATTTCTGCGCGCTGCGCGCCGTGACCATCACGCGCGCCTCGAAAGCCTTGCCGAGCAGGATCGCGGTGGTCCCGATGCCGCTCGCGCCGCCGTGCACCAGCAGGGTCTCGCCGCGCTGCAGGCGTGCCCGCTCGAATACGTTCAGCCACACGGTAAAGAAGGTTTCCGGCAACACCGCGGCTTCCTCGAGACTCAGCTGTGCGGGTGCCGGCAGGCACTGCACCGCCGGCGCGGCGACGTACTGGGCATAGCCGCCGCCGGCCACCAGCGCGCAGACCCGGGCGCCCTGCTGCGGCTCACGCACCCCGGAACCCAGGCGCACGACCTCGCCGGCAACCTCCAGCCCCGGAATGTCGGTGGTGCCGGGAGGTGGCGGGTAAAGGCCCTTGCGTTGCAGCACGTCCGGCCGGTTCACGCCCGCCGCGACGACGCGAATCAACACCTCCCCGGCGAGCGGTTGCGGCACGGGTCGCTGCACCGCGTGCAGCACCTCGGGTGGCCCGGGTTCGCGAATCTCGACCGCGGTCATGGTGGGTGGAATCACGGTGCGCGGCATGTTGAGAGGCGCGGCGCCCGTCGTCAAATCCGCGCGCGGCGGGTCATGAGGTCGGCGGCACTGTCGTGCCTTGCGCCGGGTCCAGGCGCCGGCCACAGCGATGCTGGAACCTCTGCCGCAACCGCTCGCGCTCCTCCGGCGTCATGTTCGCCCAGCGCTCACGCCACATGCGCTGGCGCCAGTGACCATGCCACCCACCCCGTGCGCGCAAACCCCCGAACAGAACCCGCGCGAGCAGCAACAGGCCCACGGCCTGCCAGTACTGCACCGCCGGACCGTGAAACAGACTCGGGACGAGCCAGTTCCACAGACTCATCACCACCAGGCTCAGGAGCGCCATGGCGGCGATCGCCAGCCCGAGGAACCCGATCCCCTTCACTACCCAACGAGCTCGACCTCTCACATCGTTCTCCTCATGTCAGTAACCAATGGTCCCAGGCCGCCCGCAGCCGCTGCTGCAAGTGCAGCAACGCGTAGCGCTTGCGCGAGAGCAGCGTGTTGACACTCACCCCCGAGCGTGCCGACAGCTCCTTGAAGGACACCCCGTCGATCTCGTGCGCCACGAACACCTCGCGCTGCTCGCGCGGCAGCTCCTCGAGCGCGGTCTGGATCTCCTCGAGCAGCAACTCGCGCATGAAGGCCGCCTCCGGTCCGCTGTCCGGCGCGGGCAGCAGATCCTCGAACGTGCTGTCGTCGAGCTCCTCGCCCGCCGCCGCCGGCGAAACCGCGCGCGGCTCCCGGCTCCTGCTGCGAAACCGGTCGATGATGCGGTTGCGCGCCACCCGTGTGAGCCAGGCGCGCGCCTGTTCCACCGGCTGCATCATGCGGTAGGCCAGCACCAGCTCGTACAGCGCATCCTGCAGGACATCCTCGGCTTCAGCCGCATCGGCAATGCGCCGGCGGATGAACGCCAGCAGTCGCCCACGCTCGCGCTGCACGGTGGCGGCGATCTCGCGGTCCTGCGCGGCAGCGGTCAGTGGGTGCTTGAGCGCGGCAGACATCTGCCTGTTAAGACGACTGACGGCGGGGAATATTGTGGCCGGGAACGGCCGCGGGCGTCTAAAGCGCGCCGCCGGCGTCCGCGCGCCCGAGCGGTCCGAACCGCCAGATCAGGATCGGCAGCACGACGAGCGTCATGAGCGTGGAGGTGGCGAGGCCCCCCAGGATTACGCTCGCCATCGGCCCCTGCACCTCACGTCCTGCCTCGCCGCTCCCCAGCGCGAGCGGCAGCAGCCCCAGCGCCGTCACCAGAGCGGTCATGAGAATCGGCACCAGCCGCTCGCGCGTGCTGCGCAGCACCGTCGGCAGGGACCACTGCGCACCCTCGACCGCCATCAGATGCCCGAGGTGGGCAATCAGCAGGATGGCATTGCGCGCGACGATGCCGAACAGTGTGACGAAGCCGACCAGCGAGCCGATCGAGAGCGTCGCCCCGGTGAGGGCCACCGCGAGCACTCCGCCGACGAGGGCAAACGGCGCGGTGGCGAGGATGAGCAGCACGCTGCGCACGTCGCGAAACGCCAGCGACAACAGCAGCATGATTCCCAGCGCCGCGAGCGCCGAGTGCACCAGCAGCTCATGGCGCGCCTGGCGCTCGCCGCTCGCGGCGCCGGCGAATTCCAGGTACACCGTGGGTGGCAGCTTCACGCGCCGCGCGATCGCCTTCTGCAGCTGCGCCACGAAACCGCCGATGTCAGAGGTCGTGGGGTTGAGGGTCACCACCTGCCGGCGCCGCGCCCCTTCGTGCATGATGCTGGTGCGCCCTTCGGTGAGCGACAGCGTGGCGAGGTCCTTCAGCGGCACGGTGACGCCGCTCGCGGTGCGCACCAGCAGCTGCCCGATCGCCTCCGGATCGACACGCTCGGCCGGCGGCAGCCGCACGGTGAGATCGATGACCTTGTTCGCGTCGTACACCTGCGCCGCGGTCGTACCCTGGTAAGCGGTCTCGACCGTATCGAGCACGTCGGCGGCGGTGAAGCCGTACTGGCCAAGCTGCTCAGGTCTAAGGTCCACGCGCAGGAACGGTGCCCCCGAGGGCGCCTGCACCTGCACGTCGCTCGCTCCCGGCACCGTGCGCGCGACGGCCGCAATCTCATCCGCCACCCGGTCGAGCTCGTCCAGATCCGCGCCAAACACGTTGACGGTCACGGGCGCGGCTTCACCGGAGAGCGACTCACTCAGGCGGTCGCCGAGAAAGGTCAGTACCTCGGTGCGCAGGCTCGGATAGTGCTGCAGCACGGCACGGATGGCGGCCTGGGTCGTTCCTTCCGCGCGGCCCGACACGCGCCTGAGCTCGACGTGAAACTCACTGCGGTTCGGCTCCCAGGTGTCCTCGCCGGATTCCGCGCGACCCATGGTCTGCTCGACCGTCACGATGCCGGGGATCGCCAGTAGCTCGCGCGCCACGCGCGCGCCCAGGATCCTCATGGCGGCGAGCGAGGTGCCGGGGGTAGCGTAGGCCTGCACGACGAAATGACCCTCGCGAAACGGTGGCATGAGCTCGCTCCCAAACAGCGGCAACGCCGCCGCGGCGAGCAGCGTCACGAGTGCGGAGCCGATGATCACGCGGCGCGGGAAGGCGCTCCAGCGGCGCAGCAGCGCCTCATGACGGTCTTTGAGCCGCGTGAGCCACGCGGCTTCCGCATGCGGCCCGGTGCGCATCAGCAGCAGCCAGGCGGCGGCGGGTGTGACGGTGAGCGCCACGATGAGCGATGCCAGGGTCGCCAGCGAAAAGGACGCGGCGAGCGGCGCGAAGAAACTGCCCTGCAGCCCGGACAGCAGCAGCATCGGCGCCAGCACCAGCACCACGACGAAGGTGGCATACACGACCGGCGCGCGCACCTCGACCGTTGCGTTGTGAATGACGTCCCGGGCCTCGAGGCCGTGGGCATGCGTGCCACGCAGGCGCCGCACGATGTTCTCCACGCCGATAATGGCATCGTCGACCACCACGCCGAGCGCCACCGCCAGCCCCCCGAGGGTCATGGTGTTGATGGTCCAGCCGACGGCGTCCACGACGATCACGGCGGCGAACAGCGCGAGCGGAATGGAGACGAACGTCACCGCAACGCTGCGCAGGTCGCGCAGGAACAGGAACAGCACCAGCGTGATCAGCACCGCACCCAGCAGCACGTCCAGGCGGATGCCCGCGAGTGCATTCTCGATGAAGTTCGCCGGTCGGTGCAGCCCCGCGTACAGCGTCACGTCACGCGCGCGCAGGGCCGGGGCGAGCTCCGCGAGAGCCGCCTCCAACGCCCGCGTCACGATGAGCGTGTTGGCGCCGTACTGGCTGGAGAGGTTCAGCAGCACGCCCGGTCTGCCCATGATGAGGGTATCGCCGAACTTCGGCGCCACCCCGTCCGTGACGGTCGCAAAGTCACGCAGCCGCAGGGGCGTCGCAGCTGCGGCAGGGGCCGGGGTAGCGGGTGCCACCGCCGCAGCGGGCACCGCCGAGGCAGCGGGCACCACGGCGGCCGCCAGCGCCGCTACATCGAGCGTCTGGCCGCGGCTCTCGATGAGTACGCGTTGGTTGGGAGTCTCGATGAAACCCCCGCCACGCACCCCGGTAGCGGAGCGCACCGCCGCCACGACATCGCCGAAAGCCAGGTCGCGTGCGTTCAGCTCACGCGGCTCAACCTGCACCTGCAGCTGCCGCTCGTCGCCCCCGTAGAGCGTCGCCCGGGCGACTCCCGGAACCGCGAGCAGCCGCGGGCGGATGGTCCACTGCACCAGATCACGCAACTGCATCGGCGACAGAGCTTCGCTCACGAAGCCGAGCTTCAACAGGTCCATGGTCGAGGACGTCAGCGGCTCGAGCTTGGGCGGCTTCACGCCCAGCGGCAGCCTCGCGCTGACCTGACCCAGCGCCTCGGCGACGATCTGCCGCGCGCGGTACGGATCGATGTTCTCCTGGAACACCACGATCACCACCGACAGCCCGGAGATCGTTTCCGAGCGCACCGCCTGCACCCCGCTCGCGCCGCTGATCGCCTGCTCGATCGGCAGCGTCACCAGCAACTCCACCTGCTCGGCGACCAGCCCCGGCGCCTCGGTCTGCACCGCCGCCTGCGGCGGCACGAACTCCGGGAACACGTCGTACCTGGCGCGCGCCAGCACCAGCACGCCGTACAGGACGAGCATCCCCGCCAGCACGCACACGACCGCCGGAAAGCGCAGTGACCAGCGGACGATCGCGGCGAGCACGTCAGTCCCCGCCGCCGGCGGGAGCTTCCACCCCCAGGAGCGCAGCGGCGCCTGCGGTGACCACGCGCTCGCCCGGCGCAAAACCGCCCGAGACGAACCACCCTTCGGTCACCGGCTGGAAGCCCGTCACCTCGCGGCGCACGAAAGTGGCCGGGCCCGTCTGCACGTACGCCCACACCTGCGAGGCCTTGCGCAGCAGTGCGCCACGCGGCACGACGACTCCCGCCGCTGACGCGGCGGCGGGAAGGTGCGCGCTGAGCATCTGCCCGACCGCGAGCTGCGCCTGCGAGCCGCTGAGCTCGGCCAGCACCCCGCGCGTCTGCAGGCGCGGGTCCGCAACCGGCAACATGCCCAGCACCTTCGCCTGCATCGGGGTCGCTGCGGCGCTGCTCTGCAGGCGCACGACGGCGCCCGCCGGCGGCACCGGCACCTCCGGGGGCAGCTCGATGCGCACCAGCTCCGAGCGCACGTGCGCCAGGTCATTCAGCAGCGCGGCGCGGCGCCGGGCCGGCAGGCGCGCCACAGCGTCGCCCCACTCGAGCAACAGGCGCCGCTGCGCGCCGTTCACGCGCTGCAGGTCGGCCTGCGCCTGTGCCTCGGCCATCTCCAGTGCACGCGCCGAAGCGGTGCGGTCCTGCGCGTACAGCTGGCGCGTGCGGCTGGCCTCGGCGCGCGAGGCCGCGAGACTTGCGGACGCCGCCGCCAGATCGGCATCGAGCTGGATCAGCGGTCCCGGGTCGAGCACCCGTGCGGTCATCGCGAGACCCTGTGGCGCGGGCGCCGCGACGAGGATCTGCGTCTGTACTCCAAGCCGCGCCTGCTCGGCGGCAGTGAGCGTGATCGGCTGCGGCGGGGCGTCGCCCCCTTGCGTGTAACCCGCGCCGCCCGCACCGACGCCCAGCGCCAGCAGCACACCGAAGCTGCACCGCACGCGCGCGTACCTCGTCATCTGGTGACTCCGTCGTTGGACACCGGCGGGGACGCCAGGGTTGCGGTGAGCGTGAGCTCCGGTCCCTCGAGCGGGCGGCGCAGCGCATCCTCGAGGGCTGCGAGCGCCTCCTGGGCGGTGCGCAGCGAGTCCAGCACCTGCAGCTCGGCGAGCGTCTGCGCCACGCGCGCGGCAACCAGCTCGGTGCGGTCGTTGGCGCCGGCTTCGAAGCCGCGCACAGTCTGGGCGTAGATGTGCCGCGCGGCGTCGTAGACGGGCCCGCGCGCCTCGGTGAGCCGCGCGCGCGCCAGCTCCCACTGGCGGATCGCCTCATCGATTTCCTGCCAGGCGAGCGCGACCGTGGCCTCCAGATGCGCGCCGGCCTCCTCGCGCCGCGCCTCCGCCTCGCCGATCGCGCCGGCGTTGCGGTTCAGAACCGGCAGCGTGAGACCGAGGTTGAACTGATAGCGCCTGATGCCGTGATCCCAGGTATAGGCGGGCCCCAGGTGCACGTCCGGGTACTGTCTGGCGACCTCCAGGCGCAACGCCTGCTCGGCCATGCTGTAAGCGGCCACCGCGCCGTGCACGTCGGCGCGCGCGAGCAAGGCGTCATCGCGAGCGCGCTCGAGCAGCAGCGCATCGAACGCCGGGGGATCATCGAGCTGCTCCCAGCCGAGCTTCAGGCTCTCCAGCGCCTTCACCGGCACACCGACCGTCACCGCCAGCGCACTGCGCGCCAGACTCGCACGCCGTCTGGCGTCGTGCAGCTGCTGCTCGTCCTGCAATGCATCGCGCACCAGGCGGTCCAGATCGCCGCGGGCGGCGGCGCCCGCCTCGAGGCGCCGGCGAGACATGTCGAGCTGGGCCTGGCGGTCGGTGTTGACTGTTTCACGCAGGGCAATCTCCCGCTCGGTGATCAGCAGGTCCACGGCCGCGCGCCGCAGCGCACTGCGCTGCTTCCAGGTGAGCTCGGCAAGATCGTAACCGGCCCGTTGCGCGCTCAGGTCGGCGAGCGAGATGCGCGCGCCGCGCTTGGCTCCCGCGTCCAGCAGCCAATCGGTGACGACGGCCCACAGCCACAGGGGCGAACCGTCGTGCTGGTTCGCATACTCGGACATGAGCGTCACGGTCGGATTGGGGTGCTCACGCGCGGTGCGGGTGCCGGCGCTCGCGACCCGCGCGCCGGCGCGCCCGGCGGCGAGGCCGTCATTGAAATACAACATGGCAACCAGCAGATCCGCGCGGTCCCATTGCGATCGCGGCCAGGCGCGTGCGGGCAGCTGCCGATCGAGCCGGGCGCGCAGCTGCGGATCGCTCAAGGTGCGCTGGGTAAAGTCGACGGCGACGCGCGCAGCGGGGCGCGGGTGCGGCGTGTAGTGGGCGCAGGCACCGAGCAGCGCCGCGATGAGTCCCAGGGCGCCGCCGGGGAACCGAAGCCTCTTCACTTCTTCCATTGCGACTGCAACGCCAGCGTGCCCGAGCGCCCCTCGACCGTGCCGGCCACGATGCCGCAGCGCGGGAGGCGGCTGAAATCCAGTTCCCCGGCGTAAGTCGCCAGGTCCGTCAGGCGCGTACCGCGCTGCTGCCAGGCGCGCAGCAGCCGCTCGAACGAAGGCAGATACGCGCCGCCCTCGAGCTCGGCGTGCAGTGTGAACACGTGATCGCGCGCGGGCACGGCGGCCGTGACGGCCAGCACATGATCGACCGGATCCACGCCGCGCAGCTCGGCGCGGCCGATGAGCTCATCGAGCGTCGGCAGGGTAGTCGGCAGCTGCGGAACCGCGGCGGCGCCGTGGTCGAGCAGCGGCACAAACGGCCCGGTACCGCGCGTGTCGGAGGCGTAGTGGAAGCCGAGCTCGCGTTGCAGGGCCGGCACGTAGCGGTTGGTCTGCCATCCGGCCGCGCCGTGCACCAGCGGTGCCTGGCCGAAGATTTCCACGAACTGATCACAGGCGAGGGTGAGCTCGCGGCGCGTCCACGGCTCGCTCGCCCGGGCGACGCGGTCCTGCCAGCTCACGTGATCCCAGGTGTGCACGCCGACCTCGAACCCGCGCCGTGCAATGTCCTCCAGCTGCGCGGCGCAGCGCCGGCCGATGTGCGGGCCCGGAAGGAGCACTCCGTAGAGCAGCGTCTTCAGGCCGTAGTGCTTGAGCACGGAAGTGCGTCTCACCTTGCCGAGGAAGCCGTGGCGGAAGGCGCGTTTGATCGCACGGCCGGTGTGATCGGGGCCGAGGCTGAAGAGAAAGGTCGCCGGCACGCCCAGGCGCTGCAGCAGATCCGCAAGCCGCGGCGCGCCCTCGCGCGTGCCGCGATAGGTGTCGACGTCGATCTTGAGGGCAACGAGCGGCACGGTCAGGAGAGCGGCACGGGGCGGCCCGTCAGGGCACGCGCGGTTGTCGCCAGGTCGATGGCCCCGTGTTCGTCCGCCGCGTCCAGCAGCCGCAGCACGCCGCCGTCGCCACAGGCCGCGTAAAGCCCCCCATCGCGGCCGAACAGCGCCGCCTCGCCCGCGGGCGTAGGCGCGGGTGTCGGCACGCTCAGGCGGGTGCGGCGGATCTGCCAGCGCAGCCCGCCGACGTCCGCGAACGCGCCGGGGAACGGCGGCGCCACCGCCCGCACCAGGTTGTGGATCTCCAGCGCGGGCCGGCTCCAGTCGATGCGTCCATCCTCGGGACGGCGTCGGCCGAAGTACTGACCCGGCTCGATCACCTGGGGCCGGCGCGGCGCGGTACCGGCGATCAGAGCCGGGAGCGAGCGCGCCAGGATGGTCTCGGCGGCGACCGTGACCTTGGCGAACACTTCGCGGGCGTCGTCATCCTGCAGGATGGGGACGGCGAGCTGATCGACGATGTCGCCGGCATCGGCGCGCTCGAGCATGTAGTGCAGAGTCGCGCCCGTTTCGCGCTCGCCCTTGAGGATCGCCCAGTTCACCGGCGCGCGCCCCCGGAACTTCGGCAGCAGCGAGCCGTGCATATTGAGGGCACCGCGGCGGGCGGCGGCGAGCAGCGGCGCAGCCAGCAGCGAGCGGTAGTAGAAGGAAAAGATGAAGTCCGGCTGCAGCTCGCCAAGCGTGCGCTCGAGTTGCGACTCGTTCGCCTCCGCGGGTGCGATCACCGTGAGTCCATGCTCGCCCGCGGTCGCCGCGACGCTCGCGTACCACTGCGTCTCGCGCGGATCGTCGCGCACGGTGACCACCAGGGGAATCTCGACGCCCGCGGAAATGAGGGCCTTGAGACACCGGACTCCGACATCGTGATGGGCGAAGACGACGGCTCGCGCCCGGCTCACTCCGAGGCTCCCCGCACGCGCACCGCCGGCGTCAGCGGCGCAGGCAGCTGCGCGGCACCGGGCGGTGCGAGCCGCTCGGTTGCGCCGTGCTCGGCCTGCTCGAGGACTGCCGCCACCATGTAGCGTGGGCGCTGGCGCACCTGCTCGTAGATACGCCCCACATACTCGCCGACCACGCCCAGGCCGATGAGCGCCACGCCGATGAGGAAGAAGGCAATCGCGAACAGGGTAAACAGACCCTCGGCCTCGGGACCGACGATCAGGCGGCGGATCACGAGGTAGACGACCAGGATCAGGGAACTCAGCGCGATCACCCCGCCGGCCATGGAGAAGAACTGCAGCGGCGCCACCGAGAATCCGGTCATGAGATCGAAGTTGAGTCGGATGAGCCGATACAGGGAGTACTTGGTCTGTCCGACCGCGCGCTCCGCATGCACCACCTCGATCTCCACCGGGTGGCGCGCGAAGGTGAAGGCGAGCGCGGGCACGTAGGTGCTCATCTCGGTGCAGTGATTGAGCGCATCGACCACGCTGCGATGGTAGCCGCGCAACATGCAGCCCTGATCGGTGATGCGGATCGAGGTGGTTCTCTCGCGCACTCGATTCATGAGCCGCGAGGCCGCCTTGCGCCACAGCACGTCCTGGCGGGTCTTGCGGATGGTGCCGACGTAATCCGCGCCGGCGTCCATGGCGGCGATCAGTCGCGCGATCTCCTCGGGCGGGTTCTGCAGGTCGGCATCGAGGGTGATCATGTAAGTGCCGCGCGCCTGCGCAAAGGCGGCGAGAATGGCCAGGTGCTGGCCGGCATTGCGCGCCAGCAGCACGACCCGCGTCACGTCCGGCCGCCGCTGGAACTGCTCGCGCAGCTCCGCGACGGAGGCGTCCGAGCTGCCATCATCGACGAACACCACCTCGTAAGAGCGTCCCAGGGCATCGAGCGCCGGGTAGAGGCGCTCGAACAGCAGCGGCAGCCCCTCTTCCTCGTTGAACACCGGGATGACGACCGAAACCTGCGGGTTCATGCGCTACGCTCCCCGCACGATGGCGTTCACCGCCTGCACCACACGCTCGACCTCGTGCAGCTCCATCGCCGGAAACAGCGGCAGTGTCACGGTCTCGCGGCCGATGCGCTCGGCGTTGGGAAACTGCCCCTCGCGATAGCCGAGCGCCCGGTAGGCGCTGAACAGGTGGATCGCCGGGTAGTGGACCCCGACACCGATACCGCGCTCCTTCATGGACTCGATGAACTCGCGCCGCGAGATGCGCAGCTGCGCCAGCGGCAGGAGCGGGGTAAACACGTGCCAGCTGTGGCCCGCGTCCCCGCGCTCCGGCAGGCGCAGCGGCGGATCCGCAGCCCACAGCTCGAAGTAGCGCGCCACCAGCGCACGGCGCCGGGCGTTGAACTCCTCGAGCCGCTTGAGCTGTCCCAGGCCCACCGCGGCCGCGACGTCCGAGAGGTTGTACTTGCCGCCGGCCAGCAGTGTGTCGAACCCGTCGGGGCCGGACTTCACCTGACCGTGCCAGCGGTGCAACTCGATCGCCCTGAGTTCCTCGGGCGAGCCGCCCGAGATCGCGCCACCCTCGATGGTGGTGATGTTCTTGTTGGGGTGAAAGCTGAAAACCACCAGGTCCCCGAAGCTGCCGATTCGCCGCCCGCGCCAGGCGGAGCCGATGGCATGCGCGGCGTCCTCGATGACGCGCAACCGGTGCCGGCCCGCGACGGCGTACAGCTGCTCCATGTCCAGCGGCAGGCCGGCAAAATGCACCGGCAGGATGGCGCGGGTGCGCGGTGTGATCGCCGCCGCTACCTGCTCGAGATCGATGTTGCGCGAGTCGAGGCCCACGTCCACGAACACCGGGCGGGCACCCACGCGCACGATGACGTTGGCGGTGGCCACGAAGCTCAGCGCCGGCGTGATGACCTCATCCCCCTGGCCGATGCCACAGGCGAGCAGCGCCATCTCCAGGCCCGCGGTGGCGGAGGTCTGGGTGCGCACCGGCCGTCCGCCGCAGTAGTTCGACAGCTCCTGCTCGAGTTGCGCGACCTTCGGCCCGCTCGCCAGCCACCCCGAGCGCAACACCTCGGCGACCGCGGCGATGGTGTCCTCGTCGATCGAGGGGCGCGTAAAGGGCAACATCCGGTTCACCTGCCTGGTCGAATCATTCATGAGCGGGCCACCAGTACCACACCCAGGATGATGATGCCGATTCCGGCCACGCGCTGGGCGTTGGGTATCTCGCCCAGCAGCCACCAGGCGAGGCCGACATTGATGACATAGCCGAGCGACAGCAGCGGATACGCCTGGCTCACCGGCACCCGTGACAGGCCCACCAGCCATACGACGACGCTCAGGCCGTAGGCGCACAGCGCATACCATAGCGAGGGCACGACCAGCAGGTCGAGCCCCTTCTGCCAGACGCCGGCGTCGCCGGCAACCAGCGGGCCGCTCACGCGGGTTGCAGCTTTGAGCCCCAGCTGCGCCAGGGCGTTCAGCAGCACGCCACATGACAGGATGGCAAAATCGGCAAGCTTCAAAGGCGACTCACAGCGACGGTGTAGTTGTCGGCGGCGATCACGCGCCCGGGGAGCCCCTGCCGCCGCCATTCATCCCACACTCCGGGATCGAAGAATGCCACGGCATCGCCCCCCGCGCTCCAGCGGGCGGCGAATTCCGCCAGTGTCATACGCCTGTCCGGCTGCTCCTGCAGCCCGAACTTCAGCTCTCCCTCGAAGCCCACCGGCTGCAGCGTGCGCCCCAAGTACGGTGACACCGTCTCGCGATACTGACCGACACTGTAGAGCGGCGTGCGCGCACCGATGAAGGGGCGCGCGGTGCTCACCAGATCGCGTGCCGAGCGGGCCGGCGGGATGAGGGTGTATTCGCACAACAGGCACTGCCACGCGAGGATCGCGCTCGCGGCGGTCACGATCGAGGCAGGCAGCTGCGTTGGTTGCCTGCTGAAGCTGACCGCCACGGCCACCAGCGCCGCCAGCGCGCCCGCCAGGGCCCACCACAGCGCCTGATGCGGCACGTAGCTGTTGCGCCGGGCGCTATAGACAAGGAGTCCCGCCGCGACGAACAGCACCAGCCCCGCGCCGATGCGCGCCGCCTGGCGCGCGAACTCGCCCCCCGCGCCACTGCGTGCGCCGGTGACGGCCGCCAGTACCGGCAGCATGGGCAGGATGTAGGGCGCGAGCTTGGATCCGGAAGCCGAGAAGAACACCAGCGTGACCGCGGCGAAGATCAGCAGGAACTTGAGGGGTTTGAACTGCGGCAGCCCGCCGCCTGCGGCGCCGGCCGCCGCCGCGTCGGGGGCAGCGGCTCCAGCCCAGGCGCGACGGCAGGCCCGCGCCAGCGGCGCGATCCACGGCAGCACTCCCAGCAGCAGCAGCGGCAGGAAGTACCACCACGGCTCCACGCGCTGGTGTACGGTGGTGAGGAAGCGCGTGAAATGCTCGTGTACGAAGAAGAATCCGGGGAAGCTGGGATTGCGCAGCGATACCACGACAAACCACGGGGCGGCGAGCGCTGTGAACAGCGCCAGGCCCGCCCCCGGGTGCAGCCGCCGCCAGGTGTGCGTGTCACGCTCGCTGAGCGTGTAGAGGATCAGCGCCGCGCCCGCGAGCACCCCGACGACGATCCCCTTGGACAACACCGCCAGGGCGGCCGCCCCCCAGGCGCCCAGCATCCAGCGCCGCTCGGCCGCGGATGCCGGCGGGGTGATCTGCGCCAGGGTGAAAGCCAACACCGCGGCCGTGAGCCAGAAGGTGAAGGCGCCGTCCAGCAGATTGAGATGGCCGACGATGACGAAGAATGGACTGACGGCGAGCGCGGTCAGGGTGAGGAGCGCCCTGTCGCGCCCGTACAGGCGCCCCACCCATGCAAACACCAGCGGCAGGCATGCGAACGCCAGTCCCACGTCCCACAGCCGCGAGCTCCATTGCTCGAGGCCGAATGCCCGGTACGCCACGGCCGTCGCCCAGTACTGCAGCGGCGGCTTCTCGAAGTACTTCAGGTCATCGAACCGCGGCGTGATCCAGTCACCGCTCGCGAGCATCTCGCGCGGGATCTCGGCGTAACGGCCCTCGTCGGGATCGAGCAGCGGCCGCACCTGCAGGGTCGCGAACCAGGCGGCGCCGAGGATGACCCACGCCCGCCAGCCGAGCCGGCCGGCGCGCCGCCCCTTCCCCATGTCACTGACCATGCCGCGGCGATCGCGCTGCTAGATGCCCGCCGCCATCGCCGCCGCGCGCGTGCCGAAGCCTTCCTGCTTCACGTAGAACTCGATGGTGCGCCGGATTGCGGTATCCATGTCGGTGCTCGGCTGCCAGCCGAGATCGCGCCGGGCGGCTTCGACGTTGGGTACCCGCACCTGGATGTCCTGGTAGTACTTGCCGTAGTACTCCCCGGCGGAGACATCGACGATCTCCGTGGCCCGGGCGTTGTCGCGCAGCACCGGGAACTCCTGCGCAATCCTGATGGTGCGCTGTGCGAGATCGCGGATCGAGATGCAGTTGTTCGGATTACCGATGTTGAAAATGCGCCGGCTGGCGCAGCCATCCTTGTTCTCGAGGATCGTGAGCAGGGCCTCGATGGCATCGTCGATGTAGGTGAACGAGCGCTTCTGGCTGCCGCCGTCGACCAGCTTGATGGGCCGCTTGTACAGCACGTTGGAGAGAAACTGGGTGAACACCCGCGAGCTGCCTTCCTTGGGCTCCTCGACATTATCGAGATTCGGACCGATGAAATTGAACGGCCGGAACAGGGTGTAGTCGAGGTGGTCGCGCACCCCGTAGGCGTAGATGACGCGGTCGAGCAACTGCTTGGAGGCGGCGTAGATCCAGCGCTGCTTGTTGATCGGGCCATACACCAGCGGGCTATTCTCCTCATCCAGCAGCGCATCGGGCGACATGCCGTAGATCTCGGAGGTCGAGGGGAAGATGAGACGCTTGCCGTACTTGACGCAGTAGCGCACGACGTCGAGGTTGGCCTCGAAGTCGAGCTCGAACACCCGCAGCGGGTGGGTCACGTACTGCGCCGGGTTGGCGATCGCCACCAGCGGCACCACCGCGTCGCACTTCTTGACGTGGTACTCGACCCACTCCTTGTTGATGGTGATATCGCCTTCGACGAAGTGGAAGCGCGGGGTTTTGGGCAGATCGCCCAGCTTGTTGTCCGCCAGGTCGATCCCGTATACCTCCCAGGGCCGGGTGCGCAGGATCGCATTGGTGAGGGCGCTGCCGATGAAGCCGTTTGCCCCAAGAATCATTATTTTCAGTGCCATACTCGTCCTTCCACGCACTTGCGCGCCGCCGGCGAGCGTCCGACAACGCCCCAAGGTGAAGCGTGTAATGCTAGCATTTTCCGGCACTTTCGGCCGGCACTGGCCCGGCGCGCGCAACCGCAGAGCGCGCGAGCGCCGGCCGCCCTTGGCGGGATGAGGAGATGAGTACATGCGCTCGGTTGGCCGCGATGCCCTGTTCAGCCTGGCGGCGCTCTTGGTGAGCGTGATCCTCGTGCAGTCGCTCTACGCCACCGTCATCCGCCCGCGCGCCGAGGCGATCCTCGCCGAGCCCGCGATCCCGCAGGACCAGCTGAAGCCCGGACAGCCGGTGCCCCACAACCTGCGCTCCCCGTTCGTGATCCTGAAAGACTACGAGCAGGAGGCGGCGCTGATCCTGGCGACCTGGGCGCTGTCGTTGATCTTGTACCAGGCGCTTGCTGTGGCCCGTAACCGGCGCCTGCTGGAGAAGCCCTACATCGAGCTCGGCGAAGGGCACGTGGTGCTGCCCGATGACGCGCGCGCCTACGGCCGACCGATCGAAAGCCTGCCGCGCGAGGAGCAGGAGATGTTGTTGCCGCGCGCGCTGATGGTGGCGCTGAATCGCTTCGGAGCGACCCGCAGCGTGCAGGACGCCGCGGAGGCGGTGCGCGCCGAGTGCGAAAACGAGCTCGACCGCCTGGACGCGCAGCTGTCCATGGTGCGCTTCACCGCGTGGGCGATCCCGGCCGTCGGCTTCGTCGGCACGGTACGCGGCATCGGCCGCGCCCTGCAGGAGGCCCAGGGTGCGCTGCGCGGGGACATCTCCGGTGTCACGCTCGGGCTGGGTATCACCTTCAATGCCACCCTTACCGCGCTGATCGCCTGCATCCTGGTCATGTTCTGCCTGCACCAGCTGCAGCAGGCCCAGGATCGCCTGGTGCTGGACGCACGGCTGTACATCGACCGGCGCCTGATCCGCAACATGCGGGTGAGCTAACAGCAGCGGCTCACACCACTCCACTTGCGCCGCTGCGTGTCCTCGTAGAACGCGCGCCGGCTCAAGGGCGGCTCGCCCGCGTGCCGCGCGGCCTGGTGCGCGCGATAGCGCTCATAGGCGTCATCGCCGCAAGCCCAGCGCAACCCGCCCCAGACACAGGCGGCGCGGCGCCTCAGCCACTGTGCCGCGCGCCTCATGGACGCGCCTGCGCCGCCGCGCCCTGCAGGCGGCTCGACTGATACGGCGCTTCCGAGCTCGAGCGCAGCGGCCGGCCCCGCAGGCGCCGCACGCACACCCGCGCCATGTCGAGAATCACGAACCACAGGATCGCCAGCAGCAGCATGGTCAGCCAGCCATCGAGGCGCTGATTGAATATGAGTTGCGGGGCGACGGCGGCGCGCTCCGGCGGCAGCGCCCCCAGGGCCAGCTTGCGTGCCAGGTCATCGGCCGCGGCGAACAGCCCGATGCGGGCATCGCTGCTGGTGATCTTCTGCCAGGCCGCGCTCGTGGTGACCAGCGCCAGCCATGCCAGCGGCGCCAGCGTCACGAGCGCATAGCGCAGCTTGCCTGATTTGATGATGATCCCGGTCGCCACCGACAGCGCGATGCCGGCCAGCATCTGGTTGGAAATGCCGAACAGCGGCCACAGGATGTTGACACCGCCGTTCGGGTCGATCACGCCGATGTACAGGAAGTAACCCCAGGCGCCGACCATGAGCGCACTGGCCAGCAGCACCGACGGATACCACGAGGTACGCCCCAGCGGCTGCCACAGGTGCCCGAGCAGATCCTGCAGCATGAAGCGGCCGACGCGGGTGCCGGCATCGAGCACCGCCATGATGAACACCGCCTCGAACATGATGGCAAAGTGATACCACAGCGCCAGGAGTCCCTTGCCGAAGGTGTTGCCGAAGATGCTCGCCATCCCCACCGCCAGAGACGGCGCCCCACCGCTGCGCGCGAACAGGGTGCGCTCGCCCATGGCGCTGGCGAGCGCCTGCATCTGCTCCACCGTGACCGGAAACCCCCAGCTGCTGATGGTCTGCACCGCCGCCGCCGGGGTCGCGCCCACGACGCCGGCGCCGGCGTTGATGGCGAAGTACACCCCCGGATCGAGCAGCGTCGCGGCGATCAGCGCCATGATCGCGACGAAAGACTCGAGCGCCATGCTGCCGTAACCGACCAGACGCACGTCCGCCTCGTTGGTGATGAGCTTGGGAGTCGTGCCGCTCGCCACCAGTGCGTGAAACCCCGACACCGCACCGCAGGCGATGGTGATGAACACGAACGGAAACACCTTGCCGCCGAACAGGGGACCGGTGCCGTCGGTGAACGCCGTCACCGCCGGCATCTTGATCTGCGGGTGCGTCAGCACGATGGCCACCGCCAGCAACGCCACCGTGCCGAGCTTCAGGAACGTCGACAGATAGTCGCGCGGCGCGAGCAGCAGCCACACCGGCAGGATCGCGGCGCAGAAGCCGTAAACGATCACGAAGCCCGCGAGCGCGATGGCCGCATAGTCGAACAGCGGGCGCAGCACGGGCTGATGATCGATCCAGCCGCCGGCGAGCAGCGCCAGCACCATCAGCATCACGCCGAGGAGCGATCCTTCCAGTACCCGCCCCGGACGCCACAGCCGCAGGTACAGACCGACGATCAGCGCCGCGGGGATGGTGGCGAACACCGTGGAGGTGGCCCAGGGGCTGTGCTTCATGACATTGACGATCACGAGCCCCAGCACCGCGCTCAGGATGATCATGATGATGAGCGTGCCAATGAGCGCGGCAAAGCCGCCGAGGGGGCCGAGCTCATCGCGCGCCATCTGGCCGAGACTGCGTCCGTCACGGCGCGTGGACAGCAGCAGGATGATCATGTCCTGCACGCATCCGCCCAGCACCGCCCCCACCAGGATCCATAGCGTGCCCGGCAGATAGCCGAACTGTGCCGCGAGCGTCGGGCCCACCAGCGGTCCCGGGCCGGCGATGGCCGCGAAATGATGACCGAACACGATCGCGCGGTGCGTCGGCACGAAGTCGCGTCCGTTGTTGAGCCGCTCGGCCGGAGTGGCGCGCGAGGCATCGACGCTGAGCACGCGGGCCGCGATCCAGGCGGCGTAGAAGCGGTACCCCAGCAGATAGACGCACACCGCCGCGGTCAGGATCCACAGAGCATTGATCGGCTCGTGCCTCTGCAGCGCCACCCCGCCGATGGCGATGGCGCCGACGATGGCCAGCAGGGCGGCGGAGATTTTCCTCATCATGGCGTGGTCTCGGAGGCGCGCAGCCGCTGCAGTGCGCGGGCGTAGCGTGCCAGGATCGCGTCACGGTTGTGATGCCGCCCGTTACTCACGACCTTGACGCCGGCGCGCCACACGCAGTCGATGACGCCGCGGCCACCGGCAAAGATCCAGCTGTCCAGGATCTCATCGTCGCGCCGCTCGAGAAGTGCCGGATGAGCGCTCGCGAGGCTCACCACATCCAGCAGTGCTCCCGCGACCAGTCCCGCCGGACGCCCCGGCCCGGGGGTGCCGGCCTGCAGGACCTGGCGGCCACCGGCGAGCGCTGCATCGAACAGGCAGCGTCCGGTCGAAGCGCCGGCGCCCGAGGCGAGGATGTTGCGCGCGCGTTGCTGCAGGCGCTGGGAGTACTCGAGGCTGCGCAGCTCCTCGGCGGCATCCAGCAGGATGTTGGAATCGCTGCCGATGCCGATGCGGCCGAGCTGCGCGAGGAAAGCCGCTGCCGGGAATATCCCATCGCCGAGACTCGCTTCGGTCAGCGGACACAGGCCGACCACGGCGCGCCGCGACGCAACCCCGGCGAGCTCGGCAGGTGTGGCGTGCGTCGCGTGCACCAGGCACCAGCGTTCATCGACCGCCTGGGCATCGAGCAGCCATTCAACGGGCCGGCGGCCGCTCCAGGCCACGCACTCCTCGACCTCGCGGGACTGTTCCGCGATATGGATGTGGATTAGGCCGCCGTGCGCGAGCTGCACCACGGCGCGCAGCTCCTCGGGAGTCACCGCGCGCAGGCTGTGGGGCGCCACGCCCACGCCCGCCCCGGCGAGCGTGCGCACCGCCTTGCGGCTGGCCTCGACGATGCGCGCGAAGCGCTCCGGATCGTTGATGAAGCGGCGCTGCCTGAGGGTGGGAGCGGTGCCGCCAAAGCCGCTGTGCGCGTAGAAGGTCGGTAGCAGCGTCAGTCCGATGCCCGTGTGGCTTGCCGCCGCGACGAGGCGTCCGGCGAGCTCGCCGGGGTCCGCGAACGGCACCCCGCCGCGATCGTGGTGCAGGTAGTGAAACTCTCCGACGTGCGTGAAGCCCCCCTCGAGCATCTCCGCGAACGCGAGCGCGCTGATCGCCTCGAACTCGTCCGGATCGATGTTCTCGACGAAGCGGTACATGAGCTCACGCCAGCTCCAGAAGCTGTCGTCCCCGGGTCCGCGGCGCTCGGTAAGCCCCGCAAGACCCCGCTGGAAAGCGTGGCTGTGCAGGTTGGGGAGTCCGGGCAGCGCGATCGCATGGCGCTCATCGGTCGGCGCCGGCGCCGCGTTCTCGGTAACGCGCTCGATGTATGCGCCGGTGGCACTGAAGCGCACGCCCCGCGCCCAACCCTGCGGCAGCAGCGCCGATTCAAACCACAGGCTTGCCATGGCGTACATTATTGATGATTGGCCGTCACCACGCAGCTGAAGGAGGTTCGGCCCGATGATCGAGGAGTCCGGAGCCGAGTGGCTCACGGTGCAGCGCGGCTCTGCGCCCCTGCTGCTGTGCATGCCGCACACCGGCACCCACATACCGGCGGCGGTGGAAGCGGCCCTCGCCTCCCCGTGGCTGGCGCGCAAGGATACCGACTGGTGGATCGAGCGGCTGTATGGGTTTGCGCAGGGTCTCGGCGCGAGCATCGTGCGCACCGGCATCTCGCGCACCGTCATCGATCCGAATCGTGACCCGTCGGGCGCCTCGCTCTACCCCGGCCAGGCCAGCACCGAGCTGTGTCCCACGACTACCTTCGACGGCGAGCCCCTGTACCGCGCCGGCTGCGCCCCCTCCCCCGCGGAGGTCGCCGCACGCCGGCGCGAGTACTTCGAGCCGTATCACCGCGCCATAGAAGAGGAGATCGCGCGGCTGCGCAGCCTGCACCCGGCGCTGGTCGTGTACGACTGCCACTCGATCCGCTCGGCCGTCCCACGCCTGTTCACAGGCACCCTGCCTCACTTCAACCTCGGCAGTTTCTCCGGCGCGAGCTGCGCTGCCTCACTCACGAGACGCCTCGAGCGGCTGTGTGACGTGACTGGGTTGTCCCGCGTCACCGACGGTCGTTTCAAGGGCGGCTACACGACCCGGCACTACGGGCGCCCGCACGAGGGCGCGCATGCCGTGCAGATGGAGCTCGCGTGCCGCGGCTACCTGCGGGAACCACCCGGCGAGGTCACTGCGTCCAACTGGCCGTGCGCGTGGGATGAGGGATTCGCCGCCCCGATGCGCGCCGTGCTGGAGCGAGTCCTCACGGCGTGCATCGGGTTTGCGTCCGAGGCGCGCTCGTAGAAGGGCGTTCTTAGAAGCGGAAGCCGAAGCGGATGGGAATGTACTCGGTCGGCTCCTGGGTCTCGATACGCTCGTAGCGCGCCTCGATGAACCAGGACTGGCCGGCCGGCAGCGCGAAGTCCATACCCAGGCCCGCGTTCCATGCGAAGCGCGTCGTGTCCTCGCTCGCCACCGTGTTGGACACGAAGCCCGGCCCACAGAAGAACGGGTCGCACAGGAAGCCGTTCTGGGTGAGATCGATGCGGCGGTAGCCCAGCCCCACCCCGGCGGTCACGTAGAAGCGCGTCCAGGGGCTGGTCGGTGCCTCCAGCACCCCGTTCACAAATGCCGTGACCGTCTGGCCGTAACCATTGTCGACCGGCGTCTGGTTCACCGCCTGACCGAGTGCGATGAGCTGGTTGGTCGCGCTGAAGCGGCTGTAATTGAGATCCGCCCGCAGCATGAACGGCTGCCCGGGAACCGGCCGCAGGGTAAATCCGGTACCGATGCTCCAGCCGCTGTCGAGAAAGTCCGCGGTGCGTCCTTCCGTTACGCTCGCGCCGCCATCGATGAACCACTGCAGCGGGCGTACCGGCGCGTACCGATACACCTGCGCGAATGCCGGCGCACCACAACCCAACAGTGCCAGGGGCGCGAGTATGCGAATGTAAGACTTCATGTGCTGCATCATCCGGTCCTGCGGCTGAATTGGGACTGAATTGAGACTACGCCGTGTGCGCCCCGGTTCCCGGCGTGTGCCTCAGCCCGCGGCGGCGCAAGCCTCACGCCACGCGATGCAGCCTCCGACGCATGGCGCGCACAATCTCGTGGACTTCGCCGATCCCGAGGGCGCTGGCACACAGGAAGAACGCACCACCGCCACCGCCGATGACAAGGAGCAGGCTCACGCACTTCGGCCAGAAGCGCTGCACCGCCCAGTCGGCGAGCAGGAAGTGGGCTCCCGCCCAGCAGATCCCCAGCAGTACCGCCGAGGCCAGCGCCACCCTCCACAGCAGCGCGAGCATCGCCCGCGATTCCAGGCGCCCGAGGTGCGAGCGCATGAGTAAATAAAGAATGAGGAAGTTGCTGGTGGCAACGCAGGCGGTGGACAACGCCAGCCCGCGATGACCCCAGCCCAAATGCAGGGTGAGCATCCAGTTCAACAGCAGGTTGAGGCCCACGGCGAGGAAGCTGACCACCATCGGTGTCTTGCGCCGATCGAGCGCGTAGAAGGCGTTCACCAGCACCTTGAGCGCGGCGTAGCCGCAAAGGCCGATGGCGTAGAAGCGCAGCGCCGCCGCGGATTCCGCCGTCTCGTGGGCTCCGAAACGGCCGTGCTGGTAGAGCACCGAGATGATGGGCTCGGCGAGCACCATGAGACCGACGCTCGCCGGAATGGTCATGAGAAACGCGAGCCGCATGCCGCGCGCCAGCTCGCTGCGAAAGGCCTCGGTGTTGCCGCTCGCCGCCATGCGCGTCAGCAGCGGCAGCGCCACGGTGCCGAGCGCGACGCCGAAGACTCCCAGCGGCAGCTGCATGAGGCGAAAGGCCACCGTCAGCCAGAATGTCGGGCCGTCGCCGAGCTGCGAGGCGAACACCGAGTTGACCAGTACGTTCACCTGGGTGGTGCTCGCGGCGATTACCGACGGCCCCATCAGGGTGAGGATCGCGCGCACCCCCGGGTCGCGCCAGCGAAAATCCACTTGGAACGCGTAGCCCCCGCGGCCCAGCGCCGGCAGCTGCACCAGAAGCTGCAGTGCCCCGCCGATCAGGGTGCCGATGGCGAGTCCCAGAATCGCACGCGGCCCGAAGTGCGGGTCGAGCCAGTACCCGAGTGCCACGCCAGCGACGATCGACCCGAGGTTGAAAAAGCTCGAGGCCATCGCCGGGATGCCGAACACGTTGCGCGCGTTCAGCATGCCCATGACCAGCGCCGCCAGCGACACCAGCAGGATGAACGGGTACATGACCCTCGTGAGGGTTACGGTGAGCGCCGCCTTGCCGGGATCGAAGCCGGGCGCGAGCGCGGCCACCAGCCAGGGCGCCGTGATGATTCCCAGCACGGTGATCGCGCTCAGGCAGACCGCGGTAAGGGTTGCGACCTTGTTGGCGAGCCGCCAGGCCGCGGCGTCGCCCTCCAGCGCCGCGGTGCGGGTGAACACCGTGACGAACGCCGTGGACAGCGCGCCTTCCCCGAACAGGTCGCGCAGCAGGTTCGGTATGCGAAAGGCGATGGTGAACGCGTCCATGACGCGCCCGCCGCCAAACAGCGCCGCGAAGATCTGCTCGCGTGCCAGTCCCAGCACCCGGCTGCAGAGCACGGCGAGCCCGACGACGCCCGCGGCCCGGGTGTTCAGCCGCTCGGCGCGGCTGTCAGGTGCGGGCGGTGCCGCTGTTTCGCCTGAGGGCATGAGGGCCCTCAAGCTACCATCGGCCGGTGCCCGGCGCGAGTCAGCGCCCGTGCCAGATCAGATTCAGCCCCATGGTACGCGGCCGGAAGGTGTATGTGTTCTGCTGCGGCGTATAGGTACCATCGATCTGACCGAGGATGTAGTTGGTCGTGGTATGCGAGTCGAACAGGTTGTCGCAGTAGGCCGTGAGCTGAACATTCCCGAAGTTCATGCCGGCGCGCAGCGAGGTGTAGGAATTGGTGGGATACGCATACGAGTACCCGTAAAAGTACTGCGCGCCGGCGGCCGGGTCCTGCACGTTGGCAAGCCACGGACTCTGGCTCTCGTACCGCCAGTCCACGCGCACGAACGCATCGCGTTGCGTCAACTTGAAGTTGTATTGGGCGCCTACGGCCGCGGTCCAAGGCGGCATGGTGCCCGGAGCGTAGTTGATGCCCTCCTGACCGGAGACGGCGTCGCCGGTGACGGCCAGACACGGTACGCCGACCCCCGTGGACCCGGGCGTGCAGTCGGCCGGGGCGTTCTGGGTGTAGCGCGCGCTCGTGTAGCCGGTGGCCAGCTCAATGGTGAGCGGCCCGAACGCCATGTCTGCCTGCAGGTCGAAGCCCTTGGCGACCGCGGTGGCGAGGTTGTCGGTGAACTGCAGGCCGCAGTTCCCGGAGATATAGAGGTTCTGCTGAATGTTGTGCCATTGGATGTAGTAGACACTGGTGGCCAGCCTGAGCCAGCTGCCCACCGCGTTCTTCGCGCCGACCTCATAGTTCTGCGTGAAGTCTGACTTGTAGGTGGGCGGCGCGCCATTGGGGTAGCCGGCGGCGGCCAGGTCGGCGTCGCAGTACGGAGGCAGGGGCGCGTTACCGCCACCGACGCGGAAACCCTTGCCGTAGCTCAGGTAGTAGAGGTTGCGGGGATCGACCTGGAACGACAGGACCGCCTTGGGCGTGTTGGGCGTCTCGCTCTGGCTCGCCGAGGCTGGCCCCGGCCCATAGTTCTCATAGCCGTCCGCATAATGCTCCAGCGCGAAGGTGGAGTGCGCGATGCGCTCGCCCACGGTCAGGCGTATCCGGTCGGTGAACGCGTAGCTCACCTCACCGAAGCCGGCGATCTGGCGGTCGGTGGTGGTGTTGTTATTGTAGTAGATGTCGCAGGCCGGAATAACAGGATAGGCCGCATTGGTCGGACAGGAGTAGAAGGAGGCGGGGGTAACCCCGTCGGGGGAATAGAAGTCCGACGGAGCCAGGCCATACAGGTAGTTGAACACCTGGGCGATGTTGGTCGACTTCAGCTCCTCGATGCTGCCCTCCTTCGCCTGCTGCCAGAAGACACCCGCGGTCCAGGTCCAGCGCGAGCTCGCGTCGGTTGACTGCCAGCGCAGCTCCGCGGTGTAGCTTTTCTGAGAGTTCGTCATGATGTTGGGCGTCTGCGTGCCACGCAGCGCCGCGGGCAGATGGATGCCGGTGGCGTTGATCAGCGGAAACCAGGAGCAGCTGGTCGCATCATCGGGGGCCGTGCACTTGGGCGGCAGCGCGAACCCGAGCGATACCAGGTTGCTCGGGATCGTGCTCCAGTAGCTCAGGTCGTACACCGTGCCCTGGTAGCCGGTGAGCTGACTGCGGTTGAAGTAAGAAACGTCACCGATCAGCTGGCTCTTGGCGAGGCTCCAGTCCACCCTGAGCGCCGGCAGGTAGTAGGTATCCGGACCACCTACCCGCTCCGGAGTCGCGGTGTTGAATTGCCCCTGACTCAGGCTCGAATACGCCGGCCAGTAGGTAGCCTCGTCGTGCTTGTCCTGCTTCTGGTAAAGCATGCTGGGCGTAACGGTGAGGCTCGCGCTCGGTTGCCACGTGGCCGCCAGGCGCGCCATGTAGGAGTGCGAATAGTTGATGTTGTGGTTGATGATCTCGCCGGTGCCAGGATCGACGCGGTTCATCCAGCCGCCGTCATAGCGGTACCAGATGCTCCCGCGAAGGCCGAACACGCCCTCGACGACCGGGTGGCCTACAGCGATACCGAACTCGGCATTGGGCTGGCCGTACTGCGTATAGGAAAGGTCGCTGCGCACGTAGGTGTCGGCCGCCGTGGTGCTGGCGGGGGTCATGATGTAGCGCACCGCGCCGCCCTCGGCGCCGGCGCCGAAGAGTGTGCCCTGCGGACCGCGCAGGACTTCGATGCGCTGCAGGTCGAAGGCCTTGGGCAAGGTGTCGTCGGGATTGAAGCCGACCGAGCGCATCTGGATCGGGGTGTCGTCGATGTAGATCCCGGTCGTGCCGGCGCCGCCCGAGGAAGAGATGCCGCGGATCGAGATGGCATTGGTGCCGGAGTCATCGATCGTCACCCCGGGGGTGAAGCGCACCATGTCCCTGATGTCCTTGATGCCCTTCTGATCGAGCGCTTCCTGGGTGAGCGCCGTCACGCTGATCGGCACCCTGCTCAGGGCTTCCTCGCGACGGGTCGCCGTCACGACGATTTCCTGCAGCCCGCCGCGCGCAGTGCTGCTCTCCCCCGCCGGTGCGCTGGGCTGCTCCTGGGCGCGCGCCGTGTGCATGGTGGCGGCGAGAGTTGCCATTGCCACCAGTGGCAAGCAGATGACCGAACGGATGGTGCGAGTTGAATTCTTCATATGCTTATCCCCCCCCTCGAGCCCGCCAGCGTAGTCTACAACTGCAGCAGCACCGCTGCATCTGCACTCCAGCTCACGAACACTTCATCGCTCCAGTCGATGGCGGCTTGCGAAGTGCGGCGCTCGTTCTGGGCGAAGACCGTAACCAACTTGCCGCTCGTGGTCCTGATCCGATACGTCGAGCGGTTACCGAGGTAACCGAGCTCCCGGACCGTGCCACGCAGCTGATTGACGCGGGGGGCGTCCGTGGGCTGCTTGCCCAGGCGCACCTTTTCGGGGCGCAACGCCACCCACACGCGCTGTCCGACCGTGAACGTCCCGCTGTCATCCACCATGAGCTCCCCGCCGGTCTCGGCGCATTGCACGCGGATCAGGCCAGGCTCGCAGGAGCTCACCGTGCCCTCGAACAGGTTGGTGGTGCCGACGAAATCCGCCACGAAGCGGCTGCGCGGAAATTCATAGATCTCCGCCGCGGTGCCCACTTGCACGACACGGCCGCGGTCCATGACCGCGATGCGGGTGGCGAGGGCCATCGCCTCATCCTGGTCGTGCGTCACCACGATGAAGGTGATGCCGAGCTTGCATTGCAGGTCCATCAGCTCGAACTGCGTCTGCTCGCGCAGTTTCTTGTCCAGCGCCGACAGCGGCTCATCGAGCAGCAGCACCTTGGGGCGCCGGATCAGGGCCCGGGCGAGCGCCACGCGCTGTCGCTGGCCCCCGGAGAGCTGGTGCGGCTTGCGTTGCGCGAGGCCGCCGAGCTGCACCATGTCGAGGGCTTCCTGGATGCGCTGTTTGCGGGTGGCGTTGTCGAGCGGCAGGCGCCGCAGTCCGTAGCCGACGTTGCCCTCCACCGTCATGTGAGGAAAGAGCGCGTAGGACTGGAACATCATGTTGACCGGACGCTCGTGGGGCGGGACCGCTCCCATCTCCACGCCGTCGATGAAGATCCGCCCGCTGCCCGGATGGGCGAAACCGGCCAGCATGCGCAGCAGCGTCGTCTTGCCGCAGCCCGAGGCGCCGACCAGCGCGAACATCTCGCCCTTGTAGATGCTCAGGCTGACATCATCGACCGCGGTATGGGTGCCGTAGGTCTTGCTGACGCTGTCGATGAAGATCTGCGCGGTGGCGCCCGGATCGAGCCACGGCCGGTCGGCGAGAGGTTTTGACTGCGTTGCGATCATCTGGCCGCTGCCTGTCTGGCCTTCAGAAATCCGCCGGCGGCGTGGCGCGCCGGCGCTGTGGCGCATAGAAGGGCCGTTCCACCACGCGCGCGCGCACCATGCGCCGCTGCCATACGAGCTCGCGGCTCAGATAGATCTCCGCCCACACCGTGGAGCCGAGTGCAATGTACGGCGCGTCGAGCATCGCGAGCGCGAGGTTGCGTTTGCAGGTCGGCGACCATGCCGCCGACGTCACGCTGCCCGCTTCCTTCCTTCCCGAGCGCTCCGAATATAACAGGGCGTTGTGGGCGGGTTTGTTGCCCTCGACATCCAGCCCGACCAGCTGCCGGCGCGGCCCGCGCCGCTGCTCCGCGAGGAGCGAGCGCCGGCCGGTGAAGTGTCCCTTGTTGAAATCCACCAGCCACGCCAGCCCCAGCTCCAGCGGCGAGCGCTCGGTACCCGGATGCAGGGTATGCGCCGCCGACACGAAGTCCAGGTTCGGCAACAGGAACCCCGCCTCGATCCGGGCGATGTTGAGCGCCCGCGATCCGATCGGCCGCAGCGCGCGCGTGCTGCCCACCGCCATCAGCGCATCCCAGACCCCTTCGGCATCGCCCGGCTGCATCCACAGCTCGTAGCCCAGATCACCGGTGAAACCGGTGCGCGACACCAGCAGCGCGATCTGCGCCGGCCCGCTCGGCGCCCGTGGCATCGTGAACGCAGCGTGCTCGAAGGGTTTGAGGCGCTCGACGCCCGCCAGACCCACCGCCCGCAGCACTCTGCAGGAAGTCGGGCCCTGCACCGCGAGCGCCGCGATCTCCTCGGTGACCTCGCGGATCTCGACGTCAAAGCCGATCGCTGAGGCCGTGAACCAGTCGAGCTGTCGCTCCGCGGTGCACACACGGTACTCGTCGTGGGCCATGCAGAAGACGGTGCCGTCATCGATCAGATGGCCCTCGTCGTTGCACCACACCGCGTACGCGACCCTCCCCGGCCCCGTCTTGCTCAGGTCGCGGGTCACCAGGCGGTTGAGGAAGCGCAGGGCATCCGCTCCGGCGATGCGGTACTTGACCATCGGAGTCAGGTCGTAGAGCGAGCTCGCGTTACGGATCGCGAAATACTCCTGCTCGACGCTGGTGAATACGTCGACGGTCGTGTAGCCGCTCCATGGCACGAAGCTGTCGAGCTGGCTCGCCGCGCGGGCGCGCTCGTGGAACGGTGTCTTCAGCAGCGGCTGGCGGTAGTGCGGCTCGCTCACGGTGAGCATTTCAGGCCGCCTCGCGCATGACTTGCCGCGCAGCATTGCGCCCGGCCAGTCCCATCACGCCCCCGCCGGGGTGGCAACCGGCACCGCACAGGAACAGCCCCGGCACCGGCGCCTGGTACTGGGCGGCACCGGGCACCGGCCGCAGCATGAAAAACTGATCGAGCGCGAGCTCGGCGTGATGCCAGTGACCCCCGGTGATATGGAATTCGCGCTCGATGTCCGGCGGGGTCAGCAGCTCGCTCGCGCCGATGCAACCGCGCAACCCGGGCGCATAGCGGCTCAGTGTATCAATCACGACATCGGTGAAGGCTTGCCGCAGCGCCTCCCAGCCCCCCGCGAGGGCGTAGGGTGCGTACTGCACGATCACCGACATCACGTGCTTACCCGCCGGCGCGAGTCCGGGATCCGCGAGCGTCGGAATGCTCACCTCGAGCATCGGCGCACTCGAGAACTCCTCATACTTCGCATGGTTGTACGCGCGCTCGATGTAGTCGGCGGACGGCGCCACCAGCAGCCGGCCGCGCAACGAGTCGGCGGCAACGCCAGGAAACTGCGGCAGGCGCTCGAGCGCGAGATGCAGTTTCGCGGTGAGTCCCCGCGAGCGCACCTGCGCCACGCGCCGCACGAAGCCCGCATCGAGATGCTCACTCCCCAGAAGCTTGAGGAAGGTGGCCTTGGGATCCGCACTCGACACGACGCTCGTGGCGCAGATCTCCTCGCCCGAGGCCAGCTGCACCCCCGCGGCCCGGTCCTCGCGCACCAGGATGCGCGCCACCGGCGCGGCGGTGCGGATCTGCGCACCGGCGGCGGTGGCCGCACGCGCCAGCGCCTCGGAAAGCGCCCCGAGACCGCCTTGCGGCTGCGCGAGCGCCTCCACGCCCTGTGAAGCGGCGGCGCGGTACAGGAGCGCGAGGACGGTGCCGGGCGAGCGCGGGCCGTAGTTCGTGCCGAGCACGGCATCGAACGCCAGCGCACCCTTGAGCAGCGCCAGGCCGAAGCGGTCCTCGAGCAGATCGTGCACGCACATGCCGCCGATCCGCAGTAGTTCGCGCAGGTCGCGCCGCCCGAGGCGGCGCAGGCGCCAGCCCAGGCCCAGGAGCGAGGCACGGTCGCGCCAGGCGTCGCTCCCGAGGCGCGGCGGCGCGGCGGCGAGCAGCGGGTGCAAGGCACCGGAGAGTCGCCTGAGGAGCGCGCGCCACTCGGCGTAAGCCGCGGCATCCGCACTCGAGTGCTCGGTCAGGCCGCCGACATTTCCCGCCCCAAACACGAGGTGCCCGCCGTCGGGCGACAACGCCACGGTCGGCAGCCCATCGGCCGCGAGCTTCAACCCCTGGCTCTCGAGACCCAGATCCCGCATGAGCGCTCGCGGCATGAGGTGCAACAGGTGCGCGCAGGCGGACACCCTGAAGCCGGGAGCGAATTCGCGCGTGACGGCAGCGCCGCCCACGCGCTCGGCAGCCTCGAGCACCAGGACCGAGCGGCCGCCGCGCGCCAGGTAAGCCGCGCAAATGAGTCCGTTGTGCCCGCCGCCGACCACGATGCTGTCGTAACGGGCACGCGGCGCTGAGCTCATGACGCGCGCCCCAGATCACGCAGGATCGCCTGAGCCGCATTGGCTCCCGGGGCGCCCATGACACCCCCGCCCGGATGGGTGCTGGAACCGCACATGTACAGGCCGCGCAGCGGCGAGCGGTATTGCGCGTAGCCGGGGATCGGTCGGTTGAAGAGCAGCTGATCGAAAGTGAGCTCGCCCTGAAAGATATTGCCCTCGGTGAGGCCCACTTCGTTCTCGATGTCGCGCGGGGTGCGGATTTCCGCGTGCAGTATCAGATCCTTGAAGTTCGGGCTGTGGCGCGCGATCGTGTCGATGACCGTGGCACCAAAGGCCTGGCGCTTCTCGGGGGTCCAGTCCCCATCGGCCAGCTGGTAGGGACAGTACTGCACGAACACCGACATGTAGTGCTTGCCATCCGGAGCCATGGTGGGATCGATCTGCGTCGGGATCAGCATGTCGACGTAAGGAGCGCGCGACCAGCGGCCCTCCTTCCAGTCATCGTAAGCGCGCTCGACCATCTCCAGCGTGTCGGTCACGTGCATGTCCCCGCGCGTGCACGGCGAGCCCTGCGGGATCGCCGGAAAGTGCGGCAGACCATCGAGTGCGATGTTGAGCTTGCCGGAAGAGCCGCGGATCTTGAAGCGGCGCACCTGGGCGAGGAATTCCGGCGGCAGGTGCTGCGGCGCCACGGTCTGGAGGAAAGTGCGGCGCACGTCCAGATTCGATACCACGAGGCGCGCTGCGATCTCCTCCCCGCCCGCCAGTACCACACCGGTGGCGCGCCCGTTGCGCACCAGCACCTGCTCCACCGGCGCGCTGGCGCGCACCGTGCCCCCGCTCGCCTGCAGCGATGCCGCGAGCGCCTGCGTGATCGCGCCCATGCCGCCGCGGGCGAAACCCCAGGCGCCCACCGCGCCGTCGATGCTGCCCATGTAATGGTGCAGCAGCACGTAGGCTGAACCCGGTGAGCGCGGCCCGAGTGCGGTGCCGATGATCGAGCTGCCGGCGAGATGCGCCTTGACGATCTCACTCTCGAAGTACTCCTCCAGCATGTCCGCGCAGCTCATGGTGAAGAAGCGCAGCGTGTCGTACATGCGCGCCTCACCGAGCTTGTGGAAGTGTCGGCCGAGGAACATGAGCTCGCTCAGGTCGTGTGGCTTGAACGAGGTCGGGTCCGGCGGCTCGCGCAACAGCAGCGGCTTGATGAAGCGGCAGTGGCGCAGCATGTCGCGCACGTAGCGGTCATAGGCCTCGGCGTCGTGGCGCGAATGGCGGGCGATCTCGCGGCGCAGGGCGTCGTGGTTGTCGTAGATCGCCAGATGCTCGCCGCTGCGCATCAGGGTGCAGCCACCCTCGTAGGGGATGATCTGCAGTCCGTGCGCCGGCAGATCGAGCGCGCGGATGATCTCGGTGCGCAGCAGGCTGCACACGTACGAGCAGTTCGAGTACGTGAAGCCGTCGTAGAGCCTGCGGCTCACCGCCGCGCCGCCAATGTAGGAATTGCGCTCGAGCACCAGCACCTTGAGCCCCGCACGGGCGAGGTAACAGGCGCTAACCAGCCCGTTGTGGCCCGCGCCCACGACGATGGCGTCATAGTTCGCCGTGCGCGTACTCATGCCGAAGCCGTGTGCCCGCCGCCGATCAGGCGGGCATCCGTCGCGTGGTGCCGAGGGAGTCGAGCGTGCGATCGATCGCCGTTTCAAAGGCCGTGAGCGTGTCCTTGAGACACGAGTCATCGTGCGCGGCAGACATGAACCAGGGCTCGCGCGAGTCCGGCTCGCACAGGATGCACTCATCGTGCAGCACCCGGGCGACCGCATCGTAGAAGCTGTAGTCGCTGCGCTTCCAGTCGCGATAGGTACGCGGCGGGTCGTGCGCGAAATACAGGCCGCTCATCGACGGGTGCCCGACGAAGCTGTGCGCGATGCCGCGCGCCTTGAGGATGACGCTCTTGCCGCTGCGCAGGCGCGTGCCGAAAGCCGCTACGCGCTCGAGCGCGTCGGTCTCGGCGAGAATCTCCAGGGTCTTCTCCGCTGCCGCCAGTGACACCGGGTGCGCGGTGTAGGTGCCACCGTGCGCCACGCCCTTGCCGAGCTTGCGCATGATCTCCTCGCGCCCCGCGAGGACCGAAATCGGGTAGCCGTTGGCGAGCGCTTTGGCGAAGGTGCACAGGTCGGCGCGCACGCCATAGAGCTCCTGCACCCCGCCGCGCGCCACGCGAAAGCCGGTCTTCACCTCATCGATGATCATCACGACGCCATGGCGGTCGCATAGCTCGCGGGCGGCGCGCACATAGCCGGGCTCGGCGGCGATGCCGAGGCAGTTGCCCATGATCGGCTCGATCAGCAGGCAGGCGATCGAGTGCCCGTGGCGCTTGAGGACGTCCTCCAGTTGGTTGGCATCGTTCGCCTGCACGAAGTGCGCGAAGGCGCGGGTCGCCAGCGGCACGCCCTCGCTGTAGGGCATCACCACCGGGTCGCCGACCTGCGACCACTTCTCCATAGGTGTGTACCACATGGCCGCATCGAACAGCCCGTGATAGCTGCCTTCGAGAATGACGTAGTTGTCCTTGCCGGTGTAGGCACGCGCCAGGCGCAGGGCGGCCATGACCGCCTCGGTGCCGGAGTTCGAGAAGCGCACCAGTTCCGCCGCCGGCACCATCTGCGCGATGCGCTCGGCGACGCGGTACTCGCGCTCGGTCGACAGCGCGAACACGCCACCCACTTCCATGCCGGCGCGGGCGGCCGCATCCACCCGCGGATCGGCGTAGCCGAGGATTGCCGGCCCGTAGCCCATGCGGTAGTCGACGTAGACATTGCCGTCGAGGTCGGTGACGCGCGCCCCCCGCCCCTGCTTCACATAAATGGTGCGATCCTCGCCCCAGAAGCGAAAGTTGGAAGCGACGCCCAGCGGCAGACGCGTGAGTGCCCGCCGGAAGTGGTCATGGTTTCTGGTCAGGGTTCTGGCCATGGCTGCACTCGCTAAGTACCGGGATTTCAACGCGTATGTGCGACCGTAGCACCCGTGACGCGTGGCGTCTATATGATCATATAGTTTTCTACGGTAGAATTATATGCTCGTATACCCAATCGCCCCCTTGCCGGAAATCCCGTCATGAACTCGACCGCCGCCCGCCCGCTCGAGCCCCTTGCCGCGCCCCTGGCGCGCGCGCTGCCGGCCTGGGTCTACGATCATCCGGAGATGGCGCGACTGGAGTACGAGCGGCTGCTCAAGCCCAGCTGGCAGATCGTGTGCCACGTCAGCTCCCTCGAGCGCTCCGGGGACTTCGTCACGCTCGATGTCGGCGCCGACAGCGTCGTCGCGGTGCGCACCTCGCAGGGCGAGATTCAGGTATTCCACAACGTCTGCCGCCATCGCGGCGCGCGCATCCTCGAGGGCGCGGGCAACTGCCCGGGCGCCATCACCTGTCCTTATCACGGCTGGTCGTACAAGCTCAGCGGCGAGCTGCTCGGCATGACGGCGCGCGAAACCTTCCCGCCCCTGGACCGTACGCAGCTCGCATTGAAGCCGGTGCGCTCGCAGGTGCTGTTCGGCTTCGTGTTCATGTGTCTCGCCGGCACTGCGCGGCCGCTGGAAGAGATCTGGGCGGGCGTCGCCGCCGAGTTCGCCCCGCATCGCTTCGCAGACATGCGCCCGTTCGGGAGCATGTACATCGAGCACTGGGACTGCGACTGGAAGGTCGCCATGGACAACTACCTCGAGTCCTACCATGTGCCGGTCGGACACCCGGGGCTGAATCGCATGTTCACGCCCGACTATGAGGACCAGCTCAATCTTCCCGGGGTGGCGCGTGGCATCGGCTGGCTGCGGGAGCGTCCTTCGTCGCGCTGGAGCGAGCGTATGTATCAGAAGCTCATCGGCGGGGTGTCGGCGGATCTTCCCGAGCCACATCGCCGGCGCTGGAGCTTCTACAGCATGCTCCCCAACCTCGGCATCGACGTGTTCCCGGATCAGATGGACTTCTTCCAGGTGCTGCCGCGCGGCCCGGGCAAGTGCACGATCCGCGGCGCCTCTTTCGCGCATCCCGACGAGCGGCGCGAAATGCGCGTCGTGCGCTACCTGTCGACGCGCATCAACCGGCAGGTGCAGCGCGAGGACGAGTTCCTGTGCCGCCGCGTGCAGCGGGGTCTGGCTTCCGGCAGCTACGAGCCCGGTCCCCTGTCGCGGCTGGAGAACTGCATGCTGGAGTTCCACGACCTGCTGCGCGAGCGCATTCCCGAAGCGCGCCAGCCGAGCCCGCCGCTGCGCTTTTCCTAGGCCGCACCGCTGTCAGCTCGCGGGCGGCGCCTGCAGCAATGCGGCTATGCGGGCACGGAACTGCGCGAGCGCGGGTGTGACGGGTCCGGTTTCCACCGCCTCCCCCGCCGCACCGACGAGCCCGGCCTGAGTCGATTCCGCCAGCTCGATCTGTCCCTTGAGCCACGCGTCGGCCTGCCGTTGCCGGGGATCGCGCGCCATGCGTCCCGTGCGCGGCTGCCCCGCACCCGCGGCCGCGAAATCGAAGCGCCGGATGCGGCTGCGGCCCGGCGCGGTCGGCGCCACCTGCAGGATCAGCGCCCCCTCCCGGCGGATCTCCAGCAGCTGATTCGGCGCGGCGAAATGCTGATGCGGCTGAGGACTCTCGAGCCACTGCTCGACCACCACTTTCCAGTCGGCGGCCACCTCCAGGTCGGTCACGTCTCGCGGCGTGAGCGCCGCGAACGCATCCCACGGCGCGTGCTCGCCGGATACGCCCTCATCAGGCGCCGCGGCGGCGCGCACCAGGATGAGACGCCCCTGACGCCTCATCTCGAGCACGCTCAGATCCCCGGGCGTGCTGCCTTCGACCAGGTGCCCGTCGAAGGTGTACGTGAGGGCGTGTGTGGCGCAGTGAATGGCGCTCTTCAGGTGTCCCTTGCGCGCCGTCAGCAGCGCATGCGGGCGCCGGCGGCAGGTGTTGCGAAAGGCGTGCAATCGGCCGCGCTCGGCGCGCACCACCAGCGCGCGCTCCCCGGCCACCTCGCCGCTGAGATAATCCCCCGCGAGCCGCAACTCCGCCTCGTGTCCGAGCGCCTGCCAGGCCGGCCGCAGCAGCTGCTCGCGCTCGGCGCCGAGCAGCCCCTCGTCCGCATAGGCCCGCGCCGGCAGGCGTGCGCCGCAGGCCGCCGCGCCGCCTTCACTCGCGGGGCCGCTCCTCGCGACCTCACCGAACTCGCCGGGGAAGACCGAGCGCAGATAGCTGAGCGAGCGCGCCACGGCCGCAGCGCGGTCGATGCTCGCCTCGCTTTGAAAGGCGAAACCCTGCCACAACACCTCGAGCACGCCGATGAGTCCCAGCGCCACGCCGTCGGCATCGAGGTGGCGGGCGCCGCTCAGGGCGATCATGCGTTCGATGAGCTCGCGCACCAGGGCGGCGAACTCCTCGTCCTTCTGGCCGCAGATGTCCTGGTACTCCTGGCGGGCACTCGCCTCGCCCCAGAACGCGTACCACACCGACACCTTGCGCGGGCTGGCGATATCGGCATCCAGGTACAGCTCCACCAGCAGGCGCAGCGCCTGCACCGGCGAATCCTTGAGCCGCGCGACCGGCTGCAGCACCCGCTCCTCGAATTCCGCCGCCAGATACGTCAGCGACGCGACCAGCATCGCCGCCTTGGACTCGAAGTAGAAGCGCACGATCCCGGGGGACAGGTCGGCGAGCGCGACCACCTTTTCGACCGTAGTGCGCGAGGGACCGTAGATGTGCAGCGCGGAGATACAGGCGTCGATGAGGCGCTGGCGTTGGCGCTGGCGGATGCGCGATCCGCCGCCGCTGGCGGCAGTCTCGGTGACTGTGGTGGAGGCTCGTTCGCTCGACACGTGGCTTACCGCACCGAAGGCCTCAGCGCCCGCGCGCCGCGGGCGGTGGCTGTACTGCGCGCAAGTTTATCCCGCACAATAGCCCGCGGGCACAGGCAAAAACACGCATCATGAAACCGACCTGGCGACCGGGCCGCTGGCTGATCATTCTGCCACCGCTCATTTTCCTGTTCGTATTCTTCCTCATTCCGTTCGCCTTCGCCTTCAAAATCAGCTTCGCCGAGGCCGCGCCGCGCGTGCCACCCTTCACGGACATGATCTCCTTCACCCGCGATCACCATCTGCAGCTGTCCTTGACCCTCGGCAACTACCGCTACCTGCTGACGGATGAAGTCTACGGCGTCGCCTACCTCTACTCCCTGCGCACCGCCTTTTTCTCCACCCTGATCTGCCTGCTGCTCGGCTATCCGATGGCCTACGCCATCGCGCGCAGTCCGCGCTCGACCCAGGGGCTGCTGCTGCTCATCATCATGCTGCCGTTCTGGACCTCCTTCCTGCTGCGTGTCTATGCCCTGGAGGGAATCATCCGCGACAACGGCTTCCTCAACACCGCGCTCCTGCACCTGGGCCTCATCAGTCATCCGCTGCGCATAATGCGCACCAGTCTCGCCGTATATCTCGGCATCATCTATTCCTACCTGCCCTTCATGGTGCTGCCGCTGTTCGCCACGCTGGAGAAACTCGACCCGACGCTGCTGGAAGCCGCCGCGGACCTCGGCAGCACCCCGCGGCGCGCGTTCCTGGACATCACGCTGCCGCTGTCGCTCCCCGGGGTCATCGCCGGCTCGATGCTGGTGTTCATCCCGGCGGTCGGGGAGTTCGTGATCCCGTCGCTCCTCGGCGGCCCGAACCAACTCATGATTGGCCGCGTGCTGTGGGATGAGTTCTTCGGCAATCACGACTGGCCGGTGGCCTCGGCGGTTGCGATCGCGTTCCTGCTGCTGCTCGTCGGGCCGATCGCCATCTACCAGTACTACAACGTGCGGCAGCTGGAGGCCTGAAGCGCGGCATGGAACGGGGCTCCTCTGCGGCTCTCTTCACCGTGCTGTTCTTCGGCATCGCGCTCCTGTACCTGCCGATCCTGGTGCTCATCGGTTACTCGTTCAACGCCTCGCCGCTGGTGAACGTCTGGGGTGGATTCTCCACCGCCTGGTACGCCCAGCTGCTGCACAACCGCCCGTTGCTGGAGGCCGCGCTGCTGTCGCTGGAGGTGGCGGTCTTCGCCTCCAGCTGTGCCGTCGTGCTCGGTACCCTGGCGGCGGTTGCGCTGGTGCGGTTCGCGCGCTTTCCCGGGCGGCTGCTGCTCACCGGGATGGTGAATGCACCGCTCGTCATGCCGGAGATCATCACCGGCATCACGCAGCTGCTGTTGTTCGTCTCCATGGTACGGCTGCTCTCCTGGCCGCATCGCGGCTTCACCACCATCGTGCTGTCGCACATCACCTTCTGCACCGCCTACGTCACCATCACGGTGCAGTCGCGCCTGGCTGCGGCCGACCGCACACTGGAGGAAGCCGCCCAGGACCTCGGCGCGAGTCCGGCGCGCGCTTTCCTCGAGATCACGCTGCCGATCATCGCGCCGGCGATCATTTCCAGCTGGCTGCTGTGCTTCACGCTGTCGCTCGATGACCTGGTGATCTCCAGCTTCGTCGCCGGCCCGGGCGCGAGCACCCTGCCGATGGTGATCTACTCCAAGGTGAAGCTCGGCGTGAGTCCCGACATCAACGCGCTCGCGAGTCTCATCGTCTGCGCGGTCGGAGTGTGCATCATCGCCGCCGGCTGGCTCGTGACCCGCAGCGACCGGCGCCGCGCCCTCGAGACGCGGCACGCGGCCGCTGAGCACGCCGCGGGGCACGCACCCCGCTCACTCACAGCGCCGTCTTGATACGCGTCCAGGTGCGCGTGCGCAACCGCTCCAGCGCCGGTCCGGCCTCCCTGGACTGGTACAGGCGGGCTTCCATCGCCGGGGTGGGATAGACGGCCGGATCGTTGAGGATCTGCGGATCCACGTAGGCGTTGGCTGCCAGGTTGTCGTTGGCGTAATGGATGTGGTTGGTGATGGCGGCGATCACCCGCGGCTCGAGGATGTAGTTGAGGAACTTGTGAGCCGCCAGTGGATGCGGCGCATCCGCCGGGATGAGCCACGCGTCGAACGAGGCGTTGGAGCCCTCCTTCGGCGCGCTGAAGGCCAGGTGCACGTCGACCCCGGCGGTCGTGGCGCGGGCGCGTGAGGTCGCGTAGTCCCCGGACCAGGACATGGAAATGCAGAACTCGCCGTTGGCGAGCCCGTTCATGTACTCCGAGGAGTCGAAGGCGCGAATATATGGGCGCACCGCGAGCAGCAGTCGCTCGGCCTGCCGGTAGTCCTCCACCCGCGTGGTGTTCGGATCGAGGTGCAGGTAGTTGAGGGCGAGCTGCAGCACGTCCTCCGCCTGGTCGAGGAAGGTCACGCCGCAATCGGCGAAGCGCCGGACGATCTCGGGCTTGAAGATCATGTCGAGACTGTCCAGCGGCGCATCGGGCATGCGCGCGCGGATCAGGTCGACGTTATAGGCGAAGCCGTTGACGTGCTTCAGATACGGCATGGCGTGGCGGTTACCCGGATCCGCCTGCGCTTCGATGGCGAGCACGTGCGGATCCAGGTTGTTCCAATTCGGCAGCAGCGAGCGATCGAGCGGGCGGTAGATGCCCGCCTTGATCTGCCGGCTGAAGTAGTCGGTGGAGGTGGTCACCACGTCGTAGCCTGAGTCCCCCGCCATCATCTTCGCTTCGAGCGTCTCATCGGCGTCATAGGTGTCGTAGATGACCTTGATGCCGGTGGCAGCCTCGAAGTTGGCGAGGGTGTCCTTGCCGATGTAGTCGGCCCAGTTGTAGACGCGCAGTTCCTTGTCGGCATCCGCCGCGGCGCGCGGACCCTGGGCGCGCGCGCCGCACGCGCCCAGCAGCGCGGCCGCAGCCAGCGCCGCCGCCACCGCGCCCGCCCGGGCGGCGCGCACCGCGATGTGGAGGGGCTCTATAGCTTCACCATGACGTGCCGCACCACCGCCTCGGCCTCGAGCGCCTCCGCGATGCGCGTCAGCAGCGCCCCTCGGTCCTTCGGCGCGGTGCGTGACCAGCCGGCCCCCGATCAGCAACTGCGCCTGCATGGCCGTCTCCTTCGTTTGCACCCCGCGCCGCGCCATGTGCCACGCGGCTTGCTGCACCGCGCCCGCGCGTTATATTATTGTCGCCATAATATTACCACGCCGCGCGTGCCTCAAGGCGAGGATCCCATGAACTCCGACGTCATCATCACCTGCGCCATCACCGGCGATGACACCAAGGTTACCAAGAGCCCGCACTGCCCCATCACCCCCGAGCAGATCGCGAATTCCGCGATCGAGGCGGCAAGCGCCGGAGCCGCCATCGTGCACATCCACGTGCGCGACCCGGAAACCGGCGAGTTCAGCATGGCGACGCGCCACTACCGCGAGGTGGTGAAGCGCATCCGCGAGAGCAAGGTCGACGTGCTCGTCAACCTGACCTGCGGCATGGGCGGCTACATCTGCGTAGGCGGCCACGGCCTCAAGGACACCCCGGCCGCCGGCACCGACTTCGTGAGTCAGGAAGATCGCATGCGGCACGTGATCGATCTTTGCGGCGAGGGCCTGTATCGCCCGGACATCGCCACGCTCGACTGCGGTACGCTCAACTTCGGCGACGGCAATCGCGCCTACATTTCCACGCCCGACTATTGCCGCCAGGGTGCCGGGATCCTGCGCGACCTGAACGTGAAGGTGGAGCTGGAAGTGTTCGATACCGGTAACCTCTGGTTCGTGAAAGCTATGATCAAGGAGGGCCTGATCCCGGCACCGGCGATGATCCAGCTGTGCACCGGCATCCCCTATGGCGTGCCCGCGGATGTCGGCCACCTGCTCGCCATGGTGAACTACCTGCCCGCGGATTGCCTGTGGACCTCATTCGCCGTGAGCCGCATGCAGATGCCGTGGGTGGCGCAGTCGGTACTGCTCGGCGGCAACGTGCGCGTGGGGCTGGAAGACAACCTGTATCTCAGCCGCGGGGTCTATGCGAGCAACGCGCAGCTCGTCGAGAAAGCCCGCACCATCATCGAGGCCATGGGCGCGCGCGTGCTCGCCCCGCCACAAGCGCGCGAGCGCCTGAAGCTTCACTGACGTGGCCGGCATCCCGATCTACGAGACCCCGATCCTGCCGGAGTGGATCGACTACAACGGTCACCTGCGGGATGCCTTCTATGTCCTCATCGTCAGCCAGGCAACCGATGCGCTCATGGATCGCATCGGCTTGGATGAGGCCTACCGGCGGCGCACTCAGTGCACCTTGTACACCGTCGAGTTGCATATCCAGTATCTTCAGGAGATGAAGCAGACCGACACCGCCCTCGTGACGATGCGCGTCCTCGGCGCCGACCCGAAGCGCATCCACGCCGCCTTTGAGCTCGCCAGCGCCGGATCCACACGGGTAGCGGCGGTGGCGGAAGTTATGCTGCTGCACGTGTGCCAGCAGCCGCAGGCCGTGACCACCACGCCCTTCCCGCCGGAAGTGAGCGCCGCGATCGCGCAGTTGCAGGCGGCGGGCGCGGGCCTGGCGCCGGCCACGCCCGGATCGCGGCGGCTCGCGTTGCGCGGTAGCGGCCGCGCTCCATGAACGCGCGTGCCATGCAGCGCCTGCTGGCGCCGCGCAGTATCGCGCTCGTCGGCGGCGCCTGGGCGGATGCGGCGCTCGCCGCGAGCGCAGTTGTCGGCTACACGGGCGAGGTGTGGCGCGTGCATCCGAGCCGCGCGTCTTCCACCGCGCAGCGCTACTTCCGCTCGATCGATGAGCTGCCGCACGCGCCCGATGCGACCTTCATCGCGGCCCCCAACCGCGAGGTCCCGGCGATCGCGGCCGCGCTCGCGCGACGCGGCGCGGGCGGCTTCGTGTGCTTCGCGGCCGGATTCTCCGAAACCGCAACGGTCGAGGGTGAGCGCCTCACCCATGAGCTGCTCGCCGGCGCGGGCGAGCTGCCGTTCTTCGGTCCCAACTGCTATGGCTTCATCAACTTCTTCGACGCTGTGGCGCTCTGGCCCGACCAGGTGATCGGCGGCCGCTGCGAGCGCGGGGTCGCCCTGATCTGCCAGAGCGGCACGATCGCCCTCGACCTGTCGTTCAACGATCGCTCGTTGCCGATCGGTTATGTGCTCACGGTCGGAAACCAGACGCGCCTGGCCGCCGAGGACCTCATCGAGCTGCTGGTAGAGGATGCGCGCGTCACGGCGTTCGGCCTGTACCTGGAGGGCGTGCGCGATGCGGCGCGCTTTGCCCGTGCGGCCGAGCGGGCACGCGCCGCCGGCAAGCCCATCGCCCTCATCAAGGCGGGACGCACCGAGGCGGCCAGCCTGACGGTGCGTACCCATACCGGTGCGCTCGCGGGGGCGGATGCGGCCTTCGGGGCCTTGTGCGCACAGGCGGGCATCGCCCGCTGCGAATCGCTCGCCACACTGTGCGAGACGCTGAAGATCTTTCACAGCGGCGGGCCGCTGCGCGGCCGGCGCGTGCTCACCATGGGTGCTTCGGGCGGTGACATGGCGATGACCGCCGACGCCGCGCGCCATCTGGGACTTGACTTCGCACCAATCCCCGCCGCCGCTGCCGCCAGCCTGCGCGAGATTCTCTCGGATCGCGTTCACATCTCCAACCCGTTCGATTTTCACACCCACGTGTGGTTCGACCGTCCGCGGCAGCACGCCATGTTCAGCGCGGTGCAGCGCGCCGGCTACGATGTCGTCGCCTTTCTGGTCGACTGCCCGCCCGAGGGCGCGGCCGATACTTCCGCCTACGTCAACGTGATCGAGCAGTTTGCAGCCGCGTTCTCCGGCACGACGACCCGTGGGGCGGTGATTGCCGCGCTCCCCGAATCGCTGTCGCGCGCCACGCGGGAGAAGTGTCTGGCGGCCGGCATCGTGCCCCTGCAGGGCCAGCGCGAAGCGCTCGAGGCGCTCGATCTCGCCGGCGCGGTCGGCGAGACCTGGGCACGCGGTGCGGCGGTGCAGCTGCACCTGCCGCGCGCCGCAGCAAGCTCCGCGCGCACGCTGACGGAGCACGAGGGCAAACGCGCCCTCGCTGCCTTCGGCGTAGCGGTGCCGCGCTCGCGGCTGGTCAGCGCCGCGGATGCGGGCGAGGCGGCCGCGGCGCTCGGATTTCCGGTGGTGATCAAGGCCGTAGGCAGCCAGCTGGAACACAAATCCGAGCTCGGCGCAGTGGTGCTCGACGTGCGCACCGCTGCCGAAGCCGCCGCCGCCGCGCAACGCCTGTCCGCGCTGTCCGCGACGCTGCTCGTCGAGGAGATGGTGAGCGACGGAGTCGCGGAGGTGCTGGTCGGTGTGAGCGTCGATCCGCAGTTCGGACAGCTGCTGGTGCTGGGCGCCGGTGGCGTGCTGACCGAGCTGCTGCGCGACAGCGTGAGCCTGCTGCCACCGTTCACCGCCGCCGCCATCGAGGCGGCGTTCGGCAGACTCAAACTCGCCAGGCTCCTCGCCGGTTATCGCGGCCGCCCGCCTGCGGACGTCGCTGCGCTGGTGCAGACTGCTCTCGCCTGCACCCGCTACGCCGCCGCCAACCTCGAGCGCCTGGTGGAACTTGACCTCAATCCCGTCATCGTGCGCCCGCAGGGCTCAGGCGCCGTGGCAGTCGACGCATTGATCCGCCTGGAGGAACACTGACATGTCCGACGGCATCAACACCGCCACCCACGGTGCGGTTTTCGAGGTGACCATCGACCGTCCGAAGGCGAACGCCATCGACCTCGCGGCCAGCCGCCGCCTGAACGAGGTGTTCACGCAGTTCCGCGACGACCCGGCGCTGCGCGTGGCCATCGTCACCGGCGCGGGCGAGCGCTTTTTCTCTCCCGGCTGGGACCTGAAAGGCGCAGCGAGTGGCGAGGAATCCGACGAGGACTGGGGTGCGGGCGGATTCGGCGGCCTGAACTACCCGCGCAACCTGGACAAGCCCCTCATCGCCGCGGTCAACGGCATCGCCTGCGGTGGGGGCTTCGAGATCGTGCTGGGGACCGACATCATCGTGATGGAGGAGCACGCGAAGTTCGCGCTGCCCGAAATCAACGTCGGCGTGCTCGCGGACGCCGGTACCATCAAACTGCGGCGGCGCATCCCCTACCACGTTGCCGTCGAGTTCCTGATGACGGGCCGCTGGATGGACGCCGGGGAAGCCAAGCACTGGGGCCTGGCCAACCATGTCGTCCCCAAGGGCCAGTGTCTCGCCAAGGCACGCGAGATCGCGCAGCAGCTCGCCGACGGCCCGCCGCTGCTGTTCCCGGCCATCAAGCAGCTGCTGCGCCACACCGAAATGGTGGCCGAGCACGCGGCCTTCGAATTGCACGACAGCCTGGATGCCGTGCAGAAGGTCATCGGCTCCCAGGATCTGAAGGAAGGCACGCGCGCCTTCGCCGAGAAGCGCAAGCCGGTGTGGAAGGGGAAATGAGCGCCACCAACCGGGTGCGGCCGTCTCAGCCGCCCAGCGGCCGCAGCAGCGCGCGCGAGATGATGTGCCGCTGCACCTCGCTGGTGCCCTCCCAGATGCGCTCGATGCGAGCATCGCGCCAGATACGCTCCAGCGGCAGATCGCTCATGAGCCCCATGCCGCCGTGGATCTGCAGCGCCTCGTCGGCGACCATCGCCAGCATCTCGGTGGCCTTGAGCTTCGCGATCGCCATGTCCATATCGGTCGCGAGCTTCTGATCCAGCTTCCACGCCGCTTCCAGGGTGAGCAGCTCCGCGGCGCGCAGCTCGAGCGCCATGTCCGCAAGCTTGAAGGACACGCCCTGGAATTTGCCGATCTGCTGTCCGAACTGCACCCGATCGACCGCCCACTGCTTGGCGCACTCGAGCGCCCGCTCGGCGCGCCCGAGGCAGTTGGCCGCTACCTGCAGGCGCGTCGCCCCGAGCCAGGTGTTGGCAACCTCGAATCCCCGGTGCAGCTCCCCGAGCACTGCCGATTGCGGCAGCCGGCAGTCGCTGAACTGCAGAATGCTGTTGGTGTAGCCACGGTGCGAGACGTTCTGATACCCGGGCCGGATCTCGAAACCGGGTGTGCCGGTGTCGATAAGGAACGCGGTGATGAGCTTGCGCTTGCCGCGCGCCGAATCCTCCTCGCCGGTGGCGGCAAACAGGATCACGAAGTCCGCATGGTCGGCGTGACTGATGAAGTGCTTGCTGCCGTTGAGGATGAAGTCCCCGCCGCGCGCCACTGCCGTGGTCTTCATGCCGCGCAGGTCCGAGCCCGCCTGCGGCTCGCTCATCGCCAGACACTCGGTACGCTCGCCGCGCACCGCCGGCAGCAGGTAGCGCTCGCGCTGTGCTCCCTGGCAGGCGAGCAGGATGTTCGAGGGACGCGCCACGCAGGCGTAGTGCAGCACGTAACCCGTGTAGCCGAGCTCCTTCTCGTACAGCATCCAGGTCACTGCATCGAGTCCCGCGCCACCGACCTCGGTGGGCATGTTGGCGGCGTACAGGCCGGCGGCAATCGCCCGCGCCTTGAGTTCCTGGCGCAGCTCCTCGCGCAGCCGGCCGCTCTCTTCGACCTCGCGCTCGTGGGGCACGAGCTCGCGGCGGACGAAGTCACGCGTGGTTGTGATGATCAGCTGCTGCTCTTCGCTAAGCGCAAAGTCCATCGGATTCTCCTCACCTCGCGCGCGCGGCGCTCATCGCCCAGGCGTGCAGCAGCCGCAGTTGCAGCCGCAGCTGCGCGATCTGGCCGGCGGCGGGCCACTCGTTGCGGCTCGCCACGGTGCTCGCGGTCACACCGTTGATGAAGGTCACCACCGAGCGCAGCACCTGCTCCTGGGTCGCCGCCGGCCACCGTTGCCACTGCCGCCAGCCGCGCGCCAGGCAGCGCTCGAACAGCCGCAGATACTCGCGATGCAACCCGGCGTTGATGCGTTTCAGGCGCCTGTCGGCCGGCACCTGCCCCCAGAACGCGATCCAGAATGCGCATTCGATGTAGCGCGTCTCATCGAGCGGCAGCGCCTCGGTCAACAGCCTCAGCAGATCCGGCTGCCCGCCGGCGCCGCTGCGAGTGAGGCGCTCCTCGACCCGGCGCAGGATCAGCCGCAGGGCGGCGATGATGATCTCCTGCTTGGTGTCGAAGTAGTGCGCCACCATGCCGGTGGTGTAGCCCGCCGCGCGCGCGATGCGCGCGATGGTCGCCTGCTCGAAACCGTACTCCGCCACCACCCGGCAGGCGACCAGCGCGATCTCATCGCGGCGCTGCTCATGATCGACGATCTTGGGCATGGTCTCTAGCCGTGCGCGGCCTGCAGGTCCGCAAGCCGCGCGCGCACCCCCGCCTCCATCGGCGAGGCCTTTCCGGGCGGTGTATTCACGTGCAGGTACAGCTGCTCCGCGGTGGCCACCAGCGCCGCATCGCGCCGGCGATGCAGGCTGTGGAACAGCCGCACGCGCTTGTCATCGACCTTGAGCACCCGGGTTGTCACGTACAGCGGCTCGAGCGCGCGCGCCTCCGCCTTGTGGCTGACGTGCGTTTCAACCGTGTACATGGCGCGTCCGGATCTGCGGTACCCCTCATCGACGCCGGCGTACCTGAAGAGCGCGTCGGTCGCATCGCCGAACACCTGCAGGTAGCGCGAATCGGTCATGTGACCGTTGTAGTCGATCCACTCGGGCCGCACGTAGGTCTCCACCAGCCGCAGCGGCTCCCCGGAGTCGGCAGCGGCTCCCGGGGCCGCTGCATTCTGGATGCGCTCGCGGGCACCGGCAGCCGCGGCCTCGTACAGACGCTCCTCGAGGGCGCGCAAGGTAGCGCCGGCGCCGATGTTGTATTGCTTCAGCACCTGCTGGATCGCGACCAGGTAGTCGTCGCGCAATCGCTCCAGCTCGCGGATCGAGCGGCCCGCAGCCTGCGCCTGCGTGCCCGCAACCATCTTGTCGATCAGTGCCTCGGTCAGCTCCGGGGCCTCGAGTTTCGTCCACGGCCATTTCAGGCACGGGCCGAACTGTGTGAGCATGTGGCGCATGCCGGTTTCACCGCCGGCGAGGTGATAGATCAGGTTGGTGCCCATGGCCGCCCAGCGCAGACCCGGGCCGTATACGATGGAGTCGTCGAGCTCCCCGGTCGTGGCCAGGTCCTCATTCACCATGTGCAGGATCTCGCGCCACAACGCTTCCTGCAGCCGGTCGGTGAGATGCCCCGGCACCTCACGGCGCACCCTGAGCGCATGCATGCCGATATAGGTGAAGAAAGTGCGGGCGGCGTCCAGGGCTGCGGTCGAGGTCTGTCGGCCGCCCACCAGCTCCACCAGTGGCAGCAGGTACACGGGGTTGAAGGGATGCGCGACCAGGAAGCGCTCCGGCGCCACCATGTCGCGCTGCAGATCCGATGGCATGAGGCCGGAGGTGCTGGAGGCGATCACGACATCGGCCGGCGCATGATGGCTGACCTCGGCGAGCACCCGCTGCTTCAGCTCGAGCTGCTCGGGGATGTTCTCCTGGATGAAATCCGCCTGCCGCGCCATCGCCTGCAGGTCGGTGGTGAATGACAGCCTGCCCTTCGGCGGCAGCGGCGCCAGCGTGAGCCGCGCCAGCGCTGCCTCGGCGTTGGCGACCGCGCCGCGGATCCACTCCTCCATTTCAGGCTTGAGGTCTGCGGCCAGCACGTCGATGCCGAAGTGCAGCGCGCGGGCGGCCCAGCCACCGCCGATCACTCCGGTACCCAGCAGACCCAGCATCCTGACCTGTCTCATGATCGCGCCCGCACCTTCAGGCCGGTTTTAATGTCGCCGTAATAATATAATAAAGGGGCGCGCCGCGCACGACCAGCCTGCCTAGCCGGCAGCGCTCCCAGCTGCGCGGCGCGACAGCTCCTCGCAGAAGCGCCGCAGGCGGGTGCAGGCTGCGTCGAGCGTCGCCTCGTCGGTGGCGAAGCACACGCGCACACAGTGCTCGCTCGAGCGCCCGAACGCCGCGCCATCCATCACCGAGACGCGCTGCGACGCGTACAGGCGGCGCATGAATTCCGCGCCCGAAAGCCCCGTGCCGCGCACATCGATCAGCATGAACATGCCCGCCTCGGGCGCCATCGCCCGCAACAGCGGCAGGTCGCTGATGCCGGCAGCAAAGCGCTCCTGGCGCGCCGTGCACAACCCGCGGATGCGCTCCTCGGCCTCGGGAGCGAGGGTGAGCGCCGTGAGCGCCGCCTCCTGGATGAAACCCGGCAGGCCGAACAGCATGCACATCGCCAGCTGCTCGGCATGCACCGCCAGTTCCCGCGGCCCCACCAGCCACCCGGCGCGCCAGCCGGTCATGGAGTGCGACTTCGACAGACTTCCGACGGTCACGACGCGCTCGGGCAGGCGGGCCGCGAGACTCGGCACGTGTCCACCGGGGGCGAGTCCCGCATACACCTCGTCCGAGACGAGCCACAGGTCGTGGCGGCGCGCCAGCTCCGCAATCATGGCCAACTCCGCCTCGTTCAACACCACGCCGCTCGGATTGTTCGGTGTCGCCCAGAAGATCGCGCGGGTGCGGGTCGTGATGAGCGCGGCGAGCGCGGCCAGGTCCGGACGCCAGCCGGCCGCGGCGGGCACCCGCACCAGACGCGCCCCCGACACCTCGATGGTAGCGGGGTAAGTCGGGTACAGCGGCTCGAAGGTCACAACCTCGTCCCCGGGTCCCGCGAGGCACAGGGAAGCCACGAACAGCGCGTTCTGTGCGCCGGCGAAGTACACCACGTTGTCCGCACCGACCGGCTGACCGCAGCGCGCCGCGTGTGCGCGGGCGATTGCCTGGCGCAGGGCCGGCCGCCCGGCCGCGGGCACGTAGTGCGTGTCGCCGCCGCGCAGCTGCCCGACCGTACGCTCGACGACGGCCGCGGGCGTGTCGAGATCCGGATCGCCCACGCTCAGCACGATCACGTCCTCGCCGCGCTCGCGCGCCGCCACCGCCTGGTAGTGCGTGAGCCACGCATCGGCGCCAGCGCCGCTGATGCGCTGCACGAGTGCCGAGAATTTCACGTTCGTACTGTGCGTGTGCGGTGTTAACATTTCAAGCGCATGAGCGCCACTGCCTGGACCGTCGGACGGTACGTCGTCGAGACGCTGGCGGCCAACGGCATCGACACCGTGTTTGGCATTCCGGGCGTGCACAATATCGAGCTGTACCGCGGCCTGGAATCCGCGCGCCTGCGCCACGTGCTGGTGCGCCACGAGCAGAACGCCGGCTTTGCCGCCGACGGCTACGCGCGGGTGAGCGGATGCGCGGCGGCGGCGTTCGTGATCTCCGGTCCCGGCGTGACCAACGCGCTCACCGCCGTCGCGCAGGCGTATTCGGACTCGGTGCCGCTGCTGGTCATCGCGAGCAGCCCGGTGCGCGCCTCGCTCGGCAAGGGCTGGGGGGTGTTGCACGAGCTCGGCGATCAGCGCGCCGTGGCTGCCGGGGTTGCCGGACTCGCCCGCGCCGCCCACGGCGCGCAGGACGTGCGCGATCATCTGCGGGCGGCATTCGCGACGCTGTACGCCCCGCGTGCGCGGCCGGCGTACCTGGAAATCCCGCTCGATCTGCTGCCCGAGCCCACCATCTTGCGCCCGGAGCGCTTTGCGCGCAGCGGCGCCGCGTCACCGCCCGCGCCCGCGGCGCTCGCGGCGGCACAGGCACTGCTTGCCGAAGCGCAACGGCCGCTGATCATCGCCGGCGGCGGCGCGCGCCGCGCCGGCGGTGCGCTGCGCAAGCTGGTGGAGGCGCTCGACGGCTATCTCATTACCACCGTGGCCGGCAAGGGCGCGGTGGCGGAGAGTCACCCGGCCAGCCTCGGCGCGAGTCTGCCGTATGCCCCGACCCAGGAGCTGGTGGCAGCCGCCGACGTGGTGGTGGCAGCTGGCACGGAGTTGTCTGAAACCGACGTTTACACCACCAGGCGCCTGGCGATGAGCGGGCGCCTGGTGCGCCTGGACGTCGACGAGCAGAAACTTTCTGATCAGTTTGCGGCCGAGGTGCTGGTCAGGGGCGATGCGGGCGCGAGCCTCGAGCTGCTGGCCGGCGCGAGCCGCGTGCGCACGGGCTGGCGCACCGCGGCCGGCGCGGCGGCGGCCTACCGCGCGCGCATCGATGCGCAGTTTGACTCCGAGGCACGCGCGCGCCTCGCGGCGGTGCGCGCCTTGCGTGAGGCCGTTCCCAGCGACGGCGTGCTGTTCACCGACATGACCCAGATCGCCTACTTGGGGAACTACGCCTTCGCCGCCGAGCGTCCCGGGCTGTGGTTTCACCCGTCAGGCTACGGGGCGCTCGGCTACGCGCTGCCCGCGGCCATCGGCGCCAAGATCGCGCAGCCGGCGCGGGCCGTGGTGGCGCTCGCCGGAGACTTTGGCGTTCAGTTCACGTTGCAGGAACTGATGACGGCGGTGGAACTCGATCTCAGCCTGCCGCTGGTCGTGTGGAACAACGGCGCCCTCGGGCAGATCCGCGACGACATGCGTGCCGCGGGAATCGCCCCCATCGGCGTGGTGGCGCGCAATCCGGACTTCGTGGCCGTCGCCGGCGCCTGTGGGGCCACGGGCGTACGGGTGCACGAAGCGGCGGCTCTGGCCGAGGCGCTGCGCGCGGCCCTGGCGCGGCCGGGCCCGACGCTGGTGGAAGCCGTGGCCGGGGACTTTCACGCACCGTGAGCACTCACTTCCGCCCCGACACCAGCATCAGGGCCGCCGCGTACATGACCACGATCACCACCAGCCACCGCAGCCACCCGAGGGGCAGTGATCTCACGATGAAGGCGGCGCACAGTACCCCGGGAATGCCGCCGAGCGTCAGTCCGAGCGCGGCGCCGGGATTGTAGCGCCGCGTGCGCACAAAGCGCGCACCACCGACGGGCATCAGCAGCGCGCACGAACCCATCATGATCGGAAAGGCCACCAGTGGACTCATGCCGAGCAGGCTCACGAGGATGAGGCACGGTGCATACAGGCCCACACCCAGCATCATCAGCGCGCCGAGCAAACAGTTCGCGCACACCGCAAACACGAGGGTCGGCCCGTGAAGTCCCAGCGCCTCACCTCCGGGCGGCAGCCAGGCGAGATTCTTCGCCAGCATGAGAGCCGCCGCGACCAGCAGTGCCACGCCCATACCGAGCTGGATGAATCGCCGCGGGGCGCGCGCCACCATGCCCGCGCCCAACCAGGCGCCGACCACTGCCGCGACGATCATGGCGATGAGCGTCGTGGCTTCCCGGTGCGTCAGTTGAAACGGCGTAGATCAAATGGTGTCACGTCGTGGACGGGCTCGCGCCCCGAGACCAGCGCGACCATCAGATCGGCCGTCACCGGTGCGAGGGTCAGGCCCAGGTGCTGGTGGCCGATGGCGTAGAAAAGCCTCGCGGCACCGGGCGCCCGGCCGATCCCCGGCAGGTAGTCCGGAAGAACCGGACGCGGGCCGACCCAGCCCGAACTCCCGCCCTCGCAGCGGTAGCCGAGACGCCGCAAGTTCGCCCGCAAACGGGCCGGCTTTCTCGGATCAGGCGCCGCCTCGAGTCGCGAGAACTCCATGTAGCTCGAGGCCCGCAGCCGCGCCGCCATCGGCGTGACCACGATACTGCGGTCCATGTAGACGAGCGGCGCATCGACGAGCGCCGCGTGTCCTGGCAGCTCGACGTGATAACCGCGTACGGCCTCCAGCGGAGCGCGCAATCCGAACGGAGCGAGGAGCGGCGCCGACCACGCGCCGGCGCACACGATCACGGTGGCTGCGGTGAGGGCCCCCGCATCGCTGAGCACTTCGATCTGATCACCGCGAGGGGCGAGTGAGCGCACCCGGGCGCGCTGCAGAGTCGTGCCGCGCTCGACCGCGGCCCGCGCCAGCACCTCGCACACGGCGCGGGGGTCCAGTACATGAGCGCTGTCGGGGAACCTGAGGCCGGCAATGGTTTCATCGCCCGCGGCACCAGCCACGGCGCGCAGCAGCTCGGGAGCCGCGGGGGCCGTGGATACGCCGAGCTGAGTCATCCTGTACGCCTCGGCGCGCGCCCGCCTGCCGGCTGCCGCGCCGAGCCAGACCTGATAGTGGCCGTTGCGGCGCAGGAGCTCCGGAGTGCCGAGCTCGCGCAGCAACCGCTCCCACGCTGCGCTCGCTGGTCTGACCAGCGGCGCGAGATGCTGCGTGTTGGCACGGCGACGGAGCGCCGCGGCCGCGAAACGCCGCGCCCACAGCGCAACGTGCGGGAGCCGGTGCCACGGAATGTCGACCGGCCCCCCGAGCGCGAACAGCTCACGCCACAAGCCGAACAGGAGTGCCACCGAGGGCAAGGGCTCGATCAGCTCCGCCGCAATGTGTCCCACGTTGCCGAAGCTCGCACCGCCGACGCCCGGTTCTTCGGGGTCTGCGAGCAGCACGCGCCAGCCCGCGCGGGCCAGAGCGCAGGCGATCGCGCAGCCGATGACGCCCGCGCCGATCACCGCGACCCTGTCTTGCTCCCCCATGCAGCGAGCGTATACGATCGATGCTCCCACTTGTATCACCGGCCGCAGGGGAGTACGCGCCTGATCACGCCCCTCAAATGCTCCTGGTCCGGAGTCTTTCCCGCGGCTACCACCCAGTTCCGCACCGATCTCGCGGTCGATCTGCCAGCGACCTGCGCAGTACTGTCGGCCCTGGTGCGCGACGGCGTTCACGGCCTGGTGCTGTTGGGCACCGTGGGGGAAAACAACTCCCTCACCGCGGAGGAGAAGCGCGCGGTTCTCAAGGCGGCCGTCGGTGCAGTCGGGGGCAAGGTGCCGCTCATTGCGGGTGTCTCGGAGCTGACGACCACCAGCGCCGTGGCATACGCGCGTGATGCCGAGCGCATCGGCGTCAACGGCCTGATGGTGCTCCCGGCGATGGTCTACGTGCCAACGCGCGCCGAGCTCGAGTACCACCTGCTCACCGTGGCGCAGGCGACCTCGCTCCCCGTCATGCTCTACAACAATCCGCCGGCCTACCGGGTGAACATCGGGATCGAGAGTCTCGTTCATCTGGCGGAGCAGGCGAACGTCGTGGCGCTCAAGGAGTCCTCACCCGACCCGCGGCGCTTCACGGATGTGTTCAATGCCCTGGGCGATCGCTACCTGCTGTTCGCGGGGCTGGATGATTTCGTCTTCGAGGGCCTGACACTCGGAGCGCGGGGCTGGGTGTCGGGGCTCACCAACGCCTTCCCCATGGAGTCGCTGGCACTTTATGAGGCCATCCGCACCGGGCAGCTGGAGCGTGCCCGCAGCATCTATCGCTGGTTCATGCCGCTCCTGCACCTGGACTCCGAGCCCGATCTGGTGCAGTCCATCAAGCTCGCGGAGGCCGTGATGGGACGGGGCAGCGAGCGCGTGCGCTCACCGCGGCTGCCGCTCGCCGGCCAGCGGCGCGCTGAAGTAATGGAGCGGGTCGAGCGCGCACGCGCCGCACGCCCCGCGTGAGGGCTCACGTCAAGACGATCCAGGTCATCGACTCCCACACCGCCGGTGAGCCGACCCGGCTGGTGACCGACGGGGGCCCGGATCTGGGCACTGGCCCGCTGGCGCAGCGCGTCGAGCGCTTTCGTCAGCACTTCGATGCGTATCGCTCCGCCATAGTGAACGAGCCGCGCGGCTGCGACACGCTGGTCGGAGCCCTGCTGTGCAAGCCGCATCGTTCCGACTGCAACTGGGGCGTGATCTTCTTCAACAACGTGGGCTATCTCGGTATGTGCGGTCACGGCACGCTCGGCCTGATCGCCTCCCTGGCCCACGCGGGTAGATGCGCAGCGGGGAGTTTCCGTATCGACACCCCGGTCGGGGTGGTGAATGCGCAGCTGCATCCCGACGGCCGCATCGACCTCCAGAACGTCACCAGCTACCGCAAGGCGCGCCAGATTGCCGTCGCGGTGGCCGGTGTTGGCAGCATCCGGGGCGATGTGGCCTGGGGCGGCAACTGGTTCTTTCTGGCCGACGGGCACGATCTCGAGATCAAACCGCAGAACCTCGAGGCCCTGACTGAGTATGCCTGGCGCGTACGGCAGGCCGTGAATGCACAGGGCTACCCTGAAGTGGATCACGTCGAGCTCTTTGCGCCCTCGACCCGCTCCGGCATACACAGCCGTAACTTCGTCCTGTGTCCGGGCAGAGCCTACGACCGCTCCCCGTGCGGCACGGGCACCAGCGCCAAGCTCGCATGTCTCGCCGCCGACCAGGGCCTCCGGGAAGGCGAGCCGTGGATTCAGGAGAGTCTGATCGGCAGCACGTTCAGCGCGCGCTACCAGTGGCACGCCCGCGACAAGGGTGAGATCACCCCCATCATCACCGGCACCGCACACGTCACCGGCGAAGCCCGCTTACGACTCGATCCGGCCGACCCCTACTGCTGGGGCATTCGTCCGTGACCGCCCCGGACGAGCCGCTGGCGCGCACCGGCAGCCGGCCGGCCCTCTCATAGCTCGCGGTCCAACGGCAGCAGCGACAGCAGGCGCACCTTGAGTCTCTGCCAGGCGCTGCGAGCCGGTTCCACGGACTGACCGGGCGCCCGGCGTCCGCGGTGCTCCAGGTGTTGAGCCAGATCGAGCGCTGGTCGAAATTCATCGAGCCGACATACACGCTGCTGCGGTCGAATACCAACAGCTTGGCATGCAAGGCATAGTTACCGTAGCGCGAAATCTTCCTCGACTGGCCGCTGCCGCGCACGCTGTCCAGCCGCGCGCGCACCTCGAAGAGCTCGGCACCCTGCCTCAGGAGCGGCACCCGATAGTGCGTATAGCCTGCCTGCGCCGCCAGATCCGGCGCCGACTCGAGCGAATTGGTCAGAATCCGCACGCGACGATGTTGAATCAGTCGATCCTCGAGCAGCTTCAGCTCACCGGCGGTCGGAACCAGATAGGGTGTGACCAGCGTCAGTTCCGATTGAGTCTGACCGATGGCGTTCGCAACCGGCTCGTACATCAGACTGCCGAGGCGAATTGCTTCGGCGACGCGCCGCTTGTCCGGACTGTCGCAAGCCACTTCCGCGTGCGCCCACACGAGTGCGGCGGCGCCCGAGAGGATCCCCGCCAGGGGTTCACCGGCATGCAGCTTGTCGGTGAAGTTGGCGCCCGCCGCCTCGGCCTTCTCCGGCAGCGTGTGCCACGTACCCGGCACCTGCAGGCGCAGCGCGTGGCGGGCATGCGCCAGCGCCTGTGCGGGTACGGCAAGCTCGCTGTTCCAATAGCGATCGAAAGTGCGCGCCAGTTCATCGACGGCCGCTCCGATGGCGAACACATCCTCGTCGGCAAATTGCGATTCCGGATCGACCTGAAAGTATTGATCACCGATGTTGCGGCCACCGAAAACCGCAATGGCCCCATCGACGACGAACAGCTTGTTGTGCATGCGGTAGTCGAGCCGCTTGCGGCCCGCCCGGGCGGGTAGGAAACGCAACCGCCCAGATCAATGATCAAACCCGTGACAGTCGCAGCGGCGGTGCATCGCCGGCTGGTGATCGCGGCTGACGCTGAACGCGGCATCAAACATACAGTAGCAGGCCGGTCGGCAGCGACTGTCTCACCCACGCCATGGCAACTGTAGGATCAGTCGTACGAATCCCGCGCGAACCCCACACGCGTCAAACGAGCCGCAGGGATCGCCGCACGATGAGCTGAGCGACGTAGGTTCGCGCCGACAGAGGCTGGACCGATCATCCGGCTGCCGTGGAGGAGACGAGCTGCGCAGAGTATTGCGGTCTTCATCACGGTGGAGATCTTATGAATCGCAACTCGCTTGTGTTGACAGGAGCCGTTGCCGCCATCGCTGTTGCGTTCAGCGCACTGGCTTTGGCCGCGAGTACCCCCGAGATAAATGCGGGCGTCGAAGCCGCGCTCAACCGCTTCTACGCGCAGGACCCCAACCATCGCGAACTCGCGCACAAGGCGTCCGCGATACTGGTGTTCCCGAGCGTTACCAAGGCCGGCGCAGGTGTCGGCGGTGAGTATGGCGAGGGAGCCCTGGAGGTGCACGGCAAGACGGTCGCCTATTACAAGGTGACCGGAGCATCCGCGGGCGCGACCCTGGGTGTCGCACGCCGCAGCGAGGTCATTCTGTTCATGACGGACGCCGCGCGCGACCAGTTCATGAACAGCAAGGACTGGACGATCGGAGTTGACGCCGGTGTCGCGATCGTCAGGGGCGCGGGCGCGCAATACAACAGCGAGACGCTGCGCAAACCGGTCGTCGCGTTCGTGTTCGGTGAAAAAGGGCTGATCGCCGACGTGTCCCTCGAGGGCGCGAAGGTGACGAAGCTGACGCAGTAACGCGCAACAGCGTGTTCGCCGGCCCTGAGCGCCAGTGCGCCAGGGTCGGCGATCCTTGCAACCTGCCCGCTTGCGCACCCGCCGCGCGTAGTCACCCCGTTCAGTCCTGGACTTTCGGTGAACCGCCGGGTCTTCGTTCTTGGGCTAGAGCTGGGCCATGCGATTGGACTAGGGTCCGTAGGAATTTGTAAGATTTCGCCTACAGACGATCAAGGGGCAGGCGTATGGTGAAGCTTTCAGGTTAGCCGATACTGTAGACGGCCAGGGACGGCCGGGATTCGCCTCTGGCAGCCAAGCCAAAGGATGCTGAGTGCCAAGCGTACTGATTGCGGACGATCACGCGATGATGCGGACCGGGCTCCGGCATTACCTGGAGCAGGACCGTTCGATCGACCCGATCGCCGAGACGGGCAGCGGCGAGGAGACGCTGCAACAGTTGCGCAACGGTCAGTGGGACCTCGTCATCCTCGACATCAATATGCCTGATCGCAGTGGCATCGATATCCTGCGACATATCCGCGCCGGCCACCCCAATACGCGGGTTCTCGTGATGAGTGGCTTCTCCGAGAAACAGTATGCCATCAATGTGTTACGCGCCGGCGCGTTCGGCTATCTCGCCAAGGACCAGGCGCCGGAGGAATTCATGCGGGCTGTCCACACCGTGCTCGCGGGGCGGCGCTTCGTGAGTGCCACCCTGAGCGAGATGCTCGTGAGCGCCCTCGATGAGCCGACCGACCAGCCCTTGCACGCGGGGCTCTCACAGCGCGAGTTCCAGATCCTGTGCAAGCTTGCCGTGGGACGCAGCGTATCGGAGATAGCCCAGGAGCTTTTCATCAGCGTCAAAACCGTCAGCACCTACCGGGCGCGGGTCCTCGAGAAAATGAATCTCGACACCAACGCCGACCTGACGGCGTACGCGCTGCGCAACGGCTTGGTCCAGTAGCGGTCCCGTGGGGGGACACTGACACACTTCAAAGGTGGGCACCGGCAGCCGGCAGCGCGCGCGCTGCTTAGGCTTCGCGTCGTGTGTGGAACCCCCAGCGCCCCCCTGGCTCACGCTGGATTGCTCCTGTCGCCTTGATTATGCCGAATAGCCCCTCTTTGCGGGTCCTGCTTGCCGAGGACTCGTCGTTACTCGCCGCGCGGCTGTCAGAGCTGATTCGGCGCCTGCCGGATGTGGATCTGATCGAGACCGTCGATACGGAGGCCGATGCGCTCGGAAGCATCGCGGGCTCGCGGCCCGACGTCGTGATACTCGATCTGCACTTGCGCACGGGTTCCGGATTCGGCGTGTTGCGCAAGCTCGCCCGCGGCGGCCATCGACCGAAAGTGGTGATTCTGACCAACTTCGGCCTGCCCGAATATCGACACGAGGCCGAGTCATTCGGGGTCGAGGCGTTTCTGGACAAGTCCCGCGACTACTTCCGCCTGCCATCGCTCCTGCGTGGCTTCGCCAGAGAGCGCGCAGCCGGGGACCACTAACCCGCCGCCGCGGTCGTTCCCTGTACTGGATTCATGTCCGAATGCGTCGCGAGGATTTTGTCCAGCGGCAAGCGGACCTCGATCTCGGTGCCGCCACCTGTCATGCGAAGCAAGTGCCACTGACCTCCGAGCCCTACAGCACGATGCCGCATCGCCGCCAGGCCGTGCGATCGCAGCGGCTGACGCGGCTCGAGCGGCAGTCCGACACCATCGTCCCGGACGCGCACGATCAGCGCTTGATGCCACGACTCGATGGAAACCTCGACGTTGCGCGCGCGTGCGTGCTTGAGGATGTTGGTCAGGGCCTCCTGCACGATTCGAAATATGGCAATCGACGCCTCCGGAGTCAGGTCTAACTCCTCCGGGGGATATCGCTCGGTGCAATGCAGTCCCGCGCGCCCGCAGATATCCGCTATCTGCCAGCGTAAGGCTGGAAAGAGCCCGAGGTTGTCGAGCAGGGTCGGGCGCAGATTCTCGACGACTCGACGCTTGACCTCGACCCCGGCCTGCAGGGCCTCATGCACGCGCTTGAAATGCGCCTGCACCTCCGCATCGCTGGTGGCCACGCGATCCTCGAGCCAGGAGACGTCCATCCGGGCGGCGACCAGCAGCCCGCCGAGCTCATCGTGCAGTTCGCGTGACAGAGCCGAGCGTTCCCGCTCGGCCAGCGACTGCAGATGAGTCGAGAGCTGCGACAGTTCGTCGGTGCGCCGCTTCACCAGCAGCTCCAGCTCGGTGCTGCGCTCGGCGAGATCCTCGGTTTCGCGCTCTTTGGAGCGAACGTAACTGATGACCAGACGGCACAGCAGCAGCACCAGGAACATGCTGGCTGCGAGCGCGGTACTGGTAATGGCAAGATTTGTCCAGCGATCGATTCGCCACGAACGGCTCGCGGCCAGGATGTTGCCCGTTTCCTGCGCCTGGATCTTCCGCACCCGTTGGGCGAGCTGCGACATGGTCCACTTGCCGATGTCGGTACGAATCAGGTCGAGGGCCGCACCGGGCCCGTGTTGGCGGTAGAGATTCAGCGTCTCTGCCATCTCCACCAGCTTGGCGTTGCTCAGCCGCTCGACCTGCTCGAGGTCCGTGCGTACCGGCCCGTCGGCGCTCGCAAACGCCTGCTCGAGCCGACGCAGCGACTGCGGGATTTTGTCGACCGCTTCCTGGTAGGGCTCGAGGTATGCGGCATCGCCCAGCAGTATGGAGCCGCGTTGGCTGCTTTCGGCCTGGCTCAGCAGCTGCAGGACTTCTGCCAGCGCCTGCTCACGCTGCGCACCCCTCTCGACCTGTCGCCTCACCTCTTCCAGCTTGCGGTGCCCCAGCTCGGCTGCGACGAACAGACCAACCACTGTCGCCAGCAGTAGCGCCACCAGCGTCATCTGGCGAGCAGCGGCGGAATTCATGGTCGATGACCGAGGCACGTCCCTGAAACTCAATGCAAATCGGTGTCGCGACACGAAGTCGCGGGCGAGCTTCCACCCCGAATACATCATACCGCGATCACTTCCCCGGGCGCCTCGACGCGGGCGTGTCGTCATTCAGGGCGCAGCAGCGCCCTCGCCTTCCCAGCGCTCAGCGACGGCCGAGCAGGAAGCCAACGGCGACTCCGGCTAACGCGGCAATGCCGAGCGCTTCCCACGGCTGATCACGCACGTAACGATCCGCCGCCGCGAGCGCTTCCTCGGCCTGACGCTGCGCCTGTTCCGCACCGTCTGAGACCGCCTTCTTGGTGGTAGCGATCGTGCTTTCGACCTTGGAGCGCAGGCGAGCCAGCTCGGGGTCTGCGGCGTCGCCTACACGCCGAATCAGATCCTCGACGTCCGCAATCAGTTTGCGCACTTCCTGATTCACCGCCAGGCGCGCCTGGCGGGGCGCGCCACGCGCAGCGCCGCGGATGGCCTGAGGGGGATGGGCCTCGCGGTCCAGATCATTCGCCGTATTTTCCACGGGATGGTGCCTCCTTGAGCGCCGCTGCCTGCGCCCACGGCTTTGCCCTGCGGGTGGACTCGCGCCGCCTAGCTGCCGCGACCAAAGCAGGCGTTTGACAGCGCAGCCCGACTATCCACCGAGCAGGGATAGCCGTCGGTCGGCGGGCGACTGAATGAATGTAGGATTTAGGCTACACAACTCTGGGGTAATGGCGCACACACGGGTGTGCGATTCCGCGCTCGCGCCGCGCTGTTGAAAGTTGCCATGTGCTCGGTGTACCGGCTCGCCGGCCCTTGCAACGACTGTTAGGGGAAGCGGGCCTTTGTTGGTCATGCCGGACCGGCAGTGCCCTCGAGTGATGTCGTGGCGTGCGGAGAAGTAGGGCGGATGTAGGAGGTGCCCTACTCGACAATCCGTCAGGAGCCGACGCCGAAGCGGGATCGCTGCCTTCACACCGCCCCATACGCAGCCATTATGCTTGCGCCTCAGGTTGTGCAGCCGCTGTTGAGGAACACCTCCGATGATGGATGCTGTGTCGGTACCGCGGTCCGCCGAACAGGGCGCACTACGCGCACGCAATGCAGAACTCGCGAGCCAGCTGCGTGCCGCCGCCCTGCAAGGTGACGATGCGCGTATCAGACGCCTGTTGTCGGAGCTGCTGCGCTTTCAGGGACTGAGCAAGGGACAGCGAGTCTCGCTGCAGATGAAGGCGTTACTGAACGTGGTGCAGGCCCTGCGCTGCGTGGCGCTGGCCGATGAACTCACCGGATTGTGCAACTGGCGTGGCTTCATGCAGATGGGTACGCGGCTGCTGGACGTCGCGGCCCGCGATGGGCACTCCGCTCACCTGATCTACTTCGAGGTGAACGATCTGGAGCGGATCACGCAGAGCATCGGCCGTTCCGCGGGTGATGTCCTGATCCGGCAGATGGGCAACTTCATGCGCGATCTGTTCCCCAGCTATGGAGTCTACGAGGTCATCGGCCGGCTGAGCGGCGCGGAGTTCGCCGCCCTGACGACGAGCTCTGAGTACGCCTCGCGCAGCGCGATCCTGCTGCGAGCCCGCAGGCCCCAGACGCGGAGCTCCGATCTCCCGGGGCTGTCATTGACCGTAGGAGTCGCGCACTTCAATTCACGGCGTCCCGTAGGCATCGACGAGTTGCTCACGGGCGCCAGGCAGGCAATGCACGAGCACAAACGGGTATCCCAACTCGCGTCGTCCGAGATGACCCCCCACACGGTCTGACGCGTCTTTAACGGCCTCGAGGCGGAGGACGAGAGGTGATCTGAAGGTTCTGAGTGTGTCGGCGCTGCCGGGACGGCAGTGCGATCAAGGATGAAGGCAATGCCAGGATGGCAACCGCCTCCATGGACGGTACGTATCAGACTCCGCTCAGAATCCAGCAATCATCGCCCCCGCCTCCGAGGCCGCTCCTTTTTTCCGACTTCTCCGCCCGCAACGCGCGACCCGCAACGCGCTTGAACCGTCGTGGCAGCCCTTCTCTGCGCGCGTTCGTCGATTTCATCAGGTCCTCGGCTGAGCACCTGTGACACCCGTCCCATAGCGCCGATGGCTAGGACACGCGACGAACCCGGGCCGGGGTGCCCAAGTCGCACTCCAAGGCCGCCCGATCCCACTTGCCAGTCGCGGCGGCTGCCTCATAGGTCATTGCCAGGAACTCGAGCAATGCACCTTGCGGGTCGGCGGACGTACGGACCTTGTCGTAGGGCAGGATGAATTCTCCGAGGGTTGCGTCGTAGTACGCGCCCGCCGTGAGCGGAGCGTTTCGGAACCCCTCCGGTTCCGGGTAGGCATACGAGTAGAACGCAGCCATCGGGAAAGTCGCACTGCCCGGCCAGAATCCGGCGCTGCTGACCTCGTGAGAATAGGCCTCACGCGTTACCGCATCCGGCAACCCCGGTACACCGCCGGGATGCAACGGAGCCCTGCGCCCGGAAAAGCGCGTGACTACGAGGTCGAAGCTACCCCAAAAGAAATGTACCGGGCTCACCTTGCCGAGAAAGCCGCTTCGGAACAACTTCAAGACACGATCGATCTGCACGAGGGCGCGCCAGTGGCGGTGGGCAGCGTCTGCGTCGTACGCGCCGTGTACGTAGTCATCCGGAAAGCGCAGCGGCTCCGGCAGCTCGCATGGCAGATCGTTAATGAGGACCGGGACACCGACCTGGCTTAGCAGCTCGATTACACGTGAATAGAAGTCGGCCACCGGCTGCGGCTCGAGCGGTAACGTTCGTTCATCACCCCGGCTGGTGCGAGCGAGCAGGCGATGACCGATGAAGTCGAACTCGATCTCCACAACCTCGGTGCCGAAGGGAATGGGAGATGTGCCCAGGCCGCGCGCGGTGACATACAGCGGCACCTGCCAGCTGTGGTTAACCCAGGGCGTCAGAGACAATCTGACCTTACCGACGATCTGGGTCCACAGATGCAAGGTGGCGGCTGTCTCGCGCCAGCTCAAATACGGCAGGTCGGGCCATACAGCCGGCTCAGCGCCCATCTCTGTTCTCCGCGGCAATCAAGGTCTGATTTGTGAGCATACTCGGTCCGCGCACCAGTACGCGCCCCACGCTCGTGGCTTCTGACATCCCAGCCGTGACCCAACTGGGGCGTGACGGAATCGAACGGTGCAGCCAACTTGTTGAGCGCACCGGCTTTTGATTCGCCGCGAGCGAACAGTTACCCGTACAGTTACCCACACTATCGTTGACCACCGGTGATACCTCGTGATCTCCGACGATCAGAAGTTCGGAAGGTAAGGATCGCAGCTTTGAATCCTGCCCCATTTGCCGCTTTGCCCAGCCTGCACGAACGTCGACAATTGACCCCTTTGCGACGGTCGCGACCGGCCGCTTTGCGGTGTCATCTTTACGATCAAGCCATGAGGTTAGGGTGTGTAGCTGGAGTAACCCGCCCGGTCTTGTCGTAAACATTGAAGAACTCGTCCGGCATGATGGTGGTGATGCCGGTCGGTCTTAGCCGAGTTCTTCGAGGTGATTCTCGCAAGGGTACTGCCCGAGCGGTCGGGCCGCGATGCCCGCACGATTAAGCCGCCCGGCACAGGTTTGTGTGCCCGAGGCGCCGATTCCGTGCAAACTGCCCCCAAGAGAGTTCTTTGCCGGTGGAGCCTTCAGATGTCGGACAATATGCCGAGCCTGATGACGCTGAGCACCCCCCATTCGCCCAACCCCATCGATCTGCGCCGCGTGGGCGCGCATCCGGATTACTGGTATCCGGTCGCCTGGTGCGATGAACTGAAGGTGGGAAAAACCTTGGCGCGCCGTTTCGCCGGTGAACCGATCGTCCTCTACCGCGGCGCGAGCGGCAAAGTCTTCGCACTGGAAGATCGTTGTGCGCATCGGCAGGTACCGCTGCACCTCGGCGTGGTCAATGGGGATGAACTGAAGTGCCATTACCACGGTTGGACCTATAGCTGCACCGGCAAGTGCGTGTCGGTCCCTTATATGTTGCCGGATCGACTGCTCGGCGGCGTCAGGGCTTACCCGGCCCGCGAGATCGACGGCCTCATCTTCGTTTTCCCCGGCGATCCTGCGCTGGCCCAGAGCCGTCTGCCCGGCAGCCTGGGCTCATCGCAGCGCAAGGACTACAAGACGCGGCGGCTGAATCGCGAGGTGGCCTGCCACTATACCTTCATGCACGAGAATCTCTTCGACATGAACCACCAATTCATGCATCGCAAGCAGATGGGCTCCATCCGGGCGCGGTGCCTCAGCTGCAACCACGGTGAGAACTGGGCAGAGGTCGAATACAGCTTCAGCCGCGCCGCGGGCAAGCCCTCCCTCGCCGAGCACGTGATCGTGGATCTGATGCGCAAGCGTCGCGTTGCGAAGAAGAATTTCTCCGATCACATGCGTATCCGTACCGACTACCCGAATCAGAACCTCAAGGTCTGGGTCGGGCGGGACATTCAGCAATCCAGCGACCCGGTACTGGATGTGTGGCTCGGCTACACGCCCCTGGATGCCGAGCAGCGCACCAATCGCACCTACGGCTATCTATCCGTCAAGAAGCCGCGGATCCCGGGGCTCATCCACGCGGTGTGGCCATTCGTAACCTGGTTTACGGAGAACATCTTTCGCGAGGACAAAGACATCGTTGAGCACGAGCAGCGCGCGCATGACTCGCAGGGCGCGGACTGGAACAACGAGGTGTTTCCGCCGCTGCGGGCTCTGCGCGCGGTGCTCGCACGCTGCGGTGTGCCGATGAAAGACTCTGACTCAGGCATCGCCGGCTTGGGCTTGGTATCGCTCGGACGATAACGTCGGCGTACAGCGCCCCTGCCTTACATCACGCAGAGCGATCCAGCACATCAAACCGTGACGTTCCACGGCCTCCACGAGGGTTTCGCGATGGCGACGTTCCTCAGAGCCATAGCTGATGAAGACGTGGCTGGAAGCGTATGCGTTCGGGACGTGCACTGCCGACACCGGGTCAATCGGCTGGCCGC
>DATGVL010000062.1:0-37433 GCA_035300445.1 Steroidobacteraceae bacterium
CGCATGCTCGACAACGTGGTCGAGGTCAACGGGCTGCCGCTCGAGAGGCAGCGCGAGGAGATCCTGCGCAAGCGCCGCCACGGCATGGGCTTCCTCGGGCTCGGCAGCACGCTCACGCTGCTGCGCATGAAGTATGGCTCCCCGGAAGCGGTGCAGTTCACCGAGGACGTGACACGCGAGATGGCGGTGGCCGGGTGGGAAGCGGCGCTGGAACTGGCGCGCGAGAAGGGGCCGGCGCCGATCATGAACGAGGAGTTCACGGTCACCAAGGAAATGCTGCGCAAGCGCCCGGAAATGGCGCGCGATGGCTGGAAGCCGGGGGTGAAGATCGCCGGTCGCCTGCTGCACGCGAAATACAGCCGCTACATGCAGCGCATCGCGCAAGTGGCGCCGCAGCTGGTGCACGAGCTGGCGGAGACCGGGGCGCGCTTCACGCACCACACGTCCATCGCGCCCACCGGCACGATCTCGCTGTCGCTCGCCAACAATGCCTCGAACGGCATCGAGCCGTCGTTCGCGCATCACTATTTCCGCAATGTGATCCGGGAGGGGAAGAAGTCCAAGGAGAAGATCGACGTCTATTCCTTCGAACTGCTCGCCTATCGCGAGCTGGTGAATCCCAATGCCAAACCCGGAGCGACGAACGATGCTGAAAGATTGCCGGACTACTTCATCGCGTCCGATGCCGTTATCCCCAAGGAGCATGTCGAGGTGCAGGCTGCGGCCCAGAAGTGGGTCGATTCATCGATTTCTAAGACGGCGAACGTGCCTACGGATTTTGCCTACGCGAAGTTCAAGGACATCTATCTGTATGCACATGAGCAAGGCCTGAAGGGCTGCACCACCTTCCGCTTCAATCCGGAAGCGTTCCAGGGCGTGCTGGTGAAGGAACAGGACCTGAAGAACACGCTCTACAAGTTCACGCTCGAGGACGGGACGGTGATCGAAGTGCGTGGCGATGAGGAGATCGACTACGACGGCGAGATCCACACCGCCGCCAATTTGTTCGATGCGATCAAGGACGGGTACTACGGGCGCATGTGAGGCACTGATTATGGCTATCAAGATCGACCGCAAAATCGTCAAGTACCAGGTGCAGAAGCCGGAGGACCAGCCGCCGGACAAGGCGGTGGACAAAGCGGCGGCCAGGGCGTCCGAGGCACGAGCGGCGGACAAGGCCGCCTCCGAGGCCAGGGCGGCGCACCCCGGAGAACCGGAGCTGGTGCGCGACAAGAACGGCCACACCGCCAAGGTCATCCGCATGCACGAGCGGCTCGAGCGCCCGGAGGTCCTGATCGGCTCCACCTACAAGATCAAGACGCCGATCTCGGATCACGCCATGTACGTGACCATCAACGACATCGTGCTGAACGAGGGCACCGAGTACGAGCAGCGCCGCCCGTTCGAGGTCTTCATCAACTCCAAGAACCTCGATCACTTCCAGTGGATCGTGGCGCTCACGCGCATCATCTCGGCGGTGTTCCGCAAAGGCGGCGACGTCACCTTCCTGGTGGATGAGCTGAAGGCGGTGTTCGACCCGCGCGGCGGTTACTGGCAGCCCGGCGGCAAGTTCATGCCCTCGATCATCGCCGAGCTCGGCTATGTCATCGAGAAGCACCTGCAGAGCATCGGCCTCATCCGCAAGACGCAGCTCGATCCGCACCAGCAGAAGCTGGTCGACGAGAAGCGCGCCGAGTTCCAGGCGCGCACCCGCCAGGCCGACGCCTTCGCCAAGTCGCACTTCCCGGAGGGCGCGCAGCTGTGTGGGCGGTGCAGCACGGCGGCGGTCGTCATGATGGACGGCTGCATGACCTGCCTGAACTGCGGCGACTCGAAATGCGGGTAAACCCTTAAGGGCCCTGCGGACGACCAACCTCAGCTGACAGACCTCACGGGGCAACGGCCAGTTGCCTCGTGTGGTTTTTTTACGGAAATCCCGGGGCGCCCAGGCAAAAAAAACCCCGCTTTCGCGGGGTGTCGGTCGCTTGCTTGTGTGTGGAGGAGTCTCTTCTCGTTATTATTATCTGGTCAAAGGCACAGTATCCGACGAGTCATCCAGACTGCATTCCGGATCTGCGCTTTCTTATTCCTGAATCCCGTGGCCTGCTTCCTTCCCGGCTTCCGTTGAAGTTAGATAAGCAACACTCGTGCCAGCAGTGTCGCTTGCCGCAGACGCTGGTCATCTTGGCCGCCACGGCTGTTGCAACTGTGACGCAGTGCTCGTTGTTAGGACCGTTTACACCGTGATCCTCGGGTGGCGGTGTCCTCCCTGCAGGCCCGGAATCCGTGCGGCGCACTCAAGTGTCAAAATACTCGACGCATTCGAGGGTGGACAGGGGCACGCTTCGGGCAGCAGATGTGCCACAAGCCCCTGAACTTACATGGGAACTTCGCCTTTGAGGGAGTGTAAATGAACTCGACACGGGGCCGGCTGGCCGGGCGGGGCGTGACGCGAAGGCCGCTCACCACGTGGCGGTGGATTCTCGCCGCCTTAAGCGCGTGGCTCGCATTCGCGCCCGTCCTGGCGCAGGACAACCCCATGCCACGCCCGCCGCCGCTCGAGCGCGACGTGCAGTTCTGGATCCGCGTCTACACGCAGATCGACACCAACGCGGGCTTCCTCCACGACCAGTACAACCTCAGCGTGGTCTACGACACTTTGCGTTTCGCCCCCAACACCACCCCGTCCGAACGCGAGCGTGAGGTGGACCAGGCGCGCGAGCGCTACGGCGCCATGTTGCGCCGCATCGCGGAGGCCGGAGAGGCGCCGCTGTCCGCCGATGATCAGCGGGTCAGGGAGCTGTGGGGCCCGGAGGGCACACCCGCGCGCCTGCGCTCGGCGATCGAGGACATTCGCTTCCAGCTCGGCCAGGCGGACCGATTCCGCGCCGGGCTGATCCGCTCCGGCGCCTGGGAGACGCACATCGCCGAGACGCTGGCGAACCTGGGGCTGCCGGCGGAGCTGGCGGTTCTGCCGCACGTGGAGTCCTCGTTCAACCCGGCCGCGTACTCGAAGGTCGGCGCCGCCGGCCTGTGGCAGTTCATGCGCTCCACCGGACGGCGTTACATGCGCATCGACGGCGCGGTGGACGATCGCCTCGACCCGTTCCGCTCCACCGAGGCGGCGGCGCAGCTGCTCGCCTTCAACTATCGGGTGCTCGGGAGCTGGCCGCTGGCACTGACGGCCTACAACCACGGCACCGCCGGCGTGCGCCGTGCCAAGGAGACGCTCGGCACCGACGACATCGTCAGGATCGTGCGCAGCTACAGCAGCCGCACCTTCGGGTTCGCATCGCGCAATTTCTACGTCTCGTTCCTCGCCGCGCTCGACATCGATCGCAATCCCGAGAAGTATTTCGGTGCGCTGCAGAAGCAGAGCGAGGCCCGGTTCCAGGAGGTGCAGCTGCCGGCCTACGTGCCCATGGCAACGCTCGAGCGCGCCCTGAAGATCGACGCCGAGAGGCTGCGCGCCCTGAACCCGGCGCTGCTGCGTTCGGTGTGGGACGGCCAGCAGCGCGTGCCCAAGGCCTACCACCTGCGGCTGCCCCTGGACGGCACACCCTGGACGCGCGAGCTGCTCGCGCAGCGTCTGAGTCCCGCCGAGATGTTCCCCGGCCAGAGCAGCCCACCGCATTACCGGGTGCAACGCGGCGATACGCTCGCGAGCGTCGCCCAGCGCTACGGCGTGACGGCCGAGACGCTCGCCCGGCTGAACCACGTGCGCACCAGTACGCGCCTGCACGCCGGCCGCACCATCACCGTGCCCGAGACGGCGCCGGTCATGGTCGCCGCCGCCGCGGTGCCCGCTCCCGCAGCTCCCGCTCCCGCACCTCCCGCTGCGACCGCGGCCACGCCGCCCGTGGCGCTCGCGCTCCCCTCACCCGGGGGCGCGGTGTCGCAGGACGTGGCGCAGCGCGAGAGCGCCGAGGACGCCGCCGCCGCCGCGGCCTCGAAGTCGCGCACGGCCGCGACCAGCCCGCAACCGGTGTCGGCGGCACAGGCGGAGGCGCTGAGTCCGGCGATCGGTCCGGCGGCGGAGGCCGAGCAGAACGCCGATCCAAACGACTACGGCGTCGGGCACGACGACACGATCCGCGTGGCCGGGGACGAGACGCTGGGGCATTACGCCGACTGGCTCAGCGTGAGCACGCAGCACGTGCGCGAGATCAATCGCTTCAAGTTTCACCGCACGGTGCTGATCGGCCAGCGCATCAGGCTGGATTTCAGGAAGGTGTCGCGCGAGGCTTTCGAGGCGCACCGTCGCGAGTATCACCAGCAGCTGCAGGCGGCCTATTTCGCCGCGCACCGCATCGTGGGCACCCAAGTCTACATTGCGCGGTCCGGTGATTCGTTGTGGACCCTCACCCAGCGCGCGGCGCAGATCCCCATGTGGCTGGTGCAGCAGTACAACCCGGATGTCGATCTCGCCGAGCTGCGCGCCGGCACGCAGATCGTGATGCCGCGCGTGGAGGAAGTGGCCAGCGGCGGCTGATCGCCTGCGCCCCCGGAAAGGGGGGCGCCGGGCGCTGTGACGGGCGCACATGCCGGCAGCTTGGACGTGTGCCTATAATTACCCGAACTGGTGTGTACGTCGAAGCGGAACATGATGACTTTCAAGACCTTAGTGCCGATCCTGGTGCTCGCTTTCGTAGCCGGGGCGGCGCACTCGGACGCGCTGCCGGAGGCCCGGCCGGTCATGCTGCGTCCGGCCGCCGAGACGTTGCCGGTGGTGGACCGCGTCATGGTCCGCAAGGCCGAGCGCCGGCTCCTTCTGATGCACGGCGGCAGCGTCGTGCGCTCGTACCACGTCGCGCTCGGATTGAACCCGGTGGGGCAGAAGGAGCGCTCCGGAGACTTCCGTACGCCCGAGGGGAGCTATCGCCTCGAACGCCGCAATCCCCGCAGCGACTACTTCCTCTCGATCAAGGTCTCGTACCCGAACGAGGGAGACCTGAAGCGCGCGCGCTCACGGCACTGGGACAGCGGCGGCTCGATCATGATCCACGGTCTGCCGAACCAGCTGAAGCACGACCCGGACTACTACTTCAACCACGACTGGACCGATGGCTGTATCGCCGTGTCGAACGCCGATATGGTGGAGATCTGGATGCTCACACCCGATGACGTGCCGATCGACATCCTTCCTTAAGCAGTGAGCAGCGACTTTTCAGAATTCGTCGACGCGCGCGTCGGTCCGCGCGGCAGTCTCGAGAACCTCTCCCAGAGTGAAATCGACAAGCTCCTGGACACCGGCCAGGGGGGTCTGTACCCGCTGTTCCGCCGCTGTGCGCTGGCGGTGCTCAACAGCGGTGCACCCACCGACAACGCCAAGGAGATCTTCGACCGCTACCGCGACTTCGACATCCGCATCGTGCGTCACCCCTGGGGGGTGAAGCTCGAGGTGCAGAACGCCCCGGCGGCCGCCTTCGTCGACGGCGAGATGATCCGCGGCATCAAGGAGCACCTGTTCGCCGTGTTGCGCGACGTGGTGTTCATCTCCAACGAGATCCTCGCCAGCGGCCGCTTCGATCTGACGGACCGCGCCTCCATCACCAACGCCGTGTTCCATGTGCTGCGTAACGCGCGGCTGCTGGACTACAAGGCGCGGCCGAACCTGGTGGTGTGCTGGGGCGGACACTCGATCGAGGCGCAGGAATACCAGTACACCAAGAACGTCGGCTACGAGCTCGGCCTGCGCGGGCTCGACGTGTGCACCGGCTGCGGTCCGGGTGCCATGAAGGGCCCCATGAAGGGCGCGACCATCGGTCACGCCAAGCAGCGCATCGAGCACGGGCGCTATATCGGCATCAGCGAGCCGGGGATCATCGCCGCCGAGCCGCCCAACCCCATCGTCAGCCAGCTGGCGATCATGCCGGACATCGAAAAGCGCCTCGAGGCGTTCGTGCGCCTGGGCCACGGTATCGTGGTATTCCCCGGCGGAGCGGGTACCGCGGAGGAGATCCTGTACCTGACGGGAATCCTGCTCGATCCCGCCAACCGCGAGCAGCCCTTTCCCATCGTGCTGACCGGGCCGCGCGATTCCGCCGCGTATTTCGAGCAGATCACCCGCTTCATCTCCGGCACCTTAGGCAGCGAGGCGGTGCGGCGGCTGGTCACCGTCATCGATGACCCGCCGGAGGTGGCGCGGCGCCTGGTGCGCGGCATGGACGCGGTACGCGAGTTCCGCCGCCACCGCAGCGACTCGTACAACTTCAACTGGCTGCTGTCGATTCAGCCGCAGTTCCAGCAGCCCTTCGAGGTCACGCACGCCACGATGCGCGCGCTGCAGCTCAAGCGCGAGCAGCCCCCCCATGAGCTCGCCGCCAACCTGCGGCGCGCGTTCTCGGGGATCGTCACCGGCAACGTCAAGGAGTACGGGATCCAGGCGATCGAGCGCGAGGGTCCGTACGAGCTCGCCGGCGATCCCTCGATCATGCTGTTGCTCGATGAGCTGCTGGCCGCCTTCATCGCGCAGCGGCGCATGCGCCTGCCCGGCAGCACCTACCGACCGGTCTATCGGCTGGTTGCATGACGCGCGCCGCGGGCGCGCGAAGCTCGCCGGCACACGCACGGTTACATAACGCTTTGCGCGGCGCACACTTTGTCCGGGCGCCACGAGAGATATATCCCAGCGTAGGCGGCGGCCGACATGCTTGTGAACCAGTTCCTGCGGTGCGCACAGCCAACGCCGTACGCTGCGAGTCAAATCAATCAGGAGCTTTACATGAGCTCGAACGACAGGGGGCGAGACGACGCGCCCGGGACACAGCGCGAACCAGCGGTCCCCACGGGCACTCCCGCTCCGGCGGCAGGAACCGACGCGTACGCAAACTGGCTGGATCGCATGCAGCGCGCGCGTGCGCGCCAGGCTGCCATCACCCGCAACCTCTACACCTGGTCGAACTACAAGAACTGGGCGGATCAGGTGCGTGATTCCTGGCAGGCGAGCGACCACGCCGCCGCAAGCGCCGTCAAACCCAAGAAATAGCCGTTTCCGCAGGCTCAACCATCCGCGCCCGCAGCGCGGTCTGAGCCCGCCACTCTATTTATTATCCGAAGCCCTCACGCGCTGACGAGCGCCTCGGACGCCGTCCGCACCGCCTGCGAGCCACCTGCGCCGCCCACCGGCTCCCGGTCCCCGACCGCCGGTCCGTCCCCGACCTTCTGCCCGTCCCCGACCTTCTGCCCGGCATCCTGCGATGAAGCCCCCGGCGGGGTCGGCGCCGCCCCTACGGGGCGTGCCAGCCATTCCACCAGCGGTAGCCATTGCGCGACGTCATCCTGTGCCACGTAGCTCTTCATCTCGTGCACGCCCAGGCCGAGCTCGGCACCGCGTACATAGTTCTGCGAGTCCCGGATGGTGGCGACGATCGGAATCCCCAAGGTGTGCAGGAAGCGGATCAGCGACTGGTAGGTGAGCGTGTTGCGGCGGATGCGGTTGGCGATGACTCCGATGCGGTCATCCTCGCGCCGGATCTTGGCCACCAGCAGCAGATCGCGGATACAGCGCGAGCAGGCGTGGATATCGATGTCCGACGGCAGGACCGGCACCAGGATCTTGTCGGCATCCCGCGTCATCTCGGGCAGCTGGTGCGGGTCCAGCGCCGCGGGCGTGTCCACGATGACGTGCGTGGCCACATCGGGCACTCTCAACTGGAACGCACGCGTGGTTCGCGTGTCTTTCTCAAAGGCGGCGATGACGTGAATGGGCGCCTGTGCGGGGTGACGCTTCCTGACCCAGCGCAGCGTCGAACCCTGGGGATCGAAATCCATGAGGACCGGCGTGTGCCTGCGAGACGCCAGATAGCTCGCCAGATTGATAGCGATGGTCGTCTTGCCGGACCCACCCTTGGGGTTCAGGACGACGATGCGCTGCATGAGGACCTTGTTTTGTCACATCCGCGTGGTGACGCGGTTCGCACTCAAGCCTACGCACGCGCCGGAACTCCTGCAAGCCGATACGTAGTATCCGCGACTGTGAGCGCGCGCACGCCGGCACGCGCGGCGGCTCCGTAGAGTCGCGACCGATGGAAATGTTTCTGCACCTGTGGGACGAGCTCGATGATGTCGCCGGCGCCTGTCGCCACGTGGCGACGTCGATGGTGGTGGAGATCGGCGCCGCGGCCGCGCCCCTCGTTGCCGCCGCCGCCGAGCTGCTCCTGGCCGGCGCGGCCACACTGTCGACCTACCGGCACCTGCTGAGCTTCACCGCCTAGCCTCCCGGAAGGCGGCGCATACCGGCGCCGCCTTAAGCCGTAAGTGCCCCTCGAGGCACGCGGTGCTTGAAAATCCCGCAGTTATTCCCAACATGGCTCGTTTGCCGAAGCAGCAGCGCGGCGTTTCCGCGGATGGCGTCATGGAATCCGAACACAAAACGCGACCGAATCCCGAACCCGCGGGCGCACGGGAGACGCACGGCTTCCAGGCCGAAGTGCGCGAGCTGCTCAAGCTCATGATCCACTCCCTCTACAGCCACCGGGAGATCTTCCTGCGTGAGCTCATCTCCAACGCCTCGGATGCCTGCGATCGGCTGCGCTTCGCGGCGATCGCCGAGGGCGCGCTGCTGGCCGACGACCCGGAGCTCGGCATCCGCATCGATGCGGATCCGGCCGCCGGCACGCTCACGATCACGGACAACGGCATCGGCATGACGCGCGAGGAGGCCATCGCCAACCTCGGCACCATCGCGCGCTCGGGTACGGCGGAATTCTTCCGCTCGCTGTCCGGGGATGAGCAGAAGGCCTCGCAGCTCATCGGGCAGTTCGGGGTCGGCTTCTATTCGGCGTTCATCGTCGCGGAGCGCGTCGAGGTGCGCTCGCGCAAGGCCGGGATGCCGGCCGAGGCGGGCGTGCGCTGGGAGTCGGGCGCCGACGGGGAATTCACGGTGGAGACCCTGACGCAGCCGGCCCGCGGCACCGCGGTCACGCTGCACCTGAAAGCCGACGCCCGCGAGTTCGCCGATCCCCTGCGCGTGCGCGGCCTGATCCGGCGCTACTCCGACCACATCGGCTTTGCGGTGCGCATGCGCAAGGAGGGCGAGGCGTCGCTCGAGTACGAGGTGGTCAACCAGGCCAAGGCGCTGTGGACGCTGCCGCGCACGCAGATCCCGGACGAGGAATACCGGCAGTTCTACCAGTACCTGGCGCACGATTACACCGATCCGCTCGCCTGGAGCCACAACAAGGTGGAGGGCAAGCGCGAATACATCAGTCTGCTGTACCTGCCGGCGCGCGCCCCGTTCGACCTGTGGCAGCGCGAGGCGGCACGGGGCCTGAAGCTGTACGTGCGCCGGGTGTTCATCATGGACGACGCCGAGCAGTTTCTGCCGCTGTACCTGCGGTTCGTCAAGGGCGTGGTGGACTCCAGCGACCTGCCGCTGAACGTCTCGCGCGAGCTCCTGCAGCAGGACCCGGAGGTCGAGGCCATCAGGAGCGGGCTCACCAAGCGGGTGCTGGATCTGCTCGCGCGCCTGGGGAAGGAGGAACCGGAGAAGTACGCGACCTTCTGGAAGGAGTTCGGCGCGGTCCTGAAGGAGGGCATCGCGCAGGACCCCGCCAACCACGCAGGCCTCCTGCCCCTGCTGCGCTTCGCCAGCACACACGCGCCCGACGACAACCCGTCGGTGAGTCTCAGCGACTACCTCGCACGCATGAAGCCGGGGCAGGAGCGGATCTATTACGTGATCGCCGAGACCCTGGAGGCTGCCCGCGCCAGTCCCGCCATCGAGCGGCTCAAGGAACGCGGGCTGGAAGTGCTGCTGCTAGGCGAGCGTATCGACGAGTGGGTGATGGGCCAGCTCGAGACCTTCGAGGGCAAGCGCTTCAAGGATGCCTCGCGCGGGGATCTGGAGCTCGGCGGACTCGCCAGCGATGCCGATCGCAGGGAGCAGGACGCGCAGCTCAAGGAGAGCAAGGGATTGCTCAAGCGCATCAAGGACGCCCTCGGGCAGCGCATCACCGAGGCTCGCGTCAGCGAGCGCCTCAGGGAATCCCCCGCCTGCCTGGTGCTCGGCGAGCATGATATCCCGGAGCGCATGCGGCGCATCCTCGTCGCCTCCGGTCAGAAGACCCCGGAAGCTCGCCCGCTCCTCGAGGTCAATGTGGCCCACCCGCTGATCAGATACCTGGATGGGGTCACCGACGCGGCGCAGTTCGCCGAGCTCGCGCAACTGTTGTACGAGCAGGCGCTGCTGAGCGAAGGCGGGCAGCTCGCCAACGCCCCCGAGTACGTGCAGCGCCTGAACCGCCTGCTGGTGCGGCTGGCGGCGCCGCAGGGCGCGGTTTCCTGAACATGGGGGTGCTGCGGCCCCCGCACGCGGAGCGCACGAGCCTCGCCGGTCCCGCGGGAGCCCTGCAGGCGCTCATCGAGACCCCGGTGATCGAGGCCCGGGAGCCGCAACAGGTGAGCGCCTTCGCCGTGGTCTGTCACCCGCATCCGCTCTACGGGGGAAGCATGGACAACAAGGTCGTGTACACGCTGGCGCGCACCCTCGAGCAGCTGGGGGCACCTGCCATCCGCTTCAATTTCCGCGGTGTGGGCGCGAGTGAGGGCAGTTACGACGAAGGTCGCGGTGAGACCGCGGACGCACTGGCGGTCATCGCCTACGGGCGGCGGCGCTGGCCGGATGCGGCCCTGTGGCTGGCGGGCTTCTCCTTCGGCGCCGCGGTGGCCGTGCACGCGGCGGCCGAGGGCCGCCCGCAGCGTCTCATCGGCGTGGCGCCCGGCATCACGACACTCGCGCTGACGGATGCGGCGCCACCGGCCTGTCCGTGGCTCATCGTGCAGGGCGACGCCGATGAGGTGGTGCCGCCGCAGGCCGTGCGCGCCTGGGTCGACACACTGTCACCGGCTCCCGAGTTTAAGGTGCTGCACGGCGCGGGCCACTTCTTTCACGGCCGCCTCAACGAGCTGCGCGACGTGGTGCTGGCGTTCATGGCCCGCTCCACATGAGGGGCGCTACACTGCAGGGGCGTTTCCTGGCGGAGAAATACCAGTGAGAACCGATGTGCTGGTGGGCGTGGCTGCGATGGTTGCTCTGGCGAGTGCCTGCGAGACCGTGCAACAGACCGCGACCAGTCCGGAATACCACAAGACGCGCACCGGCGCAGGTATCGGGGCTGCAGCCGGGGCGGTGATCGGCCTGCTCACACGCGGTGACAAATTCCAGAACGCGCTGATCGGAGCCGCGATCGGCGGGATCGCCGGCGGCGCGATCGGCAACTACCAGGACCGCCAGGAACAGCAGTTGCGCGCGAGCATGGCGGGATCGGGCGTCCAGGTCGTCCGTCAGGGCAACAACATCACACTGGCCATGCCCGGCAACATCACCTTCGCCAGCAACAGTGCCGACGTGAACGCGGATTTCTACCCGATCCTCGACAAGGTCAGCACGACCCTGGTCCAGTACGACCAGACCATGGTCGAGGTGGCCGGCCACACGGATTCGACGGGCAGCGCCCCTTACAATCAGGCCCTGTCGGAGCGCCGCGCAAAGTCGGTCGCGGCTTATCTCACCAGCCGTGGCCTGCGGGCAGAACGTCTCATGGTCGTGGGCGACGGGGAGAACCACCCGATTGCCTCGAATGACACGACCGCCGGCCGCCAGCAGAACCGGCGCGTCGAACTGACGATCGTACCGGTCGAAAAGAAGAGCTGAAGGCTCCAGAGGCGCCGGCCGCGACCGGCGGGGTGAGCGCCTGACAACAAAAAGCCCGGCAGGAGCGCTGCTCCTCCCGGGCCTTTGCCCGCGGTTGCGGAACTGTCCGTGCAGTTACTGGTTGACCATTCCCTTCAGGCTCTTGAGCGGCATGACGCGAACCTTCTTGCTCGCCGGCTTGGCCTTGAACATCATTTTCTGGCCGGTGAACGGGTTGATGCCTTCGCGGGCCTTGGTCGCCGGCTTCTTGACGACCTTCATTTTCAGCAGCCCGGGCATCGTGAACAGACCGTTACCGCGCAGGCTCTTCTTGATCACACCGCCGAGCGAGTCGAACACGCTTCCGACCTGCTTGCGGGAGAGCCCGGTGTCTTTGGAGATGTTTGTCAGAACTTCCGACTTGGTCGGTGCGCCACCCTTTTTCGCCATTTTTCGCTACTCCTCGAGAATTTACCGTTGCGAAACGCGGCGCCGAACAGCCGCGCGATGAGAATCGGCGCGGAAAATAGCACATGCGCACGCTTTCGCAAGCGCTTTTTCTGTTCGGGTGTTGCGAAAATGCCTTTTTTCTCAGGGTTTCCGTTGCGTTGAGGCTGCAGCGCACGCGCCGGCGCGGGCAGCACCGCACGGCACGCACCGCGGCGGTGCGTGCCAATGCTGCGATTCTCGTTGCGATGTCGGCGCTAAGCGTGTGTTCCATCAGCGCAACGGATCGCCGCGGCCGCGATGCGCGCGCGCCAGCACTTCAGCGCATCAGGATCAGGACCGCCTGGATGGCGATGATGGCCCACAGCGGCGACAGATCGAGCCCCGCGACCGCCGGGATCAGCCGCCGGATCGGCCGCAGCACCGGTTCGCACAGCGTCGCGAGTACCGACTGGAGCGGGGAGTAGCCGCCCGGGGCGATGAGACTGAGCAGCGCGTACAGGAAAATCGCGGACAGATAGGTCCACAGCAGCGTGCGCGCGATCTCGGTGAGCACCGGCCGCACCCACAACAGCGGTGGCGGAAAGCCCACGCCGTGCAGAGCGAAGAGGCACGCAACGTCGACCGTGGCGATCACCAGCACCGCGACCACGGAAGCGGTGTCGAGCTTGCCGATGGGGGGCAGCGCACGGCGCAGCGGCAGGATGAGCGGATTCGTGATCCGCACCACCGCCTGACAGAGCGGATTGCGGAAGTCGGCGCGCGTCCACTGCAGCAGCAGGCGGGCCAGAATCACGAACAACGCCAGCGACAGCAGCGTTTCGACGATGAAGATGATCGCGCTCATGAGTCACCGGCGGTTTGGATCAGGTCTGGGTGCGCTGCGGCCAGCTCGTGCCCGCGCAGCACCGCGGCTTCGAGCGCACGCGCCACGGTGGCGCGCAGGCCCGCGTCCTCGAACACGCGCAGCGCCGCCTCGGTCGTGCCTCCGCGGGAGGTGACCTCGGCCCGCAGGCGCGCGAGGTCTGCATCCGCGCTGTGCGCGAGCAGCCCCGCTCCGTAGAGCGTGGCGGCGGCCAGGCGCCGCGCGGCCGCTCCCTCGAGCCCGAGTCTCGCGGCGGCCTCGGCCATGAGCTCCGCGAGCAGGAAGAAGTAAGCCGGGCCGCTGCCCGAGAGCGCCGTCACGACATCGAGCGCGTCTTCCGTGGCAACCCACACGACTTCGCCCACGCAGCTCAGAACCTGCTCGGCGCTGGCGCGCTGCGCGGCCGTCACACCGGGCGGCGCAAACAGCCCCGTGGCCGCGGCGCCGACCAGCGCCGGCCGATTGGGCATGGCACGCACCACCGCGACGCCCGGCCCGCACCAGGCCTGCAGGGTGGCCACGCGCAGCCCGGCGGCCACGGAAATGACAAGTGGCGCCGGCGCGCCCCACTGACCCGCCAGGGCGCTGAGCACGGAGGCGGCATCCTGCGGTTTCACCGCCAGCACCACCACGGCCGCGCCGCGCACCGCCGCGGCGTTGTCGGCGCCGGCCGTGATGCCCAGCTCCCGCGCCAGCGCCTCGCGCGCGGCAGCGAGGGACTCCCCGACACTGAGTTGCTCGGGCCGGGTACCCGAGCGCAGCAGCCCGCCGATGAGGGCGCGGCCCATGTTGCCGGCTCCGAGTATGGCGAGGCGCCTGTTGGTCATGCGTGCGCTATTGTACTGGTTGGATTGGGCGAAAGCGCCCGTGGCGCTTTCGCCGGGCCAACCCATCGATGACAGCAAACACGCCGGCGAAAGGCGTGACTTTCGCCGGCGAAAAGATGCCCGCTCGCGCCTAGGGAGGGCGGGGGCCAAACAGCGCGGTCCCGAGGCGCACGATGGTCGACCCTTCCGCGATCGCCGCTTCGAAGTCACCGCTCATGCCCATCGACAGCGTGTCGAGCCGCGCGCCGCTGGCGTTGAGCCGTTCCAGAAGCTCACGGAGCCTTGCGAACCACGCGCGCTGACGCGCCGGCTCGCTCTCTTCGGGCGGAACGCACATCAGGCCGCGCAGCGCGAGCCGCGGCAGCCCCGCCACCGCGGCGGCGAGGGCGGGAAGCTCGGCCGGCGTCACGCCACCCTTGCCGTGCTCGTCCGCCAGGTTCACCTGCAGGCACACGTTCAGCGGCGGCGCGTGGAACGGGCGCTGCGCGGCGAGGCGTTCGGCGATCCTGAGCCTGTCGAGTGCGTGCACCCAGGCGAAGCCTTCAGCGATCGGGCGGGTCTTGTTGGCCTGCACCCGCCCGACGAAGTGCCAGGTGAGCTCCCGATCACGCAGCGCGGCAATCTTGGCCAGTGCCTCCTGCAGGTAACTCTCGCCGAAGTGCCTGAGGCCGCAGGCGGCGGCGGCGGCGAGCGATTCCAGGGGCTGCGCCTTGCCCACGGCAAGGAGTGTGACCGAGTGCGCACTCCGCCCGGCCCCGGCGGCGGCGCGCGCCACTCGTTCCTGCACGGCGGCGATGCGCTCGGGCAAATTCTGCGGACCCATTAACATATTGGACGTGTGACCCCTCCGTTATACTGCCGCGCATTCAAGGCGCAGACTCGCACGTCCCTTCCTGCAGCTTGGGCCGCGCCGTTCCTGGAGCATCAATGGCCGTCGATATCGCGCAACTCCTCGCCTTCGCCGTCAAGAACAACGCCTCGGATCTGCATCTGTCCTCGGGAGTGCCGCCGATGATCCGCGTCGACGGCGACATGAAGCGCATCAACATGCCGCCGCTGTCGCACAAGGAAGTGCACTCCATGGTGTACGACATCATGAACGACAAGCAGCGCAAGGCCTACGAGGAGTTCTTCGAGACCGACTTCTCGTTCGAGATTCCAAAGCTGGCGCGCTTTCGCGTCAATGCCTTCAACCAGAACCGCGGCGCGGGCGCCGTGTTCCGCAACATCCCGTCGCTGATTCTCTCGCTCGAGGAGCTGAACACGCCGAAGATCTTCCGCGACCTGTGCATGCTGCCGCGGGGCCTGGTGCTGGTGACCGGGCCGACCGGCTCGGGCAAGTCCACCACGCTGGCCGCCATGGTCAATCACTGCAACGACAATCGCCCCGACCACATCATCACCATCGAGGATCCGATCGAGTTCGTGCACGACTCCAAGCGCTGTCTGGTCAACCAGCGCGAAGTGCACCGCGACACGCTCGGCTTCAGCGAGGCGCTGCGCTCGGCGCTGCGCGAGGATCCGGATGTCATCCTGGTCGGTGAAATGCGCGACCTGGAGACCATTCGCCTGGCGCTCACCGCCGCCGAGACCGGTCACCTGGTGTTCGGCACGCTGCACACCAGCTCCGCCGCCAAGACCATCGACCGTATCGTCGACGTCTTCCCGGGCGACGAGAAGGACATGGTGCGCTCGATGCTGTCGGAGTCGCTGCGCGCGGTGATTTCGCAGACGCTCATGAAGAAGAACAGCGGCGGCCGGGTGGCGGCCCACGAGATCATGATCGGCACCCCCGCGATCCGCAATCTCATCCGCGAGGGAAAGATCGCCCAGATGTACTCCTCCATCCAGACCGGCGGCGCGCAGGGCATGCAGACTCTCGACCAATGCCTCGCGGAGCTGGTCGCCAAGGGCATGGTCAGCAAGGAAGAAGCGCGCTACAAGGCTCAGAACAAGGACTCATTGTGATGCGCTACGCGCAGGATTCAACGCCCGGAGAACGCCGTGGATCGTGATCAAGCCATCAAGCTGATGCAGGACCTGCTGCGGCGGGTCACGGAGAAGAAGGCCTCCGACCTGTTCATTACCGCGGGCTTTCCGCCGGCGATCAAGCTGGACGGGGAGATCCGGCCGCAGAGCGAGCGCGCGCTCACCGTGGAGCAGTCCGCGACGCTGGTGCGCGCCATCATGAACGACCGGCAGACCAAGGAATTCGACGCCACCAAGGAATGTAACTTCGCGATCGCCCCGCCGGGCATCGGCCGCTTCCGGGTGAGCGCCTTCGTGCAGCAGGCGGCGGTCGGCTGCGTCATCCGGCTGATCAACGCCAAGATCCCGACCTTCGAGGAACTCGACCTGCCCCCGATCCTGAAGGAGGTCGTGCTCAGCAAGCGCGGGCTGGTGATCGTCGTCGGCGGCACCGGTTCGGGCAAATCCACCACGCTCGCCACGATGGTCGGGTACCGCAACGACAAGACGCGCGGGCACATCGTCACCATCGAGGATCCGGTCGAATACGTGCACACCCACAAGGGCTGCGTGATCACGCACCGCGAGGTCGGCGTCGATACCGACTCCTGGCACTCCGCGCTCAAGAACACCCTGCGTCAGGCGCCGGATGTGATCCTGATCGGGGAGATCCGCGACCGCGAGACCATGGAGTACGGTATCCAGTTCTCCGAGACCGGGCACCTGGTGCTGGCCACTCTGCACGCCAACAGCGCCAATCAGGCGCTCGACCGCATCATCAATTTCTTCCCCGACGAGCGCCGCGACCAGCTGCTCATGGATCTGTCGCTCAACATCCGCGCGCTGGTGTCGCAGCGGCTGATCCCGCGCGAGGCGGGCTCCGGGCGCATTGCAGCGATGGAGATCATGCTCAACTCGCCGCTCATCCAGGACCTGATCTTCAAGGGCGAGGTCGCCAAGATCAAGGAAGTGATGTCGCGCTCGACGCGCCTCGGCATGAAGACCTTCGACCAGGCGCTGTACGAGCTGTACGAGACCGGCACGATCTCCTACGAGGATGCGCTGCGCAACGCCGACTCGAAGAACGAGCTGCGGCTGCGCATCAAGCTCGAGAGCAAACGCGAGCACAAGGTGGTTGACGACGGCGGCGGGCTGCGCATCGTCGAGGAAGAGCAGGGTCGCAACCTGTGAAGGCCGTCAAGGAAGTGAACCCGCTCGATACCACCCTCGGCGCCGAGGGCGGTCCACAGCCGACGCCGGCCGCCGAGGCGGTGAGCGCGATGGTGAGCGCGCGTCACCCCACCCTCAACACCAAGCCGCTGTTCAAGCTGATGGTGGAGAAGAAGGCCTCGGACCTGTTCTTCACCTCCAACGCGCCCATCAAGATCAAGATCGAAGGCCAGATCATGCCTGTGAACAAGCAGGTGCTGACTCCGGACACCGTGCGCCAGACCGCCTTCGCGCTCATGTCGCCCGAGCAGCGCGACCACTTCCTGCAGGACTGGGAGCTGGACTTCGCGATCTCGGAGCCGGGGCTGGGGCGCTTCCGCGTCAACGTATTCATGCAGCGCGGCACTCCCGCGATGGTGCTGCGCTACATCACCGCCGACATGCCGCGGCTCGAGGCGCTGGGCCTGCCTGAGGTGGTGAGCGAGCTGGTGCTGCTCAGGCGCGGCCTGGTGCTCATGGTGGGCGCCACCGGTTCGGGCAAATCCACCACGCTGGCGGCGATGATCAACCACCGCAATGAGAACGCCTCGGATCACATCGTCACTATCGAGGACCCGATCGAGTTCCTGCACACCAACAAGCGCTCGCTCGTCAACCAGCGCGAGGTGGGTCTGGACACCAGGAGCTACTCGCGTGCACTGCGCGGCGTGGTGCGTGCCGCCCCGGACGTGATCCTGATCGGCGAGATCCGCGACCGCGAGAGCATGGAGGCGGCCATCAGCCTGGCCGGCACCGGGCACCTGGTGCTCGCCACCATGCACGCCAACAACGCGGCTGAGTCGCTCGACCGCATCATCAACATGTTTCCGCGCGAGCAGCACAACCAGATCTTCCTCGACCTGTCGCAGTACCTGCGCGCCATCATGGCGCAGCGCCTGGTGATGGGTAAGGAGAACCGGCGCGTCGCCGCAGTGGAGGTCATGATCAACACCCCGCATATCGCCACCCTGGTCAAGAAGGGCGACGTGGTGTCGATCAAGGAAGCCATCACCACCAGCACCGAGCGCGGCACCCAGAGCTTCGATGTGGCGCTGTACGCGCTCTACAAGAGCAGCAAAGTGACGCTGGACGAGGCGCTCTCCAACGCCGACTCGCGCGCCAATCTGGAAGCCAAGATCAACTTCGGCTGATTCGCTGCGTCCGCCCGCGACGCCGTGAGCGCGCGGAGCAGCGCGCGCCTGAGCGGGCGCGCCCCTGGCGCTTCAGAACACCGTGTAGGCATCAAACACCGGCCCGTCCACGCACACCCGCTTCATCGCCGGCCCCGCGCTCGTGCGCACCTGCACCGTGCAGCCGGCGCAGCCGCCGACCCCGCAGGCCATGAACTCCTCCAGCGACACCTGACACGGCACACCATAGCGGCGTGCCAGCTTCGCGCTGGCCTCGAGCATGCGCGTGGGCCCGCACGAGAAGACCTCGACCTCGCCAAGCTCCGCGGCGCTCAGGGAGGCGAGCCACTCATCGGCCAGCTCGGTGACGAAGCCCGGGAAGCACCCCGGCAGGTCCGCGCCACTCGCCAGGCGGCTCGGGACACCCCATTCCTCCAGCAGCGGCATGCACGCGATCGCACCCGCCGGAATGCCGGGCACGATCAGCCCGGAGGGCCGGGTGCGAAACGGGAACGGCACCTCCGATCCCATGAGCACGAGGGGCTTCCAGGCCGCGGCGCCGGCCGCGTGCAGCCGCTCGGCGAGGAACACCATGGGCGGGATGCCGACGCCGCCGCCGAGCAGGAGGCTGCGCGGCCGCTCGGGATGGGCCACGAAGGGGCGGCCGATCGGACCGAGCACGCTCAGCTCCTCCCCCACCTTGCGGCTGGCGAGGGCCTGCAGCCCGGGACCGAGCGCCTTGTAGAGCATCTCGATCCAGCCGCCGCGCGCATCCGCCCGCATGATCGACAGCGGCCGGCGCATCGGGATGGTGGTATCGCAGGTGACGTGCGCGAAGCTGCCCGGCTCGGCATGGGCCGCGCAGCGCGGTGCGGCGAGGCGCAGCACGAACTGCCGCGCCTCGAGGACCTGCTGCGAGATGACGCGCGCCTTCTCGAGGAAGATCGTGCCGCGGGAGCTGGGAGTCATGTTGCCCGTCAGGCGGCAGCCGCGCGCGGGGTGAGCACTTCCAACAGCACCGCCATGCGCACCGCGACGCCGTTGCGTACCTGATCGCGGATCACCGACTGCGGTCCATCGGCCACCTCGGAGGCAATCTCGATGCCGCGGTTCATGGGCTGGGGATGCATCACGATGGCGTCCGGGCGCGCCAGGGTGAGCCGCTCACGCGTCAGTCCCCAGGCCGCGAAGTACGCCGGGCCCTCCGGCAGGTCTCCCTGGCCCATGCGCTCCTTCTGGATGCGCAGCATCATGATCACATCCGCCCCCTTGAGTCCGGTTGCGAGCTGCGTGTGGCGCGCACAGCCTGCGAACTCGGCCGCCTCCGGCATGAGGGCGGACGGGGCCACGAGGCGCAGATCCGTGACACCGAGGGTGTGCAGCGCCTGCCAGGCGGAGCGCGCGACACGCGAGTGGCGGATGTCACCCACGATGGCGACCGCGAGTCCCTCGAAGCGCTGCTTGCGCTGGTACACGGTGAGAGCATCCAGCAGCCCCTGGGTCGGGTGCGACACGTGCGCTTCACCCGCGGACAGCACGCTCACGTGGGGGGCCACGTTCGCAGCCACCAACCCGAGCACGCCCGCTTCGGCGTCGCGGATCACGAACGCGTCCACGTGCAGGGACTGCAGGGTGTAGACCGTGTCGAGCATGCTCTCGCCTTTGACGCGCGAGGACAGCTGCACCTCGAGATTGACCACCTGCGCCCCTAAGCGCTTGGCGGCCAGCTCGAAACTCACGCGCGTGCGGGTGGAGGGTTCGGTGAACAGATTCGCCACCGTAGCCCCGCTGAGCGAGCGGCTCATCGCCGGTGTCGCCCCGAGCGGGCGCACGAAACTCTGGGAGCGCTCGAGCAGCCGCTCGATCTGGGTCCGCGACAGGCCCTCGAGCGTCAGCAGGTGGCGCAGAGAGCCGTCGCTGCGCAGCTGGTCAGTCATCACTCGCCCTCGCCCGCAAACCAGCGCGCCAGGATCACCGCCGCGGCGGCGCTGTCGATGTCCGCGCGCTGCACGCGCCGCCGGCGCTGCCCGCTCGCGCGCCGCGCCGCAAGCTGAGCGCTCGCCTCCAGGGACGAGAAGCGCTCATCGACCAGGTGAACGGGTAGCGCGAAGCGGCGTTCGAGCTCGGCTGCGAAGCGGCGCGCCGCGGCGCTCATGCGCCCTTCGCTCCCGTCGGCATGATACGGGGCTCCCACCACCAGGAGGCCCGGCGCGAGCGCGCGCACTTCACGCCCGATGACCTGCCAGTCCGGACCGCCCTCACCGACGCTGGCCGCGGGGCGCGGCGCGGCGCTGCGTGTCACAGTGTCGCCGCAGGCGATGCCAATGCGTTTCAGTCCGAAGTCGAAGGCGAGGACGATCTGGGCGCGGGTCATGCCTTACGCATGGCCGGCTTCCGGGCTCAGGCGATCGACGTCGATCCCGAGCAGCCGCCAGGCACCGGCCCAGCGCTGCTCGAACGGCAACTCGAACACCACGCGCGGATCCACCGGCATCGATGCCCAGGCGTTGTCGCGCAACTCGCGCTCGAGCTGGCCGGACTCCCAGCCCGCGTAGCCGAGAGCGATGAAGGCGTCCGACGGGCCCTCACCGCGCGCCATGGCCGCGAGCACATCCCGCGAGGTGGTCACCTGGATGGTGTCGGACACTTTGTGGGTGTGGTCCCACTGCCCGCCCGGGCGGTGCAGGACAAAGCCGCGGTCGGTGTGCACGGGCCCGCCGCGCAGCACCGGCTGCGCCGCGATGTGCTCACTGGAGGGCTCGAGTTTCATCTGCGAGAGCACGTCCGAGAGCTTCATGGGGAGCGGCTTGTTGAGCACGATGCCGAGCGCGCCCTTGTCGGTGTGCTCGCAGATCAGCGCCACGGTCTGCGCGAAGTTCGGGTCGGCGAGCTGCGGCATGGCGATCAGCAGGTGGTTCGTGAGGCTGCCGGCCTCGGCCTCGGCAAGAGGAGGCGCTTCGCTCCCCGCAGCGCTTTCACTCGGAGGGGCGCTGCCTGTTGAGGTGTGCTTGTCGCCCATGTACCCAGTATGGGCATGGTGCCTGCGAGTCTCAAGGAACGCTTGACAGGGTGCCGCTCGCGACGCGCCCGCCCACGAACTGCCATTCGTAGGCAAAGCGCAACACCCGGTATTGAGCGGCCAGCTCGGGCGGGAACGGGTCGAATGGACTGGCCAGCTTCAGGATCGCCAGCGCCGCCTGGTCGAGTCGCGGGTTGCCGCTGGTGCGGCGGATGATGACCCGATCGAGCGTGCCGTCGGCCGCTATTCCCACCTCCACGACCGGACTCGCCTGCGCCGCGCCGCCCCGGGCCGCGGTCGGATAGTTGATGGTGCCGATGCGCTCGACCTTGCGCCGCCAGGCATCGAGGTAGGGTGCCAGGGTTGCCGCACGCGTGTCGGGTGTGATCCACAGCTCCTCGCGCTCCGGTCCCCGCAGCTTCGCGGGCCCTTCCTCATCCTGCGGTCCGGGTTGCGCGGCCGGGGGCTCGTCAATGAGCAGCGGCCGCTCCCGTACCGCGCCGCTGCTGCCCGCGTCGCTGAGGTAGCGCACATCGGTGTTCCAGGCCACGGTGGTGAGAACGCGCTCATCCTGGCCACCGGAGGTCTGCCTGCTCGAGGTGAGCGAGTCGCCCTGGGGGCTGCCTTCGTGCCTGGGCTTGGGGACGGAGGAGGAGCGGTTGTGCGGCGCCACCGCATCGCGCGTGTTGCCCGAGCCGAGCTGGGTGCGCTGCGCCAGGTAGGTCGCTTCAGGGTTCTTGTCAGCCTCCGGAAGCTCGTCCGACACCAGCAGCACTTCCAGCCCCGGAGCGCTCCCCCGGTCGCCCGCGCTGGCGCTGAAGGTCAGCCCGAGAATGACGAGTCCGTGCAACAGGGCGGCCAGGAACAGCATGGTGAGCAGGCGGTCCCAGACCGGGGCCTTGCCCTCCCGCAGCGTGAGCGCGCGGCGTGCCATGGACGCTTCAGCTGCCGGCGGTCGCGGCCGCGCTCACCGGGGCGCGGCGCGGCGCGCCCGCCAGGCGCCGCTCGATGGCCGCCATCAGCAGCTCCCCGATGCGGATCCCGAACTGCTTGTCCAGCTCGCGGATCCCGGTGGGACTGGTGACGTTGATCTCGGTCACGAACCCGCCGATCACGTCCAGGCCCACGAACAGCATGCCCTGCGCGGCCAGCGCCGGCCCGATCTCGCCGGCGAGCCAGCGGTCGCGCTCGTTCAGCGGCCGGCCGACGCCGCGGGCACCTGCGGCCAGGTTGCCGCGATGATCCTGCGCCGAGGGTATGCGGGCGAGTGCGTAGGGCACCGGTTCACCCTCGATCAGCAGCACGCGCGCGTCGCCCGATTCCACGATGTCGGGAATGTAGCGCTGCGCGATCGCGAAGCGCCGTCCGTAGTCGGTGAGGGTCTCGAACACCACCCGTGCGTTGAGATCGCCCTCGCCGAGCACGAAGATCGAGCGACCGCCCATGCCGTCGAGGGGCTTGCAGACGATCTTGCGCTGCTCGCGCAGGAAGCCGGCCATCTCTGCCATGTCGCGCGTGATCAGGGTCGGCGCGCAGCACTGCGGGAACCAGGCCGTATAGACCTTCTCGTTCATGTCGCGTAGCCCGCGCGGGCGGTTGACGATGAGCACGCCCTCACTCTCGGCGCGCTCGAGGATGTAGGTGCTGTAGATGTACTCGGTGTCGAAGGGCGGATCCTTGCGCATCAGGATGCACGCCAGGGTGCCCAGGGGTTCGATGGCCGGCTCCCCCAGGGTGAACCAGTCCGCGGGGTCGGCCCTCACGGTGAGTGCGCGCATGCGCCCGTACGCGACGCCGTCGCGCAGCAGCAGATCGCGCTGCTCGAGGTAGGCGAGCGCAAAGCCGCGCGCCTGCGCCGCGAGCAGCATGGCCAGCGTCGAATCCTTCGCGTAGCTGATGGCGCCGATGGGATCCATCACCACGCCCAGTCGCCTGAGAGCGGTCATCCGGTCCTGCCAAGCCCCTGAAGCCTTCAGCGCCGATTATGCTCAGTGCGGCGCGAATATGTCTGCCCCGGCGATGGAAGGCGTTGAAAACGCGGACGACCTTCGAAAAACGTGACGCGCATGGCATAGCAGGGGGTATACCGATATGTTAAAACCCCATGGCGCTTGCCCCCTTGGAGGGGGCCCGTGAAACTACACGGCTGGTGTGGGGCCTGGCGCAAAGCCCGGGGTTTCGCGGGGGTCAATACCGCCACGCGCGCGCGTGGTTTCTCAGGTCCCGTGGGCCGTTAAACCGTTAGGGAAGGAGTCGTCTGACCGTGACCGGCAGCAACAACAAGCTACAGGGGCTGAAGGTCCTCGTCATCGACGACAGCAAGACCATTCGCCGCACGGCCGAGACGCTGCTGGCGAAGGAGGGCTGCGAGGTGTTCACCGCGATCGATGGCTTCGATGCGCTCGCCAAGATCGCCGACCATCAGCCCGACATCGTGTTCGTCGACATCATGATGCCGCGGCTGGATGGCTACCAGACCTGCTCGCTCATCAAACACAACAAGGTGTTCCGCTCCATACCCGTGATCATGTTGTCCTCCAAGGACGGCCTGTTCGATCGTGCGCGCGGTCGCATCGTCGGCTCGGAGCATTACCTCACCAAGCCCTTCACCAAGGACGAGCTGCTGTCGGCGATCGAGACGCATATCGGGAGATGATCGCAATGGCCCTGATCCTGATAGTCGACGACTCCCCTACCGAGCTGCACGTCATGCAGAAGGCGCTCGAGAAGCATGGCTTCAAGACCGCCGCCGCCGCCGACGGCGCCGAGGGCGTGCGCCTGGCGCGCGAGATGAGTCCCGATCTGATTTTCATGGACATCGTCATGCCCGGCATGAACGGTTACCAGGCTACGCGTGCGCTGGCGAACGATCCGCGCACGCGCACGATTCCGATCATCATGGTCACCTCCAAGGGTCAGGAGACCGATCGCATCTGGGGGCTGCGCCAGGGAGCGGTCGATTACATGATCAAGCCCGTATCGCCCGATCAGCTGGTCGCCAAGGCGCAGGCGACCCTGTCGGGGTGACGGGGCCATCGAACCCATGACCGAGTCGTCAGCGCCACCTGAAGTTGGGCTCAAGTCCCTGCGGGACCGGCCGTTCGAGCTGCTCGCGGAGCTCGAGCGGCGCGGCCGCGCCACCTCCGCGCAAGCCAATCCGGAGACCAACGCCGGCCGCGAATGGGTCGGGGTGGCGCTGCGCATGGCAGGGGACCTGTACCTCGTGGCGCGCGAGGAGACGCGCGAGGTGCTGGGCGTGCCGGCGAGCACCACGCGGGTGCCCGGAGCCAAGCCCTGGGTCAAGGGTCTCGCCAACGTGCGCGGCCAGCTGCTGCCGATCATCGACCTGCGCCAGTTCCTCGGCAGCGGCGTGACGCCGATCACGCGCAACACCCGCGTGGTGGTGGTGAATCACCGCGAGATTCCCGCGGGTCTCCTGGTGGATGAGGTGCTGGGATTCCGGCGCTTCGCGGACAACGAATTCTCCGGCGACGCTCCCCCGACGGTGGCGCGCTGCGAGCGCTATCTCGCGGGCGCGTTTCGCCGCGCCCAGGAGCAATGGCCGGTCCTGAGCCTGCGCTCGGTGCTCGAGAGCCCGGCGTTCACGGAGGCCGCGGCATGATCGCTGCGGTTGTCACGGTGCGCCCGCCGACCGCTCTGGCCCTGCTGCTGACGGTCGCGGCGGTGCTGCTCATCGGCAGCGGCGTGTCCTACACCCTGCTGCAGACGCGCCCCGGCGCCCGCGCACTCCCGGTCGAGGCGCTCTACAGCCTGGCGCTCGATGCCGGCGCCGCGGTGGCCGGGGATGCGGCGGCGCTCGCGCGCTTCCAGCAGCGCCAGAAGGAGCTCGAGGATGCGGCCGCGCATGATCCCGCCGCGCCGTTCACGAGCGATGCGCGCTTCACGCGCCTGATGAGCAACGCCACGGCGGTGCTGCGCGCGCGCAGTGCCCTGGCGGACGCGGGCAGTGCCGCGCGCGAGACCGCCGCTCTCGTGCCGCGGCTCCTCACCGAATCCGGCGCACTCGGCGCGAGCCTGCCCTCCCCGGTCGCCCCCGCAGTCACCGCCACCCTGGAGCGCTTCGAGGCGCGCGCCCAGCGGCTGCAGCTGGATGTGACCGCACTCACCCAGGGCGCGGCCGATCCCGGGCAGGCGGCGCAGCGCATCGCCGAGAGCAGCAACTACCTGGGCCAGGTCATCTCCGGCCTCGCAGGCGGGGGCTCGGGTCTGGCGCTGCCGCGCGTGACCCAGCCTGAGGCCGCCAGGCACCTGAAGGCGCTCGATGCGATCTACACGGATTTGAGCGCCAGCGTACGCCGCGCCGTGGCCGCAGCGCCCGCGCTCCCCTCGGCGCAGAACGCGGCGCGCGCCATCGCCATGGATGCACGCGACATTGCCGCCGCTGCGCCCACCACCGGCCCCGTGGCCGGCATGCTCGTGTGGGCGCCGCTCGTGCTGCTGGCCGCGGGACTCTCGCTGTTGATCGCCGCGCTCCTGGCGACGCTGCGCATGCGCCGCGCGGTGGAGCGCCAGCGCGTCTCGGCGGATGCGCAGCGCCGCGAGAGCGACCGCAACCAGCAGGCGATCCTGCGGCTGCTGGATGAGCTCTCGAGCCTCGCCGACGGAGATCTCACCGTGCAGGCCACGGTCACCGAAGACATCACCGGCGCCATCGCGGATTCCATCAACTACGCGGTGGACGCGCTGCGCGGCCTCGTGACCACCATCAACGGCTCGGCCATCCAGCTGGAGAGCGCGACGCGCCAGACGCAGGCGCTGTCGCAGCACCTCGCCAGGGCGAGCGGCGCGCAATCCAAGCAGATCTCCTCGGCCACCGAGTCCGCGGCCAGCATGGCGGGCTCCGTGGAGGAGGTGTCCGGCAACGCCGAGCGCGCCGCCGATGTGGCGCGTCATTCGGTCGAGGTGGCGCACAAGGGCGGGGATGCCGTGCGCCGCACCATCGACGGCATGAACGCCATCCGCGAGACCATCCAGGAGACCTCCAAGCGCATCAAGCGCCTCGGCGAGAGCTCCCAGGAGATCGGCAACATCGTCGAGCTCATCAACGACATCGCCGAGCAGACCAACATCCTGGCGTTGAACGCCTCGATACAGTCCTCCATGGCGGGCGAGGCGGGTCGCGGCTTCGCGGTGGTGGCGGATGAGGTGCAACGGCTCGCCGAGCGCGCCGCCAACGCCACCAAGCAGATCGAGGTGCTGGTACGCACCATCCAGACCGACACCAACGAGGCGGTCGTCTCGATGGAGCGCAGCACCACCGACGTGGTCGGCGGGGCGCTGCTGGCGGAAAACGCCGGCGCCGCGCTGGAGGAGATCGAGCAGGTCTCCAACCAGATCGCGAGCCTGGTGCAGAATATCTCCGGCAGCGCGCGCCAGCAGACCCACGCGGCACAGAACATCGCGCGCAACATGCAGGCTCTCAAGGAGATCAGCGGCCAGACCGCCGAATCGACCAACGCGACCTCGGCCGCCATCGCCAAGCTGGCCGAGCTCTCCGCCGGCCTGCGCAAGTCCGCCGCGGGCTTCCGTCTGCCGGGCAACCCCGACGAGCGCCTCCTCTCGAACAGCGCCATCAGGCGCGTGGAGGACGCCACGCTGAATACGGCGAAGGTGCGGCAGATCTCCGCATTGGGCGGCTCCTAGACTCTACTGCGAAAGCCACTCCATGCCTGAAGTCGCCTCCCAGACATTCGATCTCGTCGGTCGTGAAGTGAACGCCACGCTGGCGGAGGCCCGCGGCGCCCTCGAGACCTACGTCGAGCAGCCTGACAACGTCACGCTGCTCGAGCGCTGCGCGCGCGACCTGCACCAGGTGCAGGGTGTGCTGCGGCTGCTGGAGATCTATGGCGCGGCGCTGCTCGCCGAGGAGATGGAGCACGTCGCGATGTATCTGCTCGCGACCCACAGTGAGCGCAAGAGCCAGGCCGAAAGCCTCGATGCGCTGATGCGCGCCATGGTGCAGCTGCCGAGCTATCTGGAGCGGGTGCTGGCGGGCGGGCGCGATCTGGCCCTCGTGCTGCTGCCGCTGCTGAACGACCTGCGCGCCGTGCGCGGCAATGCGTTGCTGTCCGAAGGCACGCTGCTGCTGCTGAACCTCAAGTCCGACCAGCAGGCGCAACCGCAGCAGGTCGCCCCCGGCGAGGCGCCGATGACCATCGAGCACTGGGCGCGCCGGCTGCGGGCCCGCTACCAGGTGGGCCTCATCGGCTGGATCCGCGGCGAGCGCGTGGAGCAGAACCTGGAGATTCTCGCCGCCGTGGCGCGCAAGCTCGAGCAGCTTGCAACCCGCCAGCCGGTGTTCCAGCTGTGGTGGGTGATCGGCGCGGTGATGGAAGCGCTGCAGGAGAAGGGTCTGGAGAGCGGGCAGTCCGTCAAACGGCTGCTGGGCCTCGGGGATCGCGAGATCCGCCGCCTCTACGAGCAGGGCGAGGCGCGCTATGCGCAGTCCCCGCCGGTCGAGCTGCTCAACAATCTGCTGTATTACATCGGACGCTCCGAATCCTCGGGCCCGCGCGTGAGCGCGGTGCGCGTCTCGTTCCGTCTTTCGGAGCTGCTGCCGGTCGACGAGGGCATCGAGCAGGAGCGCGAGAACCTGTCGGCGCCGAGCGTCAAGCTCATGCAGACGGTGGCCGCGGCCATCCGCGAGGATCTGTCCAAGGTCAAGGACGTCCTCGACATCTTCGTGCGCCGTGGGGCCGGCCAGCCGCAGGAGCTCGGCGCGCAGGTCGATATGCTGCGCAAGATCGGCGACACCCTCGGGGTCCTGGGCCTCGGCGAGCTGCGCGCCAACGTGCAACGCGAGACCGAGCGGCTGCAGCAGATCGTCGCCGGCACGCTCAAGGCCGATGAAGCCACGCTGGTCGAGATCGCCGCGACCCTGATCGGCGTCGAGGACAAGCTCGACAGCCAGCTGGTCGGCATGATCCTGCCGCGGGACGCGGAGCTGCCGCGGCCCGCCGAGGACGGCGAATTTCAGCAGGTGCAGGCGGCGGTGCTGCGCGAGTGCATCGTCAATCTCGCGCGCATCAAGGAAGCGGTCACCCAGAGTGTCGGTGGCACGCTGGATGCGTCGGGCCTCGACAGCTGGCAGGACCTGATGCGCGGCATCAAGGCGGGCCTGCTGCTGCTCGGCAAGCCGCGCGCGGTGGAGGTCATCGACGGGATCACCACGCAATTGCGGCGTGTCATGCAACCGGGCCTGCACGTGCTGCCGCCGGGCTTCATAGACCGGCTGGCGGACGCGATCGTCAGCCTCGAGTACTACATGGAGACGGTGCAGGCGGGACGCTCGGACCCCTGGTACATGCTCGACAACGCCCAGGGGTGTGTGCAGGCGCTCGAGCAGCAGCCGACCCCTGCGGTGCCCACGGTCGCGCCGTTCGAAGCCGGCGCCTATGCGCGCACGGTGCAGATTCGGGCCCTCGCGCCCCCGCAGGTGCCGCGCCCGGACGTGGCCGCGGTGGGCGCCTCGGCGCCGACGCTGGCGCCATCGAGCGCCGCCGGGCAGGCCACGCTTGCCGATGCCGACCCCGAGCTGGTGAAGCTGTTCACCGAGGAAGCGCACGAGGAGCTCACCAGGATTCAGCACTGCTTCCCCGCCTGGGATCACAATCCGCTCGAGCGCGATTCACTGGTCACCGTGCGCCGCTCGTTCCACACCCTCAAGGGAAGCGGCCGCATGGTCGGCGCACGCGAGCTCTCCGAGTTCGCGTGGGCGATCGAGAACCTGCTCAACCGCGTCCTCGACAACACCCTGAGCCGTTCCCCGCCGATACTCGAGACCCTGCGCGCGGCGGTCGGCGCCCTGCCCGAGCTGATCACGCAGCTGCAGACCCGCGGGCCGTTGCGCGCCGACATCAGCGCCATCGCCTCGCGCGCCCATGCACTCGCCGCCGGCCGCCAGGCCACTGCCCGCGGCACGCCCGAGCAGGCCGAGGAGGAGGCGGCCGAGCTGCAGGCGACCGGCGCCGTCCCCGCCGGCGCGAGCGCTGCTCCGGAGCGCCGAGCCGTCCCCGCGTCCACCCCCGCCGCGCGCTCCGCGCGGGCCGCACCGGCCACCCCCGCCATGACGGCGGCCGTGCCGGACGACACGCTGCGCGACATCTACGCGCGCGAGACCGCCGCACATGTGGCGACGGTGCGCGGTTACCTCGCGCGCGAGTCGCAGCTTCCCGAGCCGCATGCGCTGCCCGAGGACGTCTATCGCGCCTGCCACACTCTTTCGGGCAGCTCGAAAATGGCTCAGGCCCGCCACGGAATTCGACTGGCGGAGCCGCTGGATCACTGGCTGCGCCGCGCCTACGGCAGCGGGCTCGGGCTCGGGAGCGAGGATCTGAAGCTCCTCGGGGACTGCATGGCCGCGATGGAATCCGTCGCGACGCACCTGGATGAGCCGACCGGTTACTTCGTCAATCACTGGCAGCTGCTCGAGCGGATCGAGCGCGCCAACACGGCTCTGGATCAGCGCATGGCCGCCGCCGGCGCGCACTCCGGTATCCGTCCCCCGATCGGCGCGGCCGAAGCGCCCGGGGACGGACAGGCGCGCGACGAGGCGTTCGAGTTCGACCCGGAAGTGGCGGCCATTTTCACCGACGAGGCGACCGAGCTCATCGATGCCTCCGAACGCGCGCTGTCCGATTGGCGCTCACAGCCCAACAGCGCGGACTTTCGCGGCAGTCTCAAGCGCCCGCTGCACACCCTCAAGGGCGGCGCGCGCGTGGCCGGCATCACGCCCATGGGCGATCTCTCCCACGAGCTCGAAACCCTCGTCATGGCGGTCGACAATGGCACGGTCGCAGCCGACGTCGCGGTGTTCGATGTGATCCAGGCGAGCCTGGACGAGCTCGCGCGCATGCGCGAGCAGGTCGTGAACGGCCGGCCGGTCGCAGCCGCGCGCTCCATCATCGCGCGTCTGCAGAGCCTGTCGGGCTCCGCGGCGCTCCCCGGCACACCGCCGCCACCCGGTCTCCCCGCCCCGACAGCCGACCTCGCCCCGAGCACCCCGCCCCCTGTGCCGGCCTCGGCCCCGGCCGCCGCGCCGATGATCCCGGCGCCGCCATCGGGCGAGCCGACGCCAGCCGGGTCGGACAGCACCATGCTCGCGAGGCTGAACGTGGAGCTCATGCTGAGCCGGGACGAGGGCCGGGCCGGGCAGGCCGACGAGGAAATCGCACCGGCGGATCCGGATGCGACCGCGCTGACGCCGGCACTCACGCGTGACCGCGCACCCGAGCTGCACAGCGAGGAGGGTCTGTCCGCGCCGCCGCCGGTCCCGCCTGGCCGCGAGCCGGTGGCGGGGGGCGAGCGCCCGGAGATGGCGCGCGTGGACGCGGATCTGCTCGACCAGATGCTGAACATCGCGGGCGAGGCGAGCATTGCGCGTGCGCGCCTCGAGCAGCAGCTCGGCTCGTTCGATTTCAACCTGGGGGAGCTGTCGCGCACGGTGACGCGCCTCAAGGAGCAGCTGCGCAGTCTCGAGATCGAGACCGAGGCGCAGATTCTGCACAAGCACGAGGACGAGGGCGCGCACCGCAGCGAGTTCGATCCGCTCGAGCTCGATCGCTATTCCTCCATCCAGCAATATTCGCGGGCGCTCGCCGAGACCGCCAACGACGTGGCGAGCATTCAGCAGCTCCTCGAGAGCCTCGCCAAGGACACCCAGACGCTGCTGCAGCAGCAGGCGCGCACCATCACCGAGCTGCAGAACGGGCTCATGCGCACGCGCATGGTGCCGTTCCAGCGTCACGTGCAGCGCCTGGCCCGCATCGTGCGCCAGGCGGCCGCCGAGACCGGCAAGCGCGCCGAGCTCATCGTCGAGGGCGCCTCGGGCGAGCTCGACCGGCAGGTGCTCGAGCGCATGCTGCCACCGTTCGAGCACATGCTGCGCAACGCCGTGGTGCACGGCATCGAAGACCCCGAGGAGCGCGTGGGCCGCGGCAAGCCTGACACCGGACGCATTCTCCTCGAGCTGCATCGTGAAGGCGCCGAGGTCATGGTGCGCCTCAGCGACGACGGCGGCGGCATGAATCTGAGCGCGATCCGCCAGAAGGCGGAAGGCATGGGACTCATCGCCCCGGGCGGGGGGCAGAGCGTGAGTGACGAGGAAGCGATCCAGCTGATCCTCGAGCCGGGCTTCTCCACCGCCGGCGCGATCACCCAGCAGGCGGGGCGCGGCGTCGGCATGGACGTCGTGGCCACCGAGATCAAGCGCCTGGGCGGCGCGCTGCACATGGAGACCAAGGCGGGCGAGGGCACGGTGTTCACCATCCGCCTGCCGCTCACGCTCGCGATCAGCCACGCGCTGGTGGTGCGCACCGACGAGGAGTTTTACGCACTCCCGCTGCCCACCGTGGAGGGGGTGCTGCGCCTGTCCAAGTCGGTGGTCACTGCGCACCTGGGGCGCGATGCAGCGGCATTCGACTACGGCGGACAGAAGTACCGCTTCCAGTACCTCGCGACGTTCGTGGGACTGACGCCCTCGGAGCTGCCGGGGCAGGACGTGACCATCCCGGTAGTGCTGGTGCGCGCCGGCGAGCACTCCACCGGGCTGGTGGCGGATGAGCTGGTCGGCAGCCGCGAGATCGTCGTCAAGTCAGTCGGTCCGCAGATCTCCGGAATCCGCGGCATATCCGGCGCAACCATCCTCGGCGACGGGCGCATAGTCATCATTCTCGACATCGGCGCCCTGGTGCGCGCGGAGTGGCGCGCGCGGGTGCAGGCACCGCCGGCGCCGAAGGAGCGTGGCGACCGGCGCACCTTTGCGATGGTGGTGGATGATTCCATCACCGTGCGCCGCGTGACCCAGCGGCTGCTCGAGCGCAACGGCATGCGGGTGCTGACCGCGCGCGACGGCATGGACGCGGTGGCGCTGCTGCAGGACAACGTGCCGGACGTCATCCTGCTCGACATCGAGATGCCGCGCATGGACGGCTACGAAGTCGCCGCGCACGTGCGCAACGATCCGCGCCTGAAGGACGTGCCGATCATCATGGTGACCTCGCGCGTGGGTGAGAAACACCGCGCGCGCGCCATCGAGCTCGGCGTCGATGACTATCTGGGCAAGCCTTACCAGGAGGCGCAGCTTCTGGATGCCATCGCGCCGCTGGTGGAGCGGCGGCGCGCCGCGGCGCAGGCGCGGGCTTACGCCTCATGACCGAGCGCGTCACCGAAATCTACAGCCTGCTGGTACCGCTGGTCGATGAGCGGCTGATCATTCCGCGCTCCTGTGTCGCCGAGGTCATCGGCTTCCAGAGCCCGAGCGAGATGACCGGGGCGCCGCCGTGGTACGTCGGCACCGTGCCCTGGAACGGCAAGGTCGTGCCGCTCGTGTCCTTCGAGGGCGCCTGCGGCCAGATGATTCCGCCGGCCAGCGGCCGCACCCGCATCGTGATCCTGCACGCGCTCGGCACGCGGGTCGAAGGCGGCAACTTCGCACTGATCAGCCAGGGCTTCCCGCAGCTGGTGCGCGTGAGCTCGGACGTCGTGCGCCCCGACAACTCGCGCGTGTTTCCCGAGCGCACACCCATCATCTGCCAGATCCGCATGGTCAACGAGACCCCATTGGTACCGGACCTCGAGCGCCTGGAAGAGATGATCGCGGAAGAGACCAGCATCAGCGCGTAGCGCACGCGTCCTGATACCCGTGCCTCGCACGCGGCAGACTTGAGCTCAATCCCCGGCGAACGCCTGCACGAAGCTCCAGCCGTTGGGCGTCCCCAGTCCCGTCGCCTGGTCCCAGCCCGGACCCACCGGCAGCGAGGTGTCCAGACCGAAGCTGATGACGAACCAGCGCGTGGAGAACGGGCTGTTGTAGAGGGCGCTGACGAAGGTCGGCGCGCCCGACAGCGGCGCCGCCAGCTCCCAGGTGTTCCAATGCTCCGTCCCGTTGGCGTCGTGGATCGTACCGGTGACGTTCCCCGATGACGGCGCCCCGGCCCCGGTCACATCCGTGATCGCGCCCGCCGGCAGCTGGTACAGGCGCGGCGCCGCGTTTCCGAGCGGATGGTGCGCCCGCTGCGTGGCGATGCCCCACAGACCGGTGAACATCGGGCAGGCCACACTGGTGCCACCGATTGTCCCGATGAAGAGGTCTCCCGCACTGTCGCCCGTGAAGATGTACTCGACACCGGTGAACGGGTCCGCGACCCAGGAGATATCCGGCTGCAGGCGCCGTGATCCCCCGAGAGCGCGCTGCCAGGAAGGCTGCGGGTAGGCGTTGCTGACGCCGCCGCCGCCGCCGCCGCCGCCAAGGGGCTCGCTGAAAGGCGGATCAATCGGCGGGCTGCCGAGCGAGATCCTGTCGACCACCTCGGTGAGGTTGGTGCCCCAGCTGGTCTGCCAGGCGATGTGCTGGTGGGAGTCCAGCGCCACGGTCACGCCGCCGACGGCCGTGGCAAAGGGTGAGCCGGACGGGTAGCTGACGTCGATGTAGCCGAGGTCGCTGGCGAAGTTGCCCGAGTCACCGGTGCTGAAGTTGACCGACTGCCCGCGGGCATTGGCCATCTTCAGCACGGCGTCGGTCGAAGCACGCGACGCGACGTCGGTGTCGGACTCAACGTTACCCCAGCTGTTGGAGATCGCCACCACCCCTGGCGTCGCCGAAGCCGTTGCGATCGCGGCGAACAGGTCGGAATCGAAGTTCGTCGGGGCGATGACCAGCAGGATCTTCGCGCCCGGCGCGATCGCGTGGACCCACTCGACGTCGAGCGTCGTCTCGGTCGCCCAGCCGGCATTCGGATCGGTCGAGAAGTTCGACTCGGTCGGCGTGCCGACGATGGTCAGGTTGACCGGCGGCAGGCCCATGGAGGCCGCGAAGACCCGCGCATCCCTGGCGATGGTCGTCGAGCCGAAGGCGTCCACGATGGCGATGGTCGTGCCGGTGCCGTCCAGCCCCGCCTGATAGAGCGGCGTTAGGTTGTAGGCGGTCTGTATCTCGCTCGGCTGATAGCCACACGGCGCCACCGTCCCGTCGGCGGTATTGGTGATGTCCGCACCGTAGCGGTTACCCTGGTAGCTCGCCGTGACGCCCTTGCCGCTGAAGCTCTCGGAAGTCTGCCCAAAGAAGCACTGGCCCGAGAAGACCGAGCCGTTCGGGCTGGCGCTCGCCGATACCGGTCTCGGGGCCATGCCTTCGGCGTCACTCGGGCGCATGAAGTGGACGCTTGCCGCGAGTTTGTTGCGTGCGATATGCGGCTGCGCCCCGAGAGTCGACAGACCACCGACCGAGCTGACCAGCGGCGCCACATCGGGCGGCAGGGTGGCGCTGCGGGCGCTGGCGCGGAACTCGCGGCCGTGGAAGTTGTACTGGTGCAGCTCGACCTGGAAGGCGCTCTGCACGCGCGCGGCGGTGCCTGAGGCCTTGACGTACAGGTTGCCCTGACCGACACCGGTGACGGTGAGCCCCTGGGCCTTGAGGAAGGCGCTGACCTTGGCGACGTCCGCCGCGCTCGGCGCAAACTGGGCCTGGATTTGCGCGTTGGAGAGGTAAGCGGCCTTGCCTGACTGCTGGGCTTCGAGCCGGCTGTCGAGACCCTTCTCATCGTGCAGTCTCAGCCACACCGTCACTTCGACGGGACTCGACGCGCTCACGGGACCCAGATCGGTCGCGTGTGCCAGCAGCGGCGCACCGCCGCTGGCCGGTGCTGGAGCCGTCGCGGCGGCGGCGGCACTCAGGCACGCGGCAATGATCAGTGCAGCCCAGCGGCGGTGCGCGTGAGTCGCACCGGGACCTCGGGCCATAGTCGTGAGTTTCATCAGCGTTCTCCCCAGGGCGCTGAGCCCCTATTGGTGTTGCGCGACACTGCCGGAATGATCAGCGCGACCGCAGCCGGCGAGACCGTGCGTGTGCGCGTGCCGGCGCGGCACGCGTACGCTGCTTCAAGGGGGTCATTGCGGTCGGCGGATCCCTGCCTGCCTCAATGCGCGCAGTATGTGACATCCGTCACGAATCGTCATCACGACCCGGTGGGGTTACACCGCGGCGGCGGGAAGCGAGCGTTCCCGCGAGCGCATGTGAAGAATTGTTAGAGATCGCCGAACTCCCGCTGCAGGAGCGTGAGCGCGGCGATGGCCGCAGTCTCGGTACGCAGCACGCGCGGGCCGACGCGCACCGGCTTGAAACCGGCTGCCACGGCGGCCTCCTGCTCCGCTTCTGCCAGTCCTCCCTCCGGGCCGATGAGTACCGTGATCGCGCTCACCAGGCGTGGCAGGTCGGCGAGCGTTGCCGTGGCTGCGGGTGAGAGCAGCAGGCGCATGCTGCCGTCGCTGGTACGCAGGAAATCCTTGAGCGGCACGGGTGATGCGATCGCCGGCAGCCGGTTGCGTCCGCTCTGCTCGCAGGCGGCGATGGCGATGGCACGCCAGTGATTGAGTCTGCGCTCGGCCTGCTGGGCCGTGAGCCGCACGACGCTGCGTTCAGCGAGCACCGGCGCAAGGCCCGACGCCCCGAGCTCGGTCGCCTTCTGCACCACCAGGTCCATGCGCTCTCCACGCGACACGCCCTGCGCGAGGGTGAGGGTGAGCGGCGACTCGCGCTCGATCGCGCGCAGCTCGGCGATCGCGACCGCAACCCTGCCGGCGTGCGCGTGCTCGATGCTGGCGGCGTACTCCCCGCCCGCGCCATTGAACACGGTGAGCGCCTCCCCGACCCGCAGGCGCAGCACGCGCGTGAGGTGGCCCGCGGCACTGCCTTGCAGCGTGACGCGCATGCCGCTCGCCAGCGGCGCATCCACATACACCCGCGTCAGTCGCATGTCGCCTGCTCGATGCCCTCACGCGCCACCTCGACCATCAGATCGATCTCCTCGGGTGTGATCACGTAAGGGGGCATGAAGTACACGACGTTGTCGATGGGCCGCAGCAGCACGCCGCGGCTGAGCGCGTGCCGGTAGATGCGAAGTCCACGACGCTCCTGCCAGGGATACGGCTCGCGGCTCACCTTGTTCGCGGCCAGCTCGATCGCCACGATCATGCCCCGCTGGCGCACTTCCGCCACGTGCGGGTGATCCTCGAGCGCGCGGGCGCGCTCGCCCATGCGCGCGGCGAGCGCCCGGTTGCGCTCGAGCACCTCATCGTCGCGGAAAATGGCGAGACTGGCGCGCGCCGCGGCGCACGCGAGCGGGTTGCCGGTGAAGCTGTGCGAGTGCAGGAAGGCGTTGAGCTTGACGTACTCGTCGTAAAACGCCTGGTACACCCCGTCCGTGGTCATCACGGTCGACAGCGGCAGGTAGCCCCCGGTCAGGCCCTTGGACAGACACATGAAGTCGGGGCGGATGCGGGCCTGCTCGCAGGCGAACATGCTGCCGGTGCGCCCGAAGCCCACCGCGATCTCGTCCGCGATGAGATGCACCTGGTGACGATCGCAGGCCTCGCGCAGCAGCGTGAGGTACACCGGATCGTACATGCGCATGCCGCCGGCACATTGCACCAGCGGCTCGACGATCACCGCACAGGCCTCGTGCGCATGCTGCGCGAGCGCGGCCTCCATGTGCGCGAACATGCGGCGCGAGTACTGCGCCCAGCTCTCGCCGGGGGCGCGCGCGTAGCAATCCGGCGAGGGCACGGTGATGACATCCATGAGCAGCGGGCGGTAGATCTGCTTGTAGAGATCGACGTCACCCACAGCGAGCGCCCCCAGGGTCTCGCCGTGATAGCTGTTCGAGAGGGTGAGGAAGCGACGCTTCGCGCTACGGCCCACGTTGCGCCAGTAGTGGAAGCTCATTTTCACCGCCACCTCGACGGCCGAGGAGCCGTTGTCGGCGTAGAAGCAGCGGGTGAGTCCCGCAGGGGCGATCGCACTCAGCGCCTCCGAGAGCGCGATCACCGGCTCGTGCGTGAAGCCGGCGAGGATCACCTGCTCGAGCTCCTCCAGCTGCGCGCGCACCGCGGCGTTGATGCGCGCATTGGCGTGACCGAACAGGTTCACCCACCAGGAGCTGATGGCATCCAGATACCGCTGGCCGGAGTAGTCCTCGAGCCACGCGCCCTGCCCGCAGCGGATCGGGATCGGGGGCAGCTGCTCGTGATCCTTCATCTGGGTACACGGATGCCACACGTGAGCGAGGTCGCGCGCGACGTAGGCGCTGTTGGGCGAGTTCATGGGGCGGATTGTGGCACTGGTGGACGTATCCACACGAGTCGCACTCTACTACCGCGCAAGCACGGCCACGCAGGCGACGGAAAATCAGCGACTCGCTCCACCCATGAGCGATCCGATCGCGATCACTTCAGGAGTCGCCGTGGGGCTATCTCACTGCGTAACCGCGGCCTGCGAGGCACGCAGGCGTCGCCGCGTGAGCGGCGCTGCCGGTGGCGG
>DATGVL010000063.1:0-49440 GCA_035300445.1 Steroidobacteraceae bacterium
CCCCTGACCACGAGCCAATTCGCACCGGCGGCGCCGATCGTGGCGAGGAGGATGAGCGATTTGCTGAAATCCACCCGCGTGAGGAGCACGGCACAGATCGCCACGCCGAGGACCGGAAGGATCAGTCCACCGGGCAGACGCCACAGCGCGGCCGCGGCCTGCCTGCGGCGCAGAACCGGTACGGCCACACACACGGCCGCGTAAAAGAACAGCCGCGCCACGGCCGACAGCGTGACGTTCCAGGAGAAGCTCGCGAACTGGGAAAACCCCCACAGCAGCAGCGCGAATACCAGGATCGAGCAGTAGGGGGTGCGATAGCGCGGGTGCACGCGGGCGAACCAGGCCGGGAAGTCGCCCCGTTCGGCCAGAGCGAAGGTGCCGCGCGGCGCGGTCAGCATGTTGGCGCTGATGTAGCCGTAGACCGAAATCAATGCCCCCGCGGAAATGAGCGCTGCGCCCGCCGGCCCGATGACCACCCGGGCCGCATCCGCCAGCGGCCGGGCGCTGTGCGCGGCGTCCACCAGCACCCCGATCACGATCAGCTGCAGCACCGCATACAGCGCAGTAAGAATAAGGAGTGCCACGAACAACGCGAAGGCCGCATCCCGTCGTGGATCACGCGCCTCGCCCATCGGGTTGAGCGCGGCTTCATAGCCGCCGTAGGCAAACAGCAGCAGCAGCATCGCCTGCAACCAGCCATCCACCGAGGCGGCCACCGGCGTCGCCGCGACTCGCGGATGCACCGACAGGTAAAGCACGCCGGCCACGCATACCATTCCCAGCGCCAGCAGCTTCGCCACCACGGTTGCATTGCTGACCAGCGTGCCCGCTGCCACGCCGCGATAGTTCACCGCTGCGAGGCTGCCGAGAAACACGCCGATGACCATGAGTCTCGGCAGCGGCTGGGTCGCCGCGGGCCAGAATTCCCCCAGGTAAATGACCAGCAGATTCACCCCGGCGGCGCACGCCGTCAGGCGGCTGAGCAGCATCAGCCAACCCACCTGCAGGCCTGCGAACCTGCCGAAGGTATGGCGCACATACAGATAGGTGCCGCCGCTCTCGGTGAACTGGGACGCAACTTCCGCGTAGCAGGCGATAATGACCGCCATGCCGGCGCCGGCGATCAGGACGGCGGCGGGACTCGCGTGCCCAACCAGTCCGGCAACTACCGAGGGCAACCCGAAGATGCCGCTGCCGAGGATGCTGTTGACCGCGAGTGCTACCATGCTCCAGCGGCCAATCGCGCGGACCAGTTGCGGCTGCGAGGTGCGCGGCGGCTCGTGCGTCATCGCGCCCTTGTATCACAAAGCCGGCGATCGGGACCGCCGTCCCTGACTCGAGGAGCCCTAAGTGCGCTATTCGTATGCGACGCACCTGGAGTGCAGTGTCAGCGCGCAACGGTACGACATCGCGAGGTTGCACGGTCTGTCGGCGGCGAACAAGCCGCTGCTGGCGCGCTATGACCTGGATGCCCTCAGGCGCGCCGTGCCGCGCGAAGAGATCGCGGCACGTCCGGCGGGCCTGTGGCGGTGGCGCGAACTGCTGCCGGTCGCTGAGCCGGCTCACATCGTCAGCCTGGGTGAGGTGGAAACACCGCTGGTGCCTCTGACCAACAGCCAACGGCCCGCCGGGTTCATGGCTCCCATGGTCAAGGACGAGGCTCGCCTGCCGACCGGTTCGTTCAAGGCGCGCGGCCTGTGCGTGGCGGTATCGATGGCGAAGGCCCACGGCGTGCGGCGCATTGCGATTCCGACCAATGGCAACGCCGGTGCGGCGCTCGCCGCCTACGCCGCGCGCGCCGGCATCGAGGCGTATTGCTTCTGCCCGGACGACACCCCCGAAATCAACCTCCGCGAGATCGCCCTGCAGGGCGCGACGGTGTGGCGTGTCAACGGCCTGATCAACGATTGCGCCCGCCTGGTCGAGTTGGGCAAGCCGCAGTTCGGCTGGTTCGACATGTCGACGCTGAAGGAGCCGTATCGGATCGAAGGCAAGAAGACCATGGGACTGGAGCTGGCGGTGCAGCTGCAGTGGCGGCTGCCGGATGTCGTGTTCTATCCAACCGGCGGCGGCACCGGTCTGATCGGCATGTGGAAAGCGTGGCAGGAGCTGCTGACCCTCGGTTGGATTTCAGGTCCCCTGCCGCGGCTCATCGCCGTTCAATCCAGCGGCTGCGCGCCGATCGTGCGCGCATTCGATGCCGGGACGAACACCGCCATCCCCTGGGAGAATGCCCGCACGATCGCGGCGGGTATCCGCGTGCCGGCGGCGCTGGGTGATTTCCTGATCCTGCGCGCGCTGCGCGACAGCGGCGGCTGCGCGCTCGCGGTGCCGGACTCGGACATCGAGTCCGCCCGGCAGCACGTGGGATCACGGGATGGCCTGCTCCTCAGCCCCGAGGGGGCGGCGACCTACGCGGCCTACCTGCAGGCGGCCGCGGGCGGCAAGGTACACCCGAGCGAGCGCGTGGTCCTGTTCAATTGCGCCAGCGGCCTCAAGTATCCGATGCCGGCCGTGGCTCAACACATGGATGTGCACGCACCGTTCCCGGGCGGCGTCAAGAGCGCGCCGTCGAGCCCTTGAGCTGATCGCCGACTGGCAGACGGCGGATGCGCCTGCCGCTCGCGGCAAAAATGGCGTTGACCAGCGCGGGGGCGACGGTGGGCATTCCCATCTCCCCGGCACCGGATGGCGGGAATTCCGAGGCGACGAGGTGCACTGCGACGTCCGGTGCCGCCGCCATGCGCAGCAGCGGGTAATCGGGGAAGTTGGACTGCTCGATGCGCCCGTCCTTGACGGTGATCTGCAGGTTCAGAGCGGTCGAGAGGCCGTCGATCGTCGCCCCCATCATCTGCGCCTCGACCCCGAGTGGGTTGACGACCTCCCCGACGTCCACCGCACAGACACACCGCACCACCTCGAGCTCGCCCGCTGCCGACACGGCTACCTCGAAGGCGTGCGCGACGTATCCGCCATGGGTGAAGTGACTGGCCAGACCGATCCCGTGCCCCGGGGGGAGCTTGCGGCCGTAGCCGATCTCCTGTGCCGCGCGCCTCAACACGCCTGCGAGGCGTCCGGTATGCAGTGTCGGTCCGCCGTGGTCTCGATACGCCAGCTCGCGTGGCGCGCCCAGCAGCTCGAGCCGCAGCGCCAGCGGATCCGCGCCGGCCGCGAGCGCGATCTCGTCCACGAAGCTCTGCACCGGAAACGCCGAGAACGTCGGCAACGGCCCGCGCACCCAACCGCGCGCCAGATTCAGTTCGACCGCCACGAACTCGGACAGATAGTTGGCCACGCAGCCGGCCGGGAAACCATCGGGATCGGCGCAGCCGATCCAGTCGGACTCCTCCTCCATCCCCGCCGCCCGATACTTGCGCGGCGTGGCGGCGACCCGATGCGCCCAGCTGCTGACCCGGCCTTGAGCATCGAGCGTTGCCGCCAGTTGGTGCAGCCCGAACGGCCGGTAGAAATCGTTCTGCAGATCATCTTCGCGCGTCCAGATGACTTTCACCGCAGCCTTGGCCGCCTGAGCCACCAGCACCGCTTCCGCGACGAAGTCGTTCTGCAGCCCCCGGCCGAAGCCGCCACCCACGCGCCGTAGCCGGATCTCGATATCCGGGCGGGCAATCCCGGTCATCTCACTGATCATGCGGGATGCGCCCCCGGGGCTTTGCAGCGAGGCCACGAGCAGCGCCCGCTTCGGCCGCAGCTCGATGAGTGCGTTCGGCGGCTCCATGGTCGCGTGCGCGAGCAGGGGCATGACATACACCGCTTCCACGACACGGGCCGCTGCCTGGCGTGTTGCTTCGAGCTCGCCATCCCGGCGCGCGATTTTGCCCCGCGTCGCCAGCGCCGCGGCCGCGCGGCGCTCGAGCGCGGCCGAGGAATCCTGTGCACCGGGTCCTTGAGTCCACGTGATGCGCAGCGCTTCGCGACCCTTGCGCGCCGACCAGAAATCATCCGCCACTACCGCCACACCCGCCGCGAGGTTTCGATCCAGCACCGCACCGGGCTGGGGCCCGGGGATCCGGAAGACCTGCCGGACGCCTGGAACCCGTCGCGCCTGCGCATCGTCAACGTGCGCGACGGCGCCATCGAAGTACGGGCAACGCGCGATGAGTGCCGTGAGGGCACCCGGGATGGCGGCGTCGATCCCGTAACCCGCTGCACCGGTCACGATCTCGCGCGCATCCGTCACCCGGATGGGTTGGCCGATGATGCGATACCCGCCCCGCGGCTTCAGAGGCAGCTCTGCAGGCGCCGGGGTGAGCGTGGCGGCGCGCGCCGCGAGCTGCGCGTAGCTCAGGCTGCGTCCGTCCGGATGCAACACGTGCGCAGCGTGGGTCCGGAGCTGACCGGCCGGCTGCTGCCAGATCCGGGCGGCCGCCTGCACCAGCAGCCACCGCACCCGCGCGCCGGCCTGCCGCAGCTCCTTCCACCCGTCCGGAATGCTGGTGCTCCCGCCCGCACCCTGAGGACCGTATCGTGAGGTGTAGCCCGGCGCGTCGTGGCTGGCGATGAGGCCGTAGGGGAGTTGCTCCACCGTGACCGCCGACCAGGGAACATCCAGCTCCTCGGCGATCAGCATGGGGAGCGAGGTCTTGACGCCCTGCCCGATCTCGCAGCCGCGTGCTCCGATCACGATGCGACCATCGGCCTCGATGCGAACGAACGCGCCGAGCGAGCGGCTCCCGGCGGGTTGCGCTCCTGGCGCGCACGGCCAGGGCCATGACACCATCAGTGCGCCGGCAGCGCTCGTTGACACGCTGAGAAAATCGCGGCGCGAGAGCGCGCCGGTGCTGCGCAGCACGCTCACCAGGGCTCACCCTGCAACTGCGCCGCCGCCCGACGGATCGCCCTGCGGATGCGCGGATAGGTGCCGCAGCGGCACAGGTTCGTCAGGGCGGCGAGGTCGGCCTCGCTCGGTTGGGGCTTACGGGCCAACAGGTCGACCGCTGCCATGATCTGGCCGGCCTGGCAATAGCCGCACTGGGGAACGTCTTCGTCGATCCAGGCCTGCTGCACCGGATGCAGCCGGCCACCGCGCGCGAGCCCCTCGATGGTGGTGACGGCGCGCCCCGCCACCTGTGACATGGGGGTGACGCATGAGCGCGTGGCCGCGCCATCAATGTGGACGGTGCACGCTCCGCAGTAACCGATGCCACAGCCGAACTTCGTGCCGGTGAGGCGCGCGTGATCGCGCAGATACCACAACAGCGGCATGGAGGGATCGCCGCGGTAGCTGGAGCGCTGCTGATTCAGCGTGAAGTCGATCGCCATGCTGGGCTCTCCGGCACCACGGCATCATAGGATCGGTCCCGCCAACCGGCACTCCGCCCGCCGCGACGGCCTCTCGGATCGTCGCGCGGCAATGCGCGACCGCACGCGCTACGCTATGGGGAACCTGCGGGAACGAGTGGCAGCACGATGCGTGAGGGGTGTTCGGGATCGAAATAGACCGAGTTCTCCGCGATCCGCCAGCGGCGGTTGTCGTTCAGGGGCTCGCCGGTATTCGGATTGACGTCGAAGCGCGGAAAGTTGCTGCTGGAGATGTCCAGCCGGACCCGGTGGCCGTGCCTGAATGTGAGCGCGGTCGGATACATCTCGATCGTAAACTCGTAGGGCTTGCCGGGTTGAAGCATCTCGGCCTTGGCCGGGCCGTTGCGGTAGCGCGCGCGCACGATGCTGTCGCCGATGTTGAGCTCGATGCCGCCCGGGAAGTCGGCATTCGGTGGGTACACATCGATGAGCTTGGCGGTGAAATCGGTATCGGGCGAGTCCGAAGCCGCCCACAGCCGAACGATCAGGCGTCCGGTGACTTCCACGTCCCGCGTCAGGGGCGGCGTCTGAAACACGAGCACATCATTGCGCGCCGACAGCGGATTCGAGTCCGTGCAGGTCCACACAGCGGGTCGGCAGTGCTGATCCGTCGCGCCCGCGGTCGCGAGCGTCCCCTGGGACGAGAGGTTGCCACCAAGCGTGGGCACCGGATTGTGTGGATCGAAGCGGTAGGTCACCGGTTCGTGCGGTACGGGCTTGTCGGGCGAGAGCACCCCGTCGGCGTGCAGGTAGTACGTCGTCGGCGTCGACCGGGCGAGCGGCCACTCCCGTTCATCGCGCCAGTACCCCCCGACGAACACCCGGCCCTCGGCGGTCTTGTGCCCGTCACCGCCGCCCATGACGTAGATGCGCACCGGTGCCTCGCGGTCGACACCATTGTCGACACCCTTCAGCCAGTGATCGAACCAGCGCTGCTGGAAGGCGTTGAGATCGATGGCCGCGTCGGGCGTGAACTGAGCGTCTCCGGCATAGCTGAGGTTCGGCCGGCTATGAGTCCAGGGTCCGACAATCAGGCGCTGCGGGCTCTTCTTGTGGTCGCGCAGGCCTACATAGTTGAGGTTCGCCACCTGCAGCGCCCAGGAATCGTACCAGCCGGTGACGTGGTAGACGGGAATGTCCTTGTAGTCAGCCAGGTGATCGACGACCTCGACCCCCATCCCCTTGAACACCGGGTCGTCGCCCCCGTGACTCATCACATCCGCCAGCCACTTTTCGTAGTCGGGCGCGAACTTGAGGGGGGTGTCGCCGGGGCGCAAGGGCAAGGCACGCACGTATTCGGGCACATGGTTGACGAGATCTGCAAGCGCGGGCGCCGCAGCCGGATCGCTGGCGGCGCGCGCGGCCGCCACGAGGTTCGGCTGGCCCCCCGGGTCTCCCATCGAGAAGACCCAGTTGACCCAGCGCAGCTCGAACGCGCCGTTGTGGCGCAGTCCATAGCGACCGACGTCCGACATCGAAAACAGCGGGATCATCGCCTTGACGAATGGTGCATCGGCGATCGCGAGCGCATGTTGCGTTCCGCCTTCGTAGGATGTTCCGACCGTGCCGATGCCGCCGTCGGACCAGGGCTGATGTCCGATCCACTGCGTCGTGTCGTAGCCGTCAACGCCATCGTCATACAGCGGCCGCCAATGGCCCTGCGACTTGTAGCGCGCACGCACGTCCTGCACGACCACGACGTAGCCGCGGGAAGCGAAGTACTGTGCGAAGGGCGCTGCGCGCACCTCCTTGTCGTACGGCGTGCGCATCAACAGCGCCGGGAACCTGCCTTCGATGGGCACCCCGCTCCGTGCCGGCCGATAGACGTCGGCGGCGAGCTTGACACCATCGCGCATCGGGATCATGAGATCCCGCGCGAGCGCGACGTCGTCGGGTGTTTCGGCCCGCACGGGCGACGGCTCAGGCGTCAGGAATGCCGCGAGCACAATGCCCAGCGTCAACAGCCGCCGGGCGTTGTCGCCTGGCCACGCGGTGCGTTGCATAGGGTCGGTGCCGCCGCAGGGTCACCAGCGCGGCTTGCGCTTCTCGATGAATGCCTGCACGCCCTCCAGCGCCGCTGCCTCCATCATGTTGCAGGCCATGGTCTCACCGGCCGCCTCGTACGCGGCCTCGATGCCGAGCTCCCCCTGCCGGTAGAACAGCTCCTTGCCCATGGCCACCACCGCGCGCGGCTTGGCGACGATGCTCGCCACCAGGGCCTCGATTTCCGCATCGAGGCGTTCGGGCTCGACGACCCGGTTCACGAGTCCTCTCGCCTGCGCCTGTGCAGCGTCGATGAAGTCGCCCGTCACCAGCATTTCGAACGCCGCCTTGCGCGCGACGTTGCGCGACAGCGGTACGCTCGGCGTCGAGCAGAATAGCCCGAGGTTCACGCCGCTGACCGCGAACCTCGCGGCGCTGGAAGCTACGGCCAGGTCGCACTGCGCGACCAGCTGGCAGCCCGCGGCGGTGGCGATACCCTGTACGCGCGCGATCACCGGCACCGGCAAGCGCCGCAGCGTGAGCATCATGCGCGTGCACTGCGCGAACAGTCCGCGGTAGTACTCGAGCGAGGGTTGCGCGCGCATCTCCTTCAGGTCATGGCCGGCGCAGAACGCCCGGCCTTGCGCCGCGAGCACCACGACGCGCACCGCCTCATCGCCCGCGATCGCATCGAGCTCGCGCTGCATCGCGGCCAGCATCGCCTCGGACAGCGCGTTGAAGGCCTGAGGGCGATTGAGTGTCAGCATAGCCACGCCGCGCGTGTCCCAGTCGCGCCTCACCAGCGGGTCCGGGTCGCGCCTCACCAGTGGCTCCGCGGCAGTCGTCATGGTGGTCTCCTCATTCGATCGCACTGGTGGATCTCGCCCGCTGGCGCAGCACGAACTTCTGGATCTTGCCGGTGGAAGTCTTCGGGATGTCCTCGAAGCGCACCTCGCGTGGCACCTTGTAGGCCGCCAGCAGGCTGCGGCAATGCCCGATGAGCTCGGCGGCGCTCACCGTGACGCCGCTCTTGAGCTCGACGAAGGCGAGCGGCGTCTCGCCCCATTTCGGATCGGGCCGCGCCACCACCGCGCAGGCCATCACCGCCGGGTGGCGGTAGAGCGCATCCTCCACCTCGAGCGAGCTGATGTTCTCGCCGCCGGAGATGATCACGTCCTTGCTGCGGTCCTTGATCTTGACGTAGCGGTCCGGCTCCAGCACCGCGAGATCCCCGGTGTGGAACCAGCCGCCCGCGAACGCCTGGGCAGTTGCGGCCGCATTCTTCAGGTAGCCCTTCATCACGATGTTGCCGCGGAACATGATCTCACCGAGTGTCTGTGCGTCGGCCGCTACCTCGGCCATGGTGTCGGGATCGAACACCGTCATCCCCTCCTGCAGGACGTAGCGCACGCCCTGGCGGCCGTTGAGCCGGGTCTGCTCCGAGAGGCTGGCCGCGGCCCATTGCCCACGCTTGGCAGCGACCGCCGCCGGACCGTAGGTCTCGGTCAGCCCGTACGCGTGGGTGAGCTCGAAACCGATCCTCGCCATGCCCTCGATCATCGCCGCCGGGGGCGCAGCACCTGCCACCATGCCGCGCACCCGCTGCGTGAGACCATCGCGCAGCGCGGCTTCCGCGTTGATCAACAGGTTGTGCACGATGGGGGCCGCACAGTAGTGATCCACACCATGCGCGCGCATGGCGTCGAAAATTGCGCGACTCTCCACCTTGCGCAGACACACCTGCGTGCCGGCGAGCATCGCCACCGTCCACGGGAAGCACCAGCCGTTGCAGTGGAACATCGGCAAGGTCCACAGGTACTTCGGGAATTGCGGCATGCTCCAGGTGGCGGCGTTGCTCACCGCATTGAGATAGGCCCCGCGGTGGTGCGTGACCACGCCCTTGGGATTGCCGGTGGTGCCGGAAGTGTAGGACACCGCGATGGCGTCCCATTCGTCCTGCGGACCCGCGAGCCGCTGCAGCGGCTCGTGCCGTGCGAGCAGCGCCTCGTACTCGTATGTGCCCAGAGGCTCACCGCCCCCCGTGTACTCGCTGTCGCACACATCGATGACGATGGGTGTGCGGCCATGCTCATCGCGCAGGATCGTGAGCGCCATGCCGATGACGGGCGCGAACTCGCGGTCGGTGATCAGGATCGCGGCCTCGCAGTGCTGCATCTGCCAGGCGAGGAGCGGTGCGTCCAGGCGCGTGTTGAGCGGGTGGAGCACGGCATTCAGGCCCGGTACGGCGTAGTGCGCCTCGATCATCTCCGGAGTATTGGGCAGCATGAGGCTGACCGTGGTGCCGCGCGCCACCCCGAGCCCCCGCAGCGCCGCCGCCAGTCGCGCCGCACGTTCGCGCGTGTCGCGCCAGCTGTAGCGGCGCCGGCCATGAACCACCGCGGGCAGATCGGCAAACACCTCGGCGCTGCGCTCCACGAAGCTCACCGGTGAGAGCGCCACGTAGTTGGCGGGGTTCTTGTCCAGGTCCTGGTCGTAAATGCTCATGGCGGTGTGCTTTCCGCGCGCTCGCATGGCGGCTCGGTCTGAAGCCTACACCCGCACACTCGCCTTGGCATGCCGCTTGGATCAAACTAGGCCATCGTGCCCGGTGCATGCCCGGGGAGCTCAGGCGGAACGAGGGGGTCTCTTGCATCCAAGCGAGATCGACTGGGTCATCATGGGAGTGTACTTCGCGTTCGTACTGGGCGTGGGCTACGCGCTGCGGCGCTACGTGAAGACCAGCACGGACTACTTTCTTTCCGGACGCTCGATCCCGGCATGGGTTGCCGGACTCGCGTTTCTGTCGGCCAACCTGGGTGCCCAGGAAGTCATCGGCATGGCGGCATCGGGCGCCAAGTATGGCATGGCGACCAGTCACTTCTACTGGGTGGGGGCGGTCCCCGCCATGGTGTTTCTCGGCGTTTTCATGATGCCGTTCTACTACGGCTCACAGGCGCGCTCGGTGCCGGAGTACCTGAAGCTGCGCTTCGACGAGAAGACCCGCGGCCTGAATGCGATCTCCTTCGCGACCATGACGGTGTTCTCCTCTGGCATCTCGATGTACGCCATGGGCCTGCTGCTCAACCTGCTGCTGGGGTGGGACTTTGACACCAGCGTGTGGCTGTCGGCGGCCGTCGTTCTGATCTACATCCTGCTCGGGGGTCTCACCTCGGCCATTTACAACGAGGTACTGCAGTTCTTTCTCATCGTGTTTGGTTTCGCGCCGCTGGTGTTTCTCGGACTCAAGGATCTGGGCGGCTGGCAGGGTCTCACCGAGCGCCTCACCCATGTCGCGACCGCGCAGGGCTTTGCGCCCCAGGCATGGTCGAGCACCTGGAGCCAGATGGGCGATCCGACCACGAACCCCATGGGCGTCGAGTGGTTCGGGGTCGCGATGGGACTCGGCTTCGTGCTGTCCTTCGGCTACTGGTGCACGGACTTCCTGGTCGTGCAGCGCGCCATGGCCGCCGATTCGATGTCGGCCGCGCGGCGCACGCCGCTGATCGCCGCCGTGCCGAAGATGTTGTTTCCGTTCCTGGTCATCGTACCGGGCATGATCGCCATCGCCTCGAGCCTGCGCACGGGCGCCAGCGGCTTCGTCCTGCCGCACAAGCCCGACGGCACCCTCAACTACGATCTCTCCATCCCCATGATGCTCAGCCACTACTTCCCGCACGGCATGCTGGGCCTGGGGCTCACGGCGCTGCTGGCGAGCTTCATGTCGGGGATGGCCGGCAACGTCACGGCCTTCAATACCGTCTGGACCTACGACATCTACCAGGCCTACATCCACCGCGGCGCCAGCGATCACCACTACCTCAACATGGGACGCGTGGCGACGGTGTTCGGGATCGCACTGTCCGTGGCTGCGGCCTACGTCGCCAACCACTTCAACAACATCATGGATATGCTGCAGCTGTTGTTCGCTTTCGTGAATGCGCCGCTGTTTGCGACATTCCTGCTGGGAATGTTCTGGAAACGGGCTACCGGGCACGGCGCGTTTACGGGGCTGCTGTCCGGAACCGTGGCGGCCGCACTACACCACGGCCTGACGCTGCCGCGGGGCAGCATCCCCGGCATCAAGGGCGGCTGGCTCACACTGCTGCACGCCTATCCGAGCGAAATGGCGCAGAACTTCTGGACCGCGATCTGGGCGTTCACGGTGTGCTTCGTGGTGACCGTCGCGGTGAGCCTGATCACGCGGCCGCGTGCAGAGAACGAGCTGGTCGGACTCGTCTACTCCCTCACTCCCCGGCTGCGCGAGACGGATCGGGCATGGTATACGCGTCCGGCGGTCCTCGGCTTGGGGGTGCTCGCCGCGACACTGCTGCTCAATCTGCTGTTCTGGTAAGGAGCCATGCATGGGCCTCGACATCCGCGTACCGCTCGGAGTGATGTTCACCACCCTCGGGTTGCTCCTCACGGGGTTCGGATTCTTCAGCGATCCGGCGATCTACCAGCGCTCGCTCGGTATCGACGTCAACCTGTGGTGGGGGCTGGCGCTGCTGCTCTTTGGCACGGTGATGCTGTTCTTCGGATGGCGCAGGGCCGGCCGCCGGACTCACTGAAACCGCGGGCGCCAGGGCCCGACGGGGTGTCAGGTCCAGTCACGGAATCCGCTCGAGACATGAGAGCCGTCGCAGAAGGGCTTGTTGCTCGATGCCCCGCAGCGGCACAAGGTCATACGGTTGCGAATCTCGTACGCGAAGCCGTCGGCGGCCAGCAGCGCAATCCCGCCCCGCAACCACAACGGACCGCTGACGCCTTGTGACGGATCCTCGATGAGTCCGATGGAAACCGGCAGCGCATGCTCGATCGGCTTGCCGGTCGCTCGATCCCAGGCCACGAGGCGCCCCGACGGACAGTTGTTGACCTGCCGCAGGAAAGTCGTCCGCAGCCCGGCGTCCTCGGTACGCTCGACCTGGTTCCACACCTGTCCGTTCGGATCGCAGAAGCGCGCGCCCGCACACAGCGCCTGCGCGTCCGTGAGCGCGAGCGCGGGACCTTCCAGGACCTGCGCCTGCTCGCGATACGTCGTGCGGGGGGCGGTTTCGGTGCCGTCGAAACCGATCTTCTCATGGGTGCCGTCGCAGAACGGCTTGGTTTTCGACTTGCCGCACCTGCACAGCTGGTACGAATCCTGCGCGGGGAATGCGTCGCCCTGCCGCCACTGCTGCGACTCGCCCTCGCCGTCGGTGACGATGGTCTGCTTGGCGAGCGGCACGTCGCCGCTCACCAGGTAGGGGCCGTTGTTCGAGACTACCACCCGAGGGCGCGAACTGGACTTCGTCATCGAGGGCCTCCTTCCTTCAGCCACAAGCCTGAACCATCGGCGCGCAGGCGACAAGAGTGTGCCCGCGCCGATGTCGGAGTGCGAACAATGAGTAGCCGAATTGAGTCCATCCCGAAGGTCGACAAGAAGCAATACGCGCGGGAATTGCGCCGCCTGCAGATCGAGCTGGTCAAGCTGCACCGGCACGTCATTGAGCGCGGCCGCAAGGTGCTGGTGATCCTCGAAGGCCGCGACGCCGCCGGCAAGGACGGCACCATAAAGCGCATCGCCGCGCACTTGAGTCCGCGCGAAGTGCGGATCGTGGCCCCCGGCAAGCCCAGTGACCGTGAAGAAACCGAGTGGTACTTCCAGCGCTACGTCAGGCAGCTGCCCGCCGCCCATGAAATCGTGCTCTTCAATCGCAGCTGGTACAACCGCGCCGGCGTGGAGTACGTCATGAAGTTCTGCACTCGCGCCGAGCGCGAGGCGTTCCTGGAAGCCGCGCCGCGCTTCGAGCGCATGCTGGCGCAGGCGGGGATCTCGGTCCTCAAGTACTATCTGGACATCAGCCGCAAGGAACAGGCGCGCCGCTTGCGCGCACGGCGCCACGATCCGCTCAAGCAATGGAAGATCAGTGCGGTTGACGAGGCCGCGCAGCGCCACTGGCGTGACTACAGCCGTGCGCGCGACGCCATGTTACTGCGCACCCACCATGGCGATGCTCCGTGGATCGTGATTCGCGCCGACGACAAGCACCAGACACGCCTCAACGTCATTCGCGACATGCTGGCGCGGATTCCCTCCCCGGATCTCAAGCGCAGCCTCGCCCGGCCCGATCCGCGCGTGGCGCGGGAGTTCCACGCCAGCCTGCTGAGCTCCGGCTGGGTCGCCCGCTAAAGCCCCATCCCGGGGGCCGCCTGCAGGTAGACTGCTACTGATGCGCTGGCTGACGCCTGTCTTCATCCTCGCGGTCCTGGCGGGCCTCGCCATCGAGCTGTGGCTGTCGCAGCGCCAGGCCAGGGCCGTCGCCTGCCACCGCGATCAGGTACCCGGGCCGTTCGCCGGCAGTGTCTCGGCGAGCGAACACGGCAAGGCCGCCGACTACACGCTTGCCAAGCTGCGCCTCGGTCGTCTCGTCACCATGGTCGACGCGGCGCTCACACTGCTGCTCACGGTCGGTGGGGGCATCGCGGCCGTGGACGCGCTGTGGCGCCACACTCGCTTGACGCAACCGTGGCTCGGCGTCCTGGTGATCGCCACCGTCGTACTGCTCATGCAGCTCGTCAACCTGCCCTTCTCGGTGTGGCGCACCTTCCGGCTCGAGACGCGCTTTGGCTTCAACCGCACGACGCCTGGCCTGTTCCTCGCCGATCTGGGCAGAAGCCTCGCGCTCGCAGCGTTGCTCGGCGGTCCGCTGCTGGTTGCGACGCTCGTGCTCATGGAACGGGCCGGCCGCTGGTGGTGGGTATGGGCGTGGGGCCTGTGGCTCGCCGTCATGCTCCTCATGGCCTGGGCCTGGCCGGCATTCATCGCCCCGCTCTTCAACCGCTTCTCGCCGCTCGAGGACCAGGAGCTGCGGCAGCGCATCGAAGAGCTGCTGAGGCGCTGCGGCTTTGCCGTACGGGGTGTGTTCGTCGTGGACAACTCGCGCCGCTCGAGCCACGGCAACGCCTACTTCACCGGCATCGGCCGGCACAAGCGCATCGTGTTCTTCGATACACTGCTCGAGCGTCTCGCTCACCCGGAAGTCGAGGCGGTGCTGGCGCACGAGCTCGGCCATTTCCGCCTCAAGCACGTGCGCCAGCGGCTGCTGCTGTCGATTGCGCTGTCATTCGTGGGCCTGGCGCTGCTTGGCTGGTTGACCGGGCAGGCCGGCTTCTACGCGGCGCTCGGCGTCCCGGTGCCCTCGACGCACGCGGCGCTGCTGCTGTTCGTGCTGGTCGTCCCGGCCTTCACCTTCTTCATCACCCCGCTCGCCTCGCTATGGTCGCGCCGGCATGAGTTTCAGGCGGACGCATTCGCGACCCGCCATGCCAGCGCGGCCGAGCTCGCCACGGCGCTCGTCAAGCTGCATCGGGACAACGCCAGCACTCTGACACCCGATCCGGTATACGCGGCGTTCTACTATTCCCATCCACCGCCGCTGGTGCGGATCTCGCGCCTGCGTACCTCGGATGTGCGCGCGTCCTGAGGCGCCCGGCCCGTCAGGGAATGTAGTACAGATCGATCGACTTGCCGATGCGTTCCACGGGCTGGTAGGCATCCAGCCAGGCGTAGCCGGAGGGATCGCGCGTGCGCGCGAGCGCTGAGATCGCCACCCAGCCGCTCGTCGGCCGGCGCGCCGCCAGGCTCACGAACGGCGGCAACGGCTCGCGGCTCAAGTCCGCCGTACCGCGGTACGCGAGGCTCAGGTTCGCAATCCGCAGCTGCGCCGCGCGCAGCTCCAGGCGCCGCAGATCCTGGCCCCAGTCCAGATCCGAGTCGACCAACACGTGTTCCGGGTGCGGCACCGCTTCGTTGAAGTAAGGCAGGTAGTCCGGATAGGCCGTCCACAACGTGCCGAGCTGCCACAGCAGCAGCGCGAGGAGCACAGCGACCGGGGCCACAGCCAGGGGCCGGTTGCGCCACGCGGCGAGCGCGCGCCAGGCGCGCACGGTCACATACGCCGCGCCCAAGGCAAGAAATGGATACAGCACCAGCAGGTGCCGTATGCCGATGTTGATGCGGCTGAAGGCGCTCGCGAATGTGAGCATCAAACCCACGAGCACCGCCGGTGCGAGCGCCCAGCCATTGCGGCTGCGCCAGCCGTCCCGCGCCAGCCACGCGAGACCCGCGGTTCCGGCGGCGAGCAGCGGAATGGGCGTCTTGACCGCAAGCGCCACCAGGTAGAAGTACCACCACCCCATGAGGCGCACGTGTCCGAGCAGATACGACAGGTGGCCGCTGTCGTTGTGAGCCTTGAGCGCCACGATGCCGTTGACCAGATCCCTGAGCGCGCGCGGCAACCACAGATGCGTGAGCAGCACACCGAGCTCGTGGTCCACTCCCCGCTCCTGCAGCAGGTAGGACACCGCCCAGTTGAAACGCGCGGCGACCGCTGCGGGGTTGGGCGAGCGCGGACCGTATGCCAGGGCAATCGGCACCAGCGCGGCGAGCAGCGCGAGCGCCAGGCCCGGCAGGTGCGAGCGCGCGCGCGCGGCCGGCGTGTGCGCACGCAGTGTGTCCGCAGCGGGCGGCACGCCGGGCGGATCGCGCCATCCGACACCGGCACGCGCCAGCGCCAATGCCGGCAGCGCCAGGCCGATGAAGGGCACGGCCGAGAATTTCGTGCCGACCGCCAGGCCCGCGGCGAGCCCGAACAGGGCCGCGTCGCGCAGCCGCGCGCTCACCACCCACAGTTGCAGGGCGTAGAGCGCCAGCAGGCAGGTGGCAGCCGCGGCCACATCGAGGGTGGCGAGCGCTGCGTGTCCGAGAACCGCCGGGACCGAGGCGAGCAGCAATACGCTCAAGAGCGCCGCGCCCTGCGATGCGAACAAGCGCCGCGCCCACAACCAGGTGGCGAGCAGCAGCAGCGCGAGGAACGGCAGCACCCCTGCCCGGGCCAGCGTGAGGTAGCGAGCGTAACGGCCGCCGGAGTACAGGATATCGATGCCCTCCTGCGTGCCGTTGGGCGGTGGGGTGCCGAAGGAGCGCGCCCCGGCGAGGTACGGCCCGAGCGCGAGCAGCACTCGCCCGAGCGGCGGATGCTCGGTATCGTATTCGTACTGGCCGCGGTCGAGCAGCTCGACACCGGCCGCCAGGTGCTCCGGCTCGTCCCAGGTGTTGGAATACACGCGCCAGCTGCCCGCCGCGAGTGCGCATGCCAGAAGGATGATCAGCGTCAATGCCAGCCGCCCCGCCGCTGCGGAGCGCGCGCTGCCGAATGCGCTCAGACTTACGCTCCGAACGGGTGCCGCAGCATGATGGTTTGCTCGCGCTCCGGTCCCGTTGAAATCATGTCGATAGGCACGCCGACGAGGCTCTGCAGGCGCTCGAGGTACTTGCGGGCATTGAGCGGCAGCCCCTGGTAGGCGGTAACACCGACCGTGGATTCGTGCCAGCCCGGCAGCTCCTCGTACACCGGTTCGATGGCCGCGTAACCCTCGACGCTGAGAGGCGGCTCCGGGGTGACCTCGCCGTTCGAGCGGTAGCCGACGCAGATGCGAATGGTATCGAGCCCGTCGAGCACGTCGAGCTTGGTGATGCACAGCCCCGAAACGCTCGAGTTCACGATCGCGCGGCGCAGGGCCACGGAGTCGAACCAGCCGCAGCGCCGCCGCCGCCCGGTGATCGAGCCGAACTCGTGCCCGACACGCGACAGGTGCTCGCCATATTCGTCGAACAGCTCGGTCGGGAAGGGGCCCGCGCCCACGCGGGTGGTGTAGGCCTTGACGGTACCGAGTACGGCGTCGAACGCCAGGGGACCCAGGCCCGTGCCGGTGCTGGCAAAGCCCGCCGTGGTGTTGGATGCGGTGACGTATGGATAGGTCCCGAGATCCACATCCAGCATCGCGCCTTGCGCGCCTTCGAACAGCACGTTCGCATCCGTGCGGCGCAGCTCGTGCAGTGCGTGCGTCACGTCGGTGACCAGCGGTGCGATCTGCTCGCCCATTGCCAGCTGCGCATCCAGGGTCCTCTGGAAGTCCACCGTTGGCAGGCGGTAGTAGTGCTGCAGCACGAAATTATGGAAGTCGAGCATTTCGCCGAGCTTGGCGGCAAAGCGGTCGCGCTGGAACAGGTCCGCGACGCGCACCGCGCGCCGCGCCACCTTGTCCTCGTAGGCGGGGCCGATGCCGCGCCCGGTAGTGCCGATGGCGTTGGGTCCGCGCGCGCGCTCGCGCGCCTGGTCGAGCATGACGTGCGAGGGCAGGATGAGCGGGCAGTGCGGTGAGACCGCCAAGCGCTCGAACACCGGCACGCCCTGCTCCCCAAGCATGTGGCTCTCGGCGAGCAGCGCCTCGAGCGACAACACCACACCGTTGCCGATGAAGCAGCGTACCTGCTCGCGCAGGATCCCGGAGGGGATGAGCGACAGGATGGTCTTGCGTCCGCCGATGACCAGCGTGTGGCCGGCGTTGTGCCCACCCTGAAAACGCGCCACCGCCGCGGCACGCTCGGTGAGCAGATCGACGACCTTGCCCTTGCCTTCATCGCCCCACTGGGTGCCGATGATGACCACGAACTTCCCCACGCCGCTTGACCCCTACCGCACCAGAAACAGGATGATGACGCCGACGAGCATGCTGCCGAGGCCCGCAATCCGCAACTCGCGGTCGCGCACCTCCAGGAGCCTGGCGAACGCGCGCTTCACGCCCTGGGGGTTGAGAAACGGCGCGATGCCTTCCAACACCAGGAACAGCCCAAGCGCGGCGAGCAGGTCCGTGGAATTCACGCGACAGCAGTCGGCTCGGGTACTAGCGCCGCGGGGCAGCCGCTTTCGACGGATCTTTCAGATACTTGAAGAAATCCCCGTCGGGCGTCACCACCAGCAGATCGCCGTCCTTGCCGAGCGAGCGCTCGTAAGCCTGCAGGCTGCGATAGAAGGCGTAGAACTCGGGGTTCTTCGAGTAGGCACGCGCGTATATCTGGGCGGCGGCCGCGTCGCCTTCGCCACGCACCTGCAGCGCATCGCGATCCGCGTCGGCGAGGATCACGGTGCGCTGGCGCTCGGCGGAGGCGCGGATGCCCGCGCTGGTGCTCTGCCCCTCGGCACGCAGGCGGCTCGCGGTCTTGGCGAAGCTCTGCTTCATGCTCTCGTAGACGCGCGCCGCCACTTCGTCGGGGAGGTCGATGCGCTGCACGCGCACGTCCACCAGGTCCACGCCCAGTCCCGCCGCGTTGCGGCTCGCCTGGCCAAACATCTGGCCGGTGACCGCGGCACGCTCGGCGGAAACGATCTGCTGCAGCGTGCGTTGCGCCACCACGCTCTTGATCCCGTCCTTGACGATCTCCGCCAGACGCTCGCCGGCCAGCTCGACCAGTCCGCCCGTGGCCGTGAAGTACAGCGAGGGGTCCTTGACGCGCCACTTCACGTAGAAGTCCACGATCAGGCCGCGGCCGTCGTTCGTCAGGAACGTCTCGCCGGTGTAGGACTGCGAGAGGATGCGGCTGTCGAATTTGGTCACCACGTCCCACGGCCACTTCACATGCAGCCCGGGCGTGTAGTCGATGCCCACGATCTTGCCGAATTCGGTGCGAATGGCGAACTCGGTTTCGCTCACCGAGAACAGCGACAGCGCCGCGAGCACCAGCAGCACGCCGGCGCCGATGAGCAGCGGGAACAGCCGCGAGCTCATCGCTCTCCCCGCCCGCGCGCTTCGACCGTAATCGATTCCGGCTCCTTCGCGCTGCCCCCGGCGGGGGCCTCCGTGCCCGGCTCCGCTTCGCGCGCCGCGCCCTTCTCCAGCAGCTTGTCGATCGGCAGGTAAAACATGCTGCCGCCCGCACGCGTGTCAATCAGCACCGTGTGCGCGCGCGACAGCACCTTCTCGACCGAGTCCATGTACAGCCGCCGGCGCGTCACGTCCGGGGACTGGGCGTAGGCGCCTTCGAGCTGCGCGAATCGCGACGCCTGCCCGGCGGCGAGCGCCGTGACCTGTGCCTTGTAGGCCTGGGCATCCTGCTGGATACGCAGGGCGGCGCCCTGCGCTACCGGAACGATGCCGTTGGCGTAGGCCTCGGACTCCAGGATGAAGCGCTCCTTGTCGGCCTGCGCCTTGTTGGCGTCGCGCTGCGAGGGGATCACCGCGTCCGGCACCTGCACGTCCTCGAGATTGACGGTGGTGACCGTGATGCCGGAGGTGTAGTAATCGAGGGTGTGTTGGATCAGCTCCTTGGTGCGCCGTGTCACCTCGGGGCGCGTCGAGCCGACCAGCAATTCATCGAGGGTGCTGCGGCCGACGATCTCGCGGATCGCGCTTTCGCTCACCTCGCTGAGCGTAGTCTCCGGGTCGCGCACCCGGAACAGTTTCTTCACCGGATCGGAGAACTGGTACTGCACCGCGAAGTGCAGGTCCACGAGATTGACATCCGAGGTGAGCACGCGTGATTTGAAGTCGCTGGAATTCACGCTCGCGACATTCACTTTGGTGACCGTCTCGATGGGCCACGGCCAGCGCCAGCCCACCCCCGGTGCCTTCACGTCGACGAGCCGCCCGAAACGCTGGATGATGCCGCGCTCGGCTTGTGCCACCTGATAGAAGCCGCTCCACAGCCACAGGCCGAGCACCACCAGGGTCCCCATCAGGAACAACGAGCCACCCTCCCCGCCCCGACCGCCGGGTCGCAGCAGCGACTCGAGCCGGCGCTGCCAGCTCTTCAGGCGCTCGTCCAGGTCCGGCCCGCCCTGACCCGGGCGGCGTCCCCACGGATTGTTCGGACCGCTTGGTTGATTCCAGGCCATATGGAGGTGTGCGCGACGTCAGCGCTGCTTGGTCGCGCTCGAGACGGCGCTCGATTGTAGGTAGGCCATCCCGGGCGCACAAGGCATGTCTGCCCCCTGCACCTCGAGAATCTGCACGCCGGCCGTGCGGGCCAGCTGCAGCAGCTCGAGGTCCGGAAGCTCCACCGCCAGCTCGATCGAGCCATCCTCGGCGCAGACTTCCGCGCGCACCGCCTGCGCCGCGTACAACCGCGAGCGCAGCGCCCCCCCGCCGCCCGCGGCCAGCCGCAGGCGCGCGCGGCGCGCAAAGCGGGCCAGCCGCTCGGCCACGGCACGCGCCAACAGCTCGAGTCCCAGGGGCTTCTCGGCGGAGATCCACACCGCGGTGGCGCGCTGGGCGGCATCGCGCTCGATGCGCGGCGCGCTGTGCAGCCGGTCGATCTTGTTGTACAGGAGGATCTGCGGGATCTCGCTCGCGCCGATCTCCGCGAGCACTCCGTTCACCTGCTCGATCTGCTCCTCGCGCCTGGGGTTGCTGGCGTCCACGACGTGCAGCAGCAGGGTGGCGGCGCGCGCCTCGGTCAGGGTCGACTGGAAGGCGGCCACCAGCTCGTGGGGCAGCTCGCGAATGAACCCCACGGTATCGGCTACGACCACCGCCGTGCCACCCGGAAGGATGATGCGCCGGACTGTTGGATCGAGCGTCGCGAACAGCTGGTCCGCCACGTAGGCGTCCGCGCCGGTGAGCGCGCGAAACAGCGTTGACTTCCCGGCGTTGGTGTAGCCGACGAGCGCGAGCGAGGGCACCGGAATCTCGGCGCGCGTCTGGCGCCCGGTCTCGCGCTGCTGCTGGATCTTCGCCAGGCGCCGGGTGAGCACGCGCACCCGCTGGGCAATGATGCGCCGATCGGTCTCGAGCTGCGTCTCGCCCGGGCCGCGCAGGCCGATACCGCCCTTCTGGCGCTCGAGGTGCGTCCAACCGCGCACCAGCCGGCTGCCAGTGTGCTTGAGCTGCGCGAGCTCGACTTCCAGCTTGCCTTCGAAGCTGCGAGCGCGCTGCGCGAAGATGTCGAGTATCAGGCCGCTGCGGTCGAGCACCCGCCGCTCGGTGAGCTTCTCGAGGTTGCGTTCCTGGCTCGGGGAGAGTGCGTGATCGACGAGGATGAGGTCGGCCTGATGGGCCTGGGCGATGCCGCGCAGCTCCTCGGCTTTGCCGCTGCCGAGAAAGTAGCGTGAATCGGGCCGCTCGCGCCGGCCGGTGAGCGTCGCGACCGGCAGCGCGCCGGCGGATACCGCCAGCTGCTTGAATTCCTGCAGATCCTCCGGATCGACCTGGGCGCCCAGTCCCAGACGCACCAATACGGCGCGCTCACCAGTCCGTGGGCGTTCGAACACTCAGGCTTCCCGTGAAGGGGGACATCATTCGGCGTGCGTTTCCGGGGCGACGCCGCCCTCGTCGGCCGCCAGGCGCACGTTGCGCGCCGGTACGACCGTGGAAATCGCATGCTTGTAGACCATCTGGCTGACGCTGTTCTTCAGCAGCACGACGAACTGGTCAAAGGAATCGATCTGACCTTGCAACTTAATGCCGTTGACGAGGTAGATGGAAACCGGCACCCGCTCCTTGCGCAAGGCGTTCAAAAAGGGGTCTTGCAGGGACTGGCCTTTGGCCATCGGGTTCTCCTTATTTTTACTGCTTCGAGTTGTTTGGCGGGACAAAACGGACCGCAAGTGAACTTCCATGTTCCGCAATCCGGTAAAACCAACGTGCCTCAACAGGGCGAGGAACCGAGTTCGGCCATATTAACATGCGGGTTGCTCTAAAGCCCAAGCCGGCCCAACTCATGACATATGTCTCGATTCCACGACAGCCGACCGTCCGGATCGATCCACGCCCCGGGGGCTTCTCCCCGCATCCAGGTCAGCTGCCGCTTGGCCAGTTGGCGCGTTGCCGCAACGGCCCGCCGCACCCCTTCCTCCAGGGTGTACTGCCCTTCGAGGTGCGCCCACAGCTGCCGGTAGCCCACCGCACGCATCGACGGATGAAGGGCCGACAGAGCCTTGCTGCGGCGTAACCCGATTACCTCGTCCAGAAAACCCGCGGCCATCATGGCCTCGAAGCGCCGGGCGATCCGCTGGTGCAGCTCGGCCCGGCTCTTCGGGGCGAGGATCCAGTAACGCAATGGCCAGCCCTCGAGCGGGCTCGCGGTCGCGCGTTGCAGCTGCGAAATCGGCCGTCCGGTCATGTAACAGACTTCGAGCGCACGCTGGATCCGTTGGCTGTCGGCAGGCGCGATACGCGCGGCCGCCTCCGGGTCCAGGCCGGATAGTTCCGCGTGCAGCGCCGGCCACCCGTGCCGGGCGGCCCGGGCGTCCAGCTGCGAGCGCAGCAGCGGGTCGGCCTGCGGCAGCACCGCCAGCCCGTGCAGGAGCGAGCGCAGGTAGAGCATCGTCCCCCCTACCAGCAGCGGCACCCGGCGGCGGGCATGAATGTCGCGGATGCTCCCGAGCGCATCGGCTACGAAGCGCCCCGCGGAATAGCTCTCGGTCGGCTCGCAGATGTCGATCAGGTGGTGGGGAACGCGCGCACGCAGCTCGCGAGCCGGCTTGGCGGTGCCGATGTCCAGCCCCCGGTACACCAGCGCCGAGTCCACGCTGACGATCTCCACCGGGGCGGTCTCGGCGAGCCCCAGGGCCCAGTCGGTCTTGCCAGCGCCGGTGGGCCCGGTCAGAACGAACACGGGCAGGTCCTGCCCGGCTGCCACACCGGGCGCGGGCGGTTCGGCCGCGCGCGCACCATGCGCCATTCAGCGCCCCCGCAGGAACAACTGGTCCAGCTGCGGCAGGGAGAGGCGCGTCCAGGTCGGTCGGCCGTGATTGCACTGGTTGGCGCGCTCGGTGGCCTCCATCTGCCGCAGCAGCGTGTCCATTTCCGGCAGTGTGAGGCGGCGGTGCGCGTGGATCGCGCTGCGGCAGGCGAGCGTGCCGAGGAACCGGTCAGCGGCACCCTCGAGGTGGTGCGTGTCGGCCTCCAGCGTGAGGTCGTGCACCAGTGAGGTGACGATCCGCGAGATTTCGCCCGACTTGAGCGTCGCCGGCACGCGGCGCATGGCGAGCCGCGTGGAGCCGAGCGCATCGAGCTCGAAACCCGCCTGCTCCCACTCCTCGCGCCGCTCCAGGAGCGCGCTGAGCTCGTGCGCCTTGAGCTCGATGACCAGCGGTTCCAGCAGGTGCTGGGAAGCGGGCGTGCCACTGGCGCGCTCGGCCTTGAATTTCTCGTACAGCACGCGCTCGTGCGCCGCGTGCATGTCCACCAGCACCAGTCCCTCGCGATTCTGCGCGAGGATATAGGCGCCGTGCAGTTGCGCGAGTGCCGTACCGAGAGGTTGTTCCTCGTCGTGCACCGAAGCTGCGATCGCCCACGGATCGCGCGAGGGCTGGTAAAGCGGCAGGCTCGCTGCGCGCCCGGCGTGCGCCACCGCGCCTGCGAGAGCCGCGCCGTAACCGGCGCCCAGCCCTTCTGCACCCCGGGCGGCAGAGGCGCCGGCCAGATCCGGCTTGGTGCCGGCCAGGGCGCGTTCCACGGCGCGAAACGCGAAGTCGTGAATCTGGCGGCTGTCGCGGAAACGCACTTCGAGCTTGGCCGGGTGGGCGTTCACGTCGACGAGCTTCGGATCGAGCGTCAGGTAGAGGACATAGGCGGCGTGGCGGCCGTGATAGAGCACGTCGCGGTACGCGAGCCTGACGGCGTTCATCAGCAGCCGGTCCCGCACGCTGCGGCCATTCACGAACCAGAACTGTTGGTCGGGCTGCGCGCGCGAGCGCGTCGGCAGGCCGGCCCAGCCCGAGAGCATCACGGGCCCCGCCGCGTGCCTCACGGCCACCGCGGCGGCGGGAAAGTCCTGGCCGAGTACCACCTCCAGACGCGAGAGATCCGCGCCCGCGCCATCCACCGCCGGCGCATCCAGCAGCACGCGGGTGCCGTGGCGCAGCCGAAAGCTCACGTCAAACCGTGACAGCACCAGCCGCTCCACGAGCCTCGCGATGTGCGTCAGCTCGGTCGCATCGCTGCGCACGAACTTGCGCCGTGCCGGCACGTTGAAGAACAGCTCACGCACCTCGATGGTGGTGCCCGGCGGGTGCGCCGCCGGACGCACCGCCGTCAGCGCGCCCCCTTCGACGTCGACCTGCGCGGCGTGCTCGGCGCCGGCGGCGCGCGAGACGATCCGCAGCCGTGACACCGAGCCGATCGAGGGCAGTGCCTCACCCCGGAAGCCGAGCGTGGTGACCGTCTCCAGATCATCGAGACAGGCGATCTTGCTGGTCGCGTGCCGCGCCAGCGCCATCGGCAGCTCGCCCGCCGCGATGCCGCAGCCGTCGTCGCGCACCCGCACCAGAGCGACGCCGCCGCGCTCGATATCGATCTCGATATGCGTCGCGCCGGCGTCGAGGGCGTTCTCGACGAGCTCCTTGACCACCGAGGCCGGCCGTTCGATCACTTCGCCGGCGGCGATCTGGTCGACGAGTTCGCCGGGAAGAATGCGTATGGGCATGCAGACCGCAGTTTACAGGCGATCAGACGCGCCGAGTGGACGCTAAGCGATCAGGGCGTGGCGGCGGCGGCGCCCGCGGCGTTGGCGAGAGTGCTGCGGCGCTGCTGCTTGAAACGCGTGCCGTCGGGGGGATTCAGCATGAAGTAGCTGCGCACCCCGCCGGCGATCGCTTCCGCGAGGCGCGCCTGCTCCCGGGCGCTGCGCAGGCGGCGCTCCTCGGCGGGATTGGAAATGTAGGCGGTCTCGATGAGCATCGAGGGGATGTCGCGCGACTTCAGCACCACGAAGCCGGCGCGCTGCACCTGGGCCTTGCGTATTTCACCGACGCCCTCGAGTGCGTTCATCACGCGCTCCGCGGCGCTGGCACTCACGCCGATGATCTCGTTCTGCGCGGCATCGATGAGCACCGGCTCGAGTGCGCCCTGGTCGTTGCCGCGCGCCCCCCCGACCAGGTCAGCCGAGTTCTCACGCTCCGCAAGCCAGCGGGCCGCCTCGCTGGAAGCGCCGTGGACCGACAGCACATACACCGAGGCGCCGGAGACGCCGCGGTCGCCGATTGAGTCGGCATGCACGGAAATGAACAGGTCGGCGTGCGCGGCGCGCGCCCGCGCGATACGGTCGCGCAGCTCGAGAAACTCGTCCCGGTCGCGCGTCAGGACGGCGTGCATTCCCGCTTCGGCGTTGATGCGTTCGGCGAGCGCGCGCGCGATGGCGAGCGTCACGTCCTTCTCACGCGTGCCGCCGTGCCCGATGGCGCCCGGGTCCACTCCACCGTGTCCCGCGTCCACCGCGATGACGACGTCGCGCTCGCCCTCCCCGGGGGCGTGCACTGCCCGCACCGTTTTCGGAGCGACTTCCGCTGGCGCCTGTGCCGGTTGGCCCAGGGTCAGTACCAGCTGGCGGCCCTCCTCGCCCGGGGCCCACGCGCTGTGTGCGGCGAGTGCGGATTTCAGCTGCACCACGAGGCGCAGCGTCCCGTCCGGCTGGCTGCCGAAGCGCACGTCCGTAACCACTCCGGACGCTGCCGGCGCGCGCACCTCGTTCGCCAGGTGCGTCTGCGGCAGATCAACGACCACCCGATCGGGGTGCTCGAGGGTAAACAGCTTGTGCGTCGCGCCCTCGGTCAGATCGAGGGTGACCTGCGCCGAATCTGCGCTCGTGGAGAGGTGAATGCCGCGCAATTCCGCAGCCCCGCTGAGCGAAACGGCGCCCAGGCCGAGTAGACCGGCAGCGAATCCTTCGCAAAAGGTCTTTCTAATCATTGGGTTCGCGGCGCTAGCTGCCAGTTAATCTACGGGCTTGGCGTGCCCTTTTCAACTGGGCGTGCCCACTTTCGGCCAGCGCCGTGCCCTGAGCGCCTAAAGCCGGGCGACCCAGGACTCCCCCAGGGCCGAATGCGCACCCACTTCGATGTCGTGACCCGCCTCGCCGGCCGTAAGCGCCACGGTCAGATCCGCCGGCGGCAGACGCGTCCCGCCGCGTTCGGGCCACTCGATGAGCCAGACGTGACCCGTGCGGGCCCACTCGCGCAGGCCGAGGGATTCAAGCTCGGACGGTGCACGCACGCGGTAAAGATCGACGTGCACGACGGTGAGTGCACCGGCCGGGTACAACTCGAGCAGCGTGTAGGTCGGGCTGGGCACCGCCTCCTGCACACCCAGTGCGCGCACGAAGCCGCGCGCGAAGGTCGTCTTGCCCGCGCCGAGCTCACCGGTCAGATACAGGACTGCGAGCGCCGCATCTGCCGCCGGGCGCGATCTGGCGAGCCGCCCGCCGAAGTCCTCCGTGTCCTGCGCGGTGCGGGCGTGCGTGCGCATCGGCAGCCTCAGAGATTGACGCAGTTATGCAGCTCGCGCGCCAGATCGCTCGCCAGCAATCCGCGTTCGCCGCTGCGGGCCGCGGCGTCCCCTGCCATGGCATGCACCAGCACCCCGACACGCGCCGCGCTCCAGGGGTCGTGACACTGAGCCAGGATGCCGGCGATCGCGCCCGTGAGCACATCGCCGCTGCCCGCGGTAGCCATGCCGGGATTGCCCCGCTCGCACACGCCCGGCGTGCGGCCGAGGGCTCCGACCAGTGTGCCGGCGCCTTTCAGCACGATGGTGCCGTGGAAGCGCTCGAGCAACCGATCGAGCGCCGCCAGGCGATCGAGCTGAATGTCCTGCGCGCTCAGGCCCAGCAGACGCCCCGCCTCCCCCGGATGCGGCGTCAGGATCCAGTCCTCGCGCGCCGATGCGCCGCTCTCGGCGAGCAGATTGAGCGCATCGGCGTCGACCACCAGCGGCTTGCCGCTGGCGAGCACGGTGTTCAGCGCGGCGCGCGCCCACGGTGAGCGCCCGAGCCCCGGACCGACCGCGATGACGTCCGCGCGCGTGAGCGCCTCGGCGAGCACCGCCTCACCGCTCAGGCCGACACAGATCAGCTCCGGCCGTCCGGCCGCGATCGGCGCGACGTTCTCCGGCGCCACCGCTACGGTCGTCAGCCCTGCTCCCACCCGCAGACACGCCTCGCCTGCGAGACGGGCAGCTCCCGGCATGCCGCTGCCGCTACCCACGACCAGCACCCGCCCGAAGTTGCCCTTGTTCGCCGAGCGCGCTCTGCGCGGCAGCGCCGCGTGGATCTCCGCCTCGGTGATGCGCGTCAGGCGTGGCACGAGGTGCGCCGAGGGTGCGGGTGCCAGCTCCAGATCGTCGAAAAAAACCGTGCCGGCGAACTCCGGGCCCTCACCCACCAGGAGCCCGGTCTTCAGACCCACGAACGTCACGGTCGCGTCCGCCCGCACCGCCTCCCCGAGCGCCACGCCGGCATCGCCGTCGAGTCCCGAGGGCACGTCGAGCGCAAACACCGCTCGGCCGCTCGAGTTGATGGCGCGGATCACCTGCGCGAGCTCCGTCTGCACGGCCCCCTTGAGCCCCGTACCCAGCAGCGCATCCACGATGACTTCGCCTGCGGCGAGCTGCTCGGCCGCAAAGGTGTGCGCGGCACCGCCGCTCGCCCTGAAGTCCTCGTACGCCTGGCGCGCGTCGCCGCGCAGTTGCTGCGGGGGACTGGCGCTGAGCACCGTCACCGTAAGCCCTGCGGCACGCGCAAAGCGCGCCAGCACGTAACCGTCACCGGCGTTGTTGCCGCGCCCGCAGACGATGACGATGCGGTGGGCCATCGGCCAGCGCGTGCGCAGGTAGCGCAACGCCGCCTCGCCGGCGCGTTTCATGAGCGTGTAGCCCGCGATCCCGAGCTCATTGATCGCGTGGGCATCGAGCGCCCGCACCTGCGCGGTGGAGTACAAAGCGTTCGGCAACGTCATCAGGTCATTATACTGACACGGGTGGTAGCGCCATGACGGGACCGGCCGGCGTAGATCTGCGCGCGCTGCGACGCGAGCTGGGCGAGCGCGCCCGCGCGCTCGGTTTCGCTGCGCTCGGCGTGGCCAGCATCGACATTCCCGAAGACGAGCGGCATCTGCTCAAGTGGCTTAAGGAAGGCTTCCACGGCGAGATGCACTACATGCAACGCCACGGCGTCATGCGCAGCCGCCCGCAGCAGCTGCACCCGGGCACGGTGCGCGTCGTGAGCGCGCGCATGGATTACTGGCCGGCCGAGGCGCGCGCTGCACGCTCGGTGCTCGCTGACGGCCGGCTCGCCTACGTGTCGCGTTACGCTCTGGGGCGCGACTACCACAAGACCCTGCGCCGCGCGCTCGCCACGCTCGCCACGGAGTTGCAGCAGCGCATCGGACCGTTCGGCTACCGGGTGTGCGTGGACACCGCGCCGGTGCTGGAGAAGGCACTCGCCCGCGACGCCGGGCTCGGCTGGATCGGCAAGCACACCAACCTCATCGCGCGCGAGCGCGGCTCGTGGTTCTTTCTGGGCGAGATCCTGACGGACCTGCCGCTGCCTGTAGATGAGCGCGCCGGTGCCCACTGCGGCAGCTGCCAGGCCTGTATCCCGGCCTGCCCCACCGGTGCGATCGTCGCCCCGTGGCGGCTGGATGCGCGGCGCTGCATTTCCTATCTCACCATCGAGCACCACAGCGCCATTCCGGTCGAGCTGCGCAAGGCGATCGGCAATCGCATCTACGGCTGTGACGACTGCCAGCTCGTATGTCCGTGGAACAAGTTCGCGCACGCGGCGGCGCACCCGGATTTCAAGGTGCGCCATGGCCTGGATGCCGCAGCGCTGCCGCAGCTGTTTCGCTGGAGCGCGGCGCAGTTCGAGGAGCGCATGCGTGGCTCGGCCATCTACCGCATCGGCTACCAGCGCTGGTCGCGCAATCTCGCGGTGGCGCTCGGTAACGCCCCGACCGCGCCGGATGTGATCCGCGCGCTCGAGGAGCGGCGCGCAGACCCCTCGAGCCTGGTGCGCGAGCACGTGGAGTGGGCGCTGCAGCAGCACCGCTGCGCGGCCTGAAAGCGCCGATCAGGAACGGCTGACCTGCACGTTGTCGATGAGGCGGGCCCTTCCCATACGCACCGCGGTGAGCACGACCAGCTCACGTGCCCCGCGGGCCGGTGTGCCCAGGTCCGCGGCCTGGCGCACGGCGAAGTAGTCCGGGCGAAAACCGGCGCTCTCCAGCGCCTGCAGGCCCGAGCGCTCGATGCTCGCGAAGTCCGCGTCCCCGGAGCGCACGCGGTTCGCGGCCGCCTGCAGCGCGGCGTAGATCTGCGGCGCCCGGGCGCGCTCCTCGGGTGTCAGGTACTGGTTGCGCGAGCTCATGGCGAGGCCGTCGGCATCGCGCACCGTAGGTGCGGCGAGGATCTCCACCGGCATGCACAGGTCCGCCACCATGCGCCGGATGATGGTCAGCTGCTGAAAATCCTTCTCGCCGAACACCGCGACGTCCGGCTCGACGATGTGGAACAGCTTGGCGACCACGGTGCTGACGCCCTCGAAATGCCCCGGGCGGAACTCGCCGTCCAGGATGCGCGACAAGGCGGGCACCTCGACGCGCGTAGCGCGCTCGGCCCCGTGCGGATAGACCTCGTTCACCTCCGGCATGAACATCAGATTGCACCCGGCGGCGGCCAGCATGCGTGCGTCTTGCTGCGGCGTGCGCGGGTAGTGCGCGAAATCCTCGTTCGGGCCGAACTGCATGGGGTTCACGAAAATACTGGCCACGAAGCGCTCGCCGTGGCGGCGCGCCGCCTCGATGAGGCTCACATGCCCGGGATGCAGATTCCCCATGGTGGGTACGAAGGCCACCCGCCGGCCCTCGCGGCGCCAGCCGCGCACGCGCTCGCGCACGGCGGCAATCGTGGTGACGGCCTCCATTGCTCTCTAGAAGCAGTGTTCAGGCGCGGGGTATTCGCCCTGCTTCACGGCGCGTACGTAGTGTTGCAGCGCCTCGAGATTGTTGCCCGCCCCCTCCATGAAATTGCGCACGAAGCGCGGCTTGCGCCCGGTGGTGATGTCCAGCATGTCGTAGGTGACGAGGATCTGACCGTCGGTGTCGGGGCCGGCGCCGATGCCGATGACCGGCACGTGCAGCTCCGCGGTGATGGCCTTGCCGAGTGTCGCCGGAATGCACTCCAGCAGCACGATGTCCGCGCCTGCCGCTTCCAGGCGCCTCGCCTCCTCCAGCAGGCGCGCCGCGGTTTCGCGCTCGCGCCCCTGCACGCGAAAGCCACCGGTCTTGTGCACTGACTGCGGCTTCAACCCCAGGTGGGCACACACGGCGATGTCGTGGCTGGCGAGGAATTCCACGATTTCGGTCTGCTTGCCACCGCTCTCGAGCTTCACCATCTGGGCGCCGCCTTGCTGCATGAGGCGCACGGAGTGCTCGAGCGCCTGCGTCTGCGACGGGTAGCTCATGAACGGCAGGTCGGTCATCAGGAACGGCCGATGCAACCCGCGCGCCACCGCGGCACTGTGATACACCATGTGATCCATGGTGACCGGCACGGTGGTGTTGTGCCCCTGGATCACCATTCCCAGGGAATCCCCGACCAGCACTACATCCACGTCGGCGGCGTCGAGCAGCACCGCAAAGCTCGCGTCATAACAGGTTAGGCTCGCGATCTTCTCGCCCTCGGCCTTCATGCGCGCGAGCGTTGCGAGCGTAACCGGCGGGCGGCTCGCATCCCGTTGCAGGTGCGTGTACATGCGGTGCGAGTGTAGCTAGATCGCGCGGCTGCGCAACGGGTTGTAATACAGCCGCCCGCGGCTCATGCGTCTGATGGTCCCCAGCAGCTCGTCGTAGTCGCGTTGGTTGGCGATCGGGTCGATGGAAGCGGCGTTGACGATCAGCAGCGGCGCGGCCTGGAATTCATGGAAGAAGCGCGCGTAAGCCTCGTTCAGGCGCTCCAGATATTGGCGCTCGATGTACTGCTCGAAATCCACGCCGCGCCTGGCGATGCGCTCGAGCAGCACGTCGACCGGGGCCTGCAGGTATACGACCAGATCGGGCTTGGGAGCCTGGATGTCGAGCCTCGCATACAGCTGCTCGTACAGGGCGTACTCGGCATCATCCAGTGTGACGCGAGCGAACAGCCGATCCTTCTCCAGCAGGTAGTCCGCAACCCGCACCGGCGCAAACAGATCGGCCTGCTTGAGGGCGGCGAGCTGCTGCGCGCGCTGCAACAGGAAGTGCAGCTGCGTCGGCAGGGCGCCGGCGCGCGGGTTGCGGTAGAAGCGCTCGAGGAACGGGTTCTGCGCCGCCTGCTCCAGCACGCCCTGCGCCGACAGGCTGACGCACAGGCGGCGGGCAAGACTCGTCTTGCCGACGCCGATCGGGCCCTCGACCACGATGAACTGATGGGCTGCTTCTGTCATGCGCCTACAACGGAGCCAGGCCTTCGGGCGTGACTCGAGCCGCGAGCTCGGCCACGCGGCCCAGCCCGGGCAGGTCGAGATCCGGGGCAATGTCCGCCAGAGGATACAGAACGAAGTTGCGCTCCACTATCCCGGGATGCGGCAGTGTGAGTGCCGCCTGCGAGCGTTGCTCACGGGCGTACGACAGCAGATCCAGATCGATGATTCGCGGTCCCCAACGCTCGCGCTGCACCGGCCGGCCGAGGGCCGCCTCGAGCGCGCACAGTTCGGTGAACAGCGCCGGGGACTCGAGCTGCGTGAGCACGCCCACGACCGCGTTGACGAAGTCCGGCTGCGCGATCGGGCCAAGGGGGCGCGAGCGGTACAGGCGCGAGCTCAACACCACGCGGGTGCGCGGCAGCTGCGCCAGCCTCGCGCAAGCGTTGAGCACCTGCGCGTGCGGATCCGCCAGATTGCTGCCCACACCGATGTAGGCGGGGCGCCAGATCTCCATGACTGGAATTCCGTCACGCCGGGGCGGAGGCCTTGGGCCGGCGGCGGCGCCGGCGGCCCCGGCGGCTCGCCGCCCGGGGCGCTCCGCCCTCGTCCACGAGTGCATCGGCCATCCGGCCGCGCTCCTCGGCCGAGACCTCCTGCAGGCGCGTCCACCACTGCGCCATGTCGCGCGACGCGAGCCCGTACTCGGCGCGCAACAGCAGCAGGTCGTAGCCGGCGCGAAAGCGCGGGTGCTCCAGCGTGCGCAACGCGCGCCGGCCGCGCACGTGTTCCAGCCGCGGCTGCAGCGCGAACATCTCGCGCACGCCCAGCGAGAAACGCTTCGGGATGGCGAGGCGCGGCTGCGCCTCGCGGGTTGCCCGATCGCAGGCCTCGAGGATGGTGGCCGGGTCATGCCAGCGCTCGGGTGGAGTTGACTCGATGATGCCGGCAATCGGCCCGTATAAAAGGAGCGCGAACAGGAAGGTCGGCGTCACCGGCTTGTCGGCCAGTACCCGCGCATCGGTGTTCTTCAGGCCCTGCAGCAGCAGCTTCTCCACCAGGCTTTCGGGGTGGCTGTTGAAGTAAGCGTCCACCGTCGGCAGCAGTGCCGCCAGCAGGCCGCGGCGCCGCAGGACCTCGAAGCTGCGCGCACCGTGCCCTCGCAGGAACAGCTTCAGGGTCTCATCGAACAGCCGCGCCGGCGGCACCCCGGCGAGCAGATCGCGCAGCGGTCCGATGGGTCTCGCGGTCGCGGGGTCGAGCTGAAAGCCGAGTTTCGCCTCGAAGCGCGCGGCGCGCAGCATACGCACCGGGTCCTCGCGAAAGCGCGTCTCCGGATCACCGATCAGCTTCAGCGTGCGGGCGGCGACGTCCTGTGCGCCGCCGACGTAGTCCCAGACCGAGAAGTCGGCGATGTTGTAATAGAGCGCGTTGGCGGTGAAGTCGCGCCGCCAGACATCCTCGTCGATGGTGCCGTAGATGTTGTCGCGCAGGATGCGCCCGCTGGCATCGAACGCCAGCTCGGCGGCCGCGGGGTCGTACCCGCTACCGCCGCGCGCGGCGCTCTGCGACGGCGAGCGCGCCGCGGGCGCGGCGGGCTCGACCTCCAGCTGCGGCGCATCGAGTTCGGGCACCTCGCCATCCTCCGGATCCGCTTCCGGCAGCGGCTCATCGCCCTGCGAGGGCGCACTGGTGGCACGAAAGGTAGCCACCTCGATGATGTCGCGGCCGAAGAACACGTGCGCGAGACGGAATCTGCGGCCCACCAGGCGGCAGTTGCGGAACAGCCGCTTCACTTCCTCGGGCAACGCATCGGTCACGACGTCGAAGTCCTTCGGCTCGAGCCCGAGCAACAGGTCACGCACGCACCCGCCCACAAGAAACGCCATGAAACCGCCCTCGCGCAGGCGGTACAGCACGCGCAGCGCGTTAGGCGAGATGTGGGAGCGGGAAATCGCGTGCTCGGAGCGCGGGATGATCCGGGCAGTAGCGGTGGGCGTCGCGACGGACGCGTCGGGGGGGTTCAAGTTCCTTGGCTTTCGGCTTGAGCAATCAGGACGGCTCTCTATAATACCGCGCTCTTGCCCGAGGCCCGGTCCCGCTCCCTTCGTCTAGAGGCCCAGGACATAGCCCTCTCAAGGCTGTAACACGGGTTCGAATCCCGTAGGGAGCGCCAGTAAAATCAAGAGCTTACTTGCTTTCAGCCGCTCCCTCGCCTGTCCTTAGGGGACCGTTGCCGGCACTGCGCCGATCGCTGAGAAGTACGCGTCAGCGCAGCGAGGCGCGGCGCCGCTCGCAGGAGTGCCGGCGAGCTCGCCGGGACGACACGCGACGGAAGATCCCGGGCCTGAAGGCCCGTTGACCGACTCAGCGGCTTACCTGCGGGCGAACCCTTCGCTCTCTCAGGAGGACTTGTCCTTCGAGCGGCTGCGCACCCGGACAGACTTCGGTTCGCGCGGGGCTGACGCGCCGTAGGTGCGGGATGCCGTGATGACGATTTCCGGGAGATCGGGGGTCGGATCGGCGGCGGTCGCAGCTTTAGCGGGTGCGGGTTTACCGGCTGCGGTCTTTGCGGCTGAGATCGGCGAGGTCGGTGAACATGCGCTCAAAAGCGCCGCCAGCGCGGCGGCGGACAATATGCAAGCGTGGCGGCTCGTCAAGACCTTCTGCATCCTGCGGATCATCGGCGTCACCTCCTTGCCGTGTGGCTAGGGTTTGAGGCGCGCAGGCGTCGCAAGTTCACGCGGGTCTATGAATCTTGTGTGAAGGTTTATGAGGAGAGTAAGGAGACGCGCCGTGTCGCCTGGACGAGACATTGCACGGTCGTGTCGTGTCGATCCTGCGACAGGCGAACGTCGATCGAGGGACCGCATGCACACAGGCCCTTAGACAATGATTGCCTGCAACCAGGGCGCCAAGTGCTCCATGTCGAAGGTCCCATTGTTGAGGAACTCGTGCAGGGAGTCGTAGATCGCTTTTGAGTCCGCCTTGAGCGCGTGACCGTTGATTCGCAGGAAGACATCGACCACAGCGAAGGCCACGCGTTTGTTGCCGTCGACGGATGGATGGTTTTGAACGAGACTTTCCAGAAGTGCCGCGGCTTCGTGGACGATCGTGTCGTAGTAACCGGTCTGCGGACGATGAAGCGCTGATTCGAGCGCTCCGGCGTCGCGAATGCCAGTAGCGCCGCCGTAGCGCTCGATCAGTACTTTGTGGAAGAAAAGAGCGTCTGCCGTCGTGACGTAGTGCGTCATTTAGCCAGCGATCGGTACAGCTCATCTCGCTCCTCGAGGCTGCTCTGAAAAGCTTCGAGTACGTTTCGTCGCGGAGCCTGATGGCGCTTGCGAGCCAAATACTCCCGCATCGCGTCCCCGAGCACGGCCTGAAACTGTCGCCCTTCGCGAGCCGCAATTTGCTGCAGCTCCTCCAGAATCTCAGGCTCAGCTTGCGAAGAGAACTTGCGCAACGCGCTCATGGAGCACGCCTCGTCATGAGGTATCTTGATGCATCATGATAAATCAAGAAAGACTGGAATCAAGTCGTAGGGTTCAAGTCCCGTAGGGAGCGCCATGAAATCAACAGCTTATGAGATGTCAGCTGGGTAAGGATTCTGTACGGAAAGCCACGCTACGTGAGGCCTCTTGGTCGTGACGGCCACAGCCGCTGTCTACTTGCCGCGGGCCTTCAGCGCGTAGCGCGACTGGAGCGGCGACGCGCCGTGGAGCAGGCCTTTGCCAAGCACCCCGGTGGGTTCGGAGATATGGACACTACACCGTCGACTTCAGTCTCAAGGCCTCGCTGTCATGCTGCCGGGAAAACTTGCGGCGTCGCTGGTAACACTTGACCCAAAATAGCCGCCGTACGTGCATGCAGGACTCCCACGGGAACTTTTGGGCTCAGGCAGCCTCGCAAGAGGGGGTGGCGGTGACACGCGATAACATCAAAACTCCTCGGGACGTAGCAGTGTGTCGTTAGCGCTGTCAACACTCATCTATGAGTGGCGGCGTTATCTGGCGGCAGTGATCGCCTTGTCCGTGGCGGGGCTGCTAGTGCTGGCGATGACCGGCATGTTTATGGGCATGAGCAAGAGTTTCACCGCGACCATCGACCGCTCGCCGGCCGAGGTCATGGTGCTGCCGCCCGACGCCAACACTCTGTTTGCCAACAATTCCGGTCAGCCGCGCCGCATCGTCCCACAAATCTACGGGCATTCCGAGGTACTCGAGGTGCAGGCGTTGAATTTCAATTTTGCCTTCTGGACCAACTTCCCGAAAGACGGCCGGCCTGCCAAGAGCGAAGGCGTGCGGGTTGTATTCGTCAACCCGATCAGGGGCGCCGTGACGCTGCCCAACGATTTCACCGATGACCTGATCCAGGCCTTGCAGGAGCCCTATGCAGTGATCGTGGACCGCACCAGCCTTGGCAAGCTGGGCGTCCGGGTGGGCGACAGCGCAAAGATCAACGGCTCTGCCGTCTGGGTGCGTGACACGACGAGCGGCTACCCATCGATGTTCAATGCCACGGTCTTCGTCTCGCCGCAGACGGCCAAGCTACTGCACCTCGACAACGACGGTCCGCGCGTCGGGCCGCTGATGGTCAAGATCAAACACCCGGCGCGTGCATTGCAAGTCGCCGCTGAACTGAATGCGCTGTCGAAGGGACAGTACAAGGCCTGGTCGCGCGAGGAGCTGTCGAAGGCGAGCCAGAAGTCGATGCTCAAGGAAGGCGGCATTGCCATCATGATCGGCTTCGCCGTCGTCGTGGGCGCTTTCATCGGCGTGGTCATCACCTGGCAGACCTTGCAGGGCGCGATTCTCGCCAACATCAAGGAGTTCGCCAGTCTGCGCGCGCTCGGTGTCTCGATGTGGAGTCTGCGTCTGATCGTCATGGAGCTGAGCCTGTGGGTCGGCGTTGCGGGGCTTTTGCTCACTGCGCTGCTGACCAGCCTGGTTTGGATCCTATCCAAGGCTTCGGGCGTGCCCCTGGACTTCCCGCTGTTCATCGATGTGCCGGTGGCCGTCGCGCTGCTGATCATCGCCATAATGTCGGGGGCCCTGTCGTTGGGCGTCCTGAGAAAAAGTCAACCCGCGGACTTGCTCCGGTGAGTCCGCTCGCCCTGGATGCCAGGGGCCTGAGCAAGGCCTACCGGATCGGTAAAATCCGCCAGGTTGTGCTGAAAAATGTCGACTTCAACGCGTATCACGGCCAGGTGACCATGGTGATGGGGCCGTCGGGCTCGGGAAAGTCGACACTGATCGCCGCCCTGTCGGGCCTGATGCGGCCCGATGAGGGCGAGGTGGTGGCCCTCGGCGAGAGTCTGTGGAAGAAGAGCAACGGCCGGATCGACAAATTCCGTCTCGATCACTGCGGATTCATTTTCCAGGGCTTCAACCTGTTCCCCGCACTCGACGCAACTGAGCAGGTTGTGCAGGTACTCAAGTACTGCGGGATGGGAAAGCGCGAATCATGGACGCGCGCCACGGCCGCGCTGGAAGCCGTTGGACTCGGCCAACGTCTGCGGCAACTGCCCGCTGAGCTCTCCGGCGGCGAAAAGCAGCGCGTCGCGATCGCGCGTGCCCTTGCCAAGTCGCCGGCGCTGATTTTTGCCGACGAGCCAACCTCGGCACTGGATTCCGCAAACGGCAAGGTCGTAATCGAATTGCTCCATCACGCGGCCCGGGAGCGCGGCGCGGCGATCGTCGTCGTGACGCACGATCCGCGCCTGGAAGCCCACGCCGACCGCATCATTCACCTGGAAGACGGGAAGATCCTCAGCGACCAGATGGTCTCGCAGCCTCCGCTATCGTAGGGCCCACGCCTTTGCCCGGACCGTACACGTGACCCGCACACTCGTGCCGCACAGGCCTGTGGTCCTGATGTTGTCCGCAGTGGCCGGGCTGTCGCTGAGCGCGTGCCATGCCGGTTGGGCGGACGGCACGGCAGGCAAGACGGGCGCCGTTCCGCCGCCGGCATCGCCCTATGCCACGATCGCCAACGGCAAGGTCGATATCGAAGGTGGTGTGGTCGAAGTCGCGGCCCGGCGCGCTGGTGTGATCAAGGAAGTTCTGGTACAGGAAGGCGATACCGTCAGGAAAGGGCAGATCCTGGCGCGTCAGGAGGACGATGATGCGACTCTCGCCGTCAACAGCGCCGAGGCCGCAGTGGCGCAGGCTCGGAGCACGCTGTCGCTGACGCAGATCAGCGTTCAGACGGCGCGACGGGAGTACGAGCGCCTGAGGAAACTGACTCCATCTGGCCTCGTCACCCAGCAGCAGCTCGACCAAGCCGCTGATTCTCTCGCCACCGCTGAGGCGCAGCTCAGTGTCCAGCGCTCTGCCGTGCAGACGGCGCAGGCGCAACTGGCGCAGGCCGTATACAACCGGGACTTGACCATTATCCGCGCGCCGATGGACGGCAAGATCATCCGCCGCTATGCCAATCCGGGCGCGGGCGCTTCAACGCTCAACGTTTCCGTGATGTTTGATCTTGCGCCAGCGGCACCGCACATCATCCGTGCCGAAATCGTCGAGACCGCCATACCCGACGTACGCATCGGCCAGGAGGCCGAGATCGTTCCGGAGGCCGACCCTTCCAGGCTCGCCGTCGGACACGTCATTCGCATTGCTGCCACGTTCGGCGCGCGCAAGCTGAAATCCGATGCCGCCAACGAGGCCAGTGACGAGCGGGTGGTGGAGGTCGTGGTTTCGGCCGATGGCGCGCCCTTCCTCATAGGCCAGCGCGTGCTGGTCAAGTTCATGAAGCCTGGAGAGAAGGCGGGGCAGGCGCACGCGCGGACCAACGACATCCACTAGGGACTGTAGGGACGGACGGGCCGGGGCGGAGAGAGAGCACGCGTGGCCGACGATCCGAAGGCGTGCCGCAGATAGATCTCGACCGTAGTCGGATGATAGAAGTCGGTCCGATCGATATCCAACATGACACCGACGACCAAAGCTCCGGTCACCTGGCGCTCGGCGGCGGCATAGGCCGAGAACGCAAAGCCGGTGCTGTGGTAGCCCGGGAAATAAGCTGAGCTGTATCCGCTTGGCAACGGCACGCTCGCCGCCGCAGCCTGCAATGCGGCATCGCCCGGATAGAACGCAATGCTGCTCACCTGGCTCACGCTGTACGAGACGGCTACGCGTGCCTTGTAGGTCCAGCCCGCGCGATGGCCGGCAAGCTCGATCGGCATCGCCACGCTCACGTACGATTGCGGGCTGTAGTAGCCTCCGCTGCCGAAGGTGTAGTTGGAGAGGTTGCGCTGATAGTTCCAGTAGTTCACTGTCACGCCGGCATCGGTACGCAATTCCGGACGGGCGAATAGCATCCAGCTGCTGCTCAAGCGCACGCCGACAAACTGATTGTCGCGCACCCGTGTGCCGCTGATGTCGGCAAGGCGCACGGACCCGGAAACATCATAATTCTCCCGATAGAAACCGAAACCGGCGTACGGCCCGGTTTGCACGATTCCCCCCCAGGTGGTCCCGGTAATCGGATCCCTGAGACCCGCATAGGAGAGCTCGCTGCTCGTGAGCGCGCGGCGCGCCAATCCGAAGGTGAGGTCTGCGGAGTGCCATTTCGGGGTCCACTCGATCCCGCCGACAATGTTGGGCAACAGGAATCCCAGGGGCGTCGAGCCGATGTCCGCGACGACCGAGTCGGTCTGATAACCCACGGCCGGACTCAACCCGGCCTGCCGGCCGTTCGTAAATCGCAGCGCCGCCCCCGGCCCGGCGGCTTGGATCGTGCCGATCAGCAGGGGTGATTGCCCATCCCCGCTGGCTCGGCCAGCGTCGAGAACAACGGCGTCGGCGCGTGCGGTGTAACGAGATTCATAATTCTTGGCGAGCACCCACGAACTCGGGATGGTGAGCACGTCGATTTGTGACATGCCGGGTGAGCCGGGCTGGTGGCGCACCATCAAACCCGCGGTCACGCTCGACTCCAACCGATCGGCGATTTCCTGGCTCGCGCGGCGGGCCGCGAGGGCCTCGGGGCCGGGGGCGAATTGGGCCGCCTGCTCGAAATAGCCGCGCGCTTGTGCAAAATGCCGATGCGCCAGCTCGGCGCGCCCGGCCAGCATCAGCACATCCGGGCGCGGCGACGCTGCCGCGAGCAGCGGCTGCAGAGTGCGGAGCGCCTTGGCGGCAGCGCCGAGCGCAAGCTGCCGGCGGGCGAGACTGACGTGAAGCTCCTCGTCGCCGGCGAGCATGCGCTCTTCGACCGCCTGCAATTGCGCGCGCGCGATCGGGATATCGCCCGACTCGGTGAGTGCGCGCACGTAAGCGAGCCGGGTGTCCAGATCGTCAGGATCCTCGGCGACGAGCACTGCGTAACGATCGCGCGCCGTGCGGGGTCGGCCGGCCAGAAGGTAGAGGTCGGCGCGCTTGACCCGCAGCTGCCGATCCTGTGGCTCATCGGCGAGCAGCGCATCAAGACGCCGCGCAGCCTCGGCCAATTTCCCCTGGCGCTCCAAATCGCCGATTGTGCGGAGCTCGAGTGCGCGCTGCAGGTGCCGGACCTCGATTCGGTCAGCCGCGCTCAGTTGGGGCAAGCTGCGCAGCTGCGCCAGAGCGGCGCTCAAGCGCGCGTCGTCGTCTGCGCTGTTCAGCACCCGTGCCCAGCGCAGCAGCACCGCGGGGTCCTTGGCACCCGCTCCGCCAAGGTAGGGTTGGATGAGGCCGATGCCGTGCTCGGCCGATCCAAGATCGATCCATGAATAGGCGAGCTGCTCGGCTAGATCGATACCGTGGGTGGCGAGCGGTTCGACCGCGAGCAGGGCTGCACGGGCACCGGCCAGGTCGCCCGCGGCTTTCAGGCGCCGGACGCTGGCGCGTGCCAGGGCCACCTGCATTCGGTCGTGAAGGGCGTTCATGGCTTCCGTGCGCCGGGCCGCCTCGATGCCCTCGATTGCCGCGCAAGCGGCCGCATAGTCCTCCAGGTGCGACAGATACAGGGCCTGGGCGTACCTCATCTCGGGCACGTCGGGGGCGCTGCCTACGCCCTGCTCCATGAGGCTGCGGCCGTGCTCCGATTCGCCTCTGCCCCGGTAGTACTCGGCCAATCGATACCGCATCCAGGCATCGCGCGGCGCAAGGTGCATCGCGGCCTCGAGTGCGGAGATCGCCGAGTCGACGCGCCCCGCCTTTGCCTCCTCAGAGGCGCGTTGCTCGAGGGCCGAGGCCAGAAGTTTGTCGCGCGCCTGCGCGGTCCACTTGCGCCCGGGCACCCGGGCGCGTAACAGCTCGATGGCCGGGGCACTCTCGCCGTGCGCGATCAACCACCGTACCCGGGTCTCGAACAACCAGGTGGACTGTGGCGCCAGACGCGCGGCGCTCGCGAGGAGCTCTCCCGCCTCTGCGCCGAACCCCTGCGATTCGAGATTCTCTGCAACACCGATCTCAGACTCGTAGTCCCGGCGATAAAACGCCAGCGCGGCGCGCAGTTCGGCGGCGGCGCGCATATCGTGGTGGTCGTTGCGGGAGCCGCGGCTGCGATCCAGCCACAGGCGGGCCTGCGAACGCGCCTGCGCGCCTTCGGGTCCTGACGCCAAGTCTTTCGCCAGACGTTGCTGCAATCCGGGCAGCAGCCCGGAGGATGTTGCCGGGGAGAGTAAGCCGCGCTCCTCGCGCGCGCGTTCCTGCTCCTCGCGCAGCACCCTGACCTCGGCGTCTTCGGGGTGACGCGCGAGGTACGCGTTGATGACGCGTGGCGGCGCCCGTTCGGCGCCCAACCGTAGCAGGCCCGACGCCAGCAGTCGATCGGCATCTTCTGTGCGCACATCGTCGCGCAGCACCAGCTGCTGCAGCAGCGTCAGCCCGGCGAGCGCGGTGCGGCGCTGCCGCAGCATGAGCTGCGCCAATGCCAGCTGGTAGCGCGGATCATCCGGATGACTGTGCGCCAGACGGCGGATGCCCGCGTACGCCGCCGTGAGCCCGCCGGGGGCGCTCGCCAGCAGCAGGTAGTAGTCGATGCCGAGCGACGCGCCGGGTGGACCCTGCGGAAACAACCGCGTGAGCTCCGCACGTGCCTCGGAGGTATGACCGATTTCGATGAGCCGCCGAATGGATGCAAATTGCAGGCGATCCCGGGTTGCGATGCGGTATCCGGTCGCAAACTCCCTGGCTGACGCTGAGCCTTTGAAGCGCCGCGCGAGCTCGCTCGCGACTTGGGCGGCGTCCGCAAACTCAGCGAGACGGAGATCCAATTCGCCCAACTCCAGCAGCGCCTCGGGCGAGTCGGGGCGCGCCGCCACCAGTTTCTTCAGCGCCAGCCGCGCCAGATCACCCCGGCCGCGCGCCTCCCAGAAGCGCGCGTTGTGAATGAGTTCTTGCTCGGCCGGCGGCGCTACCGGATCCTCGGCCGCTGCCGCTGCGCATGCGCACAGCGCCACAGCAGCGATCAGGTGGCGCGGCACGGGCCGGTCCATGGGACGTGCAAATCACCGTGGCGATCGAAGTGGAAGCGGCCCTCGAGCCAGCCCAGTCCGAACAGGGTCAGCACGTCGCTGTAGTAGTGCCGGTTGTCCTTGAGCGACTCGGCTGCGATGCGCTGGCGGTACGCTTGAACCGCGTCCGTGAATTTAAAATGCACCAGCAGGGGCAGGAGCGCGGCCAGGAAACCCGGCGGAGCCTCGCCGCGTGCCTCGAGGGTGCTCGTGTCGACTGACTCGGCAGGCCGGCGCTGAGCCGCGGCGGCGGCCATCGGTTCGAGCCGATGCGCCAGGCTGGTGGCCTGCGGATCCCCCTCCGCAAGCATGCCCGCCCAGAGATAGACGCGGATCGCGTCATAGCTTCCCACGCCAGAGGTGGTGGCATCGGCCGAGAAGCCGTCAGACTCACGATACAAGACCCAGTCAGCCGCGAACCCCCGCGGCGCCGAAGCTGCGATGACCCGCTGCGAGGACTCGAGCACGGCGGCCCATTGCCGCTCATCGCTGGAGCGCTCGAGCGCGCGCAGCACCTCGATGGGCACGTAGCTGGCATTGAGGCGCCACGTTTGTTGCGCCACGAACCCCTTCGCGCCCGGCAGCAGCGTCGCGCCCAGCCCCGGGATCAGGGCCACCTCTTCGCGCAGAATGCGTTCCGACATCGCGTGCGCGAGCTGCGCGTAGCCGGCGTTGTGCCACAGCCGCGCCCCCTGGGCGAGCGCGTAGGTCATCCAAAGATCCGCATCCGCGGCCGAATTGCGATCGAGTACGCTCCACTTGCCGTCATCGGCGCGTCCCCATTTCCACGCGGGCAGTGAACGCTCGAGACTCCCGCCGGCCATATTGTCCTGCGTCCAGCGCAGTATCTTGGCGAAGGCTGCCGGATCATCGTCGATGAGCGCGAACAGCATCGCGTACGCCTGTCCCTCGGAGACCGTGATGGCCTGCGGCGTGCTGGCGTCGATGACCCGGCCGTCCTCGCTCAGGTAGAGCCGCTTGAACTCCTGCCACGGCCGCCAGCGCTCGCATGACCCGTCCCCGGCCTGTGCCGTGGCGACAAACAGCAAGGCGGCGCACAGCGCGCCACCGCGGGCGAGCGTCTTCATGCGTCACGTGCCTGTGCGGCCGCCCAGACGCTTGGCGGCGAGGCGCTGCAGCCAGCCGTAGAAGAACAGTCCCGTGGCGACCGCCGCGGCCAGGGAAATGATCGTCAGCAGCAACGCGTGCCGCGAGAAATGAAACCACAGCCACTGCCACCAGGAGAGCGAGCCGACGTAGTAGAGATCGCCGCCCTGATAGCTTTGAATGGCATCGTTGCGAACCAGGGCGAGCTCGCCGCGAATCTGCGGCACCTTGCTCTCATCCTCCAGGGAGGCCACCAGCGACTCCGCGGCCGCGGCGTCGCTGCCGACCAGAGCGACCACGGTGCGGCCGCGGCTCACGGGCGATTCGAAACTCAGCAAAGCCGCCAGCGACCCGTCGGCGCGGATCACGACGCGGGGCGCCGCACCATCATCGCTCCTGCGGGGCTGCGTGCCGCTCATCGCATTGGGCGCCCGCTCGAGCTCCCGAAAGTCGCGTCCCGCCTTGCGGAACACCAGGGCGAGATTTTTGGCCCAGTGTTCCAGCAGCTCGTTCGACTTCGAGCCGGTCAGGACGAGCAGGTCGCTGTCTTTCGCCGCGAGCGCCTCGGTGGTGTCGAGCAATCGGTATTGCAGGGCTGCCGCCCCGGTTTGTCTGCCCAGACGGCCCAGGAGGAAGAACAACTCCCCGAGCGCCGCTCGGTCCGCGGCATCGGGCAGGACAACCGCCGTCTCAGCGAGGTCGGCATAGCGGGAAAACGGAAAGCCCGCGTTGGCGAACAGCGCCAGATTCGGCATTGCGGTGTAGTGCGGAAAACTGGAGACATCGACGGTGGAATCCGGATCGATCGCTTCGCGCGTATTGTCGACGAATACCTCTTTGCACATCGCCTCGCGGTGGAAGTCCATCGAGAACTGGAATTGCATCTGATTGTTGCTGGCGAGCTGGAATGCCGGTATCAACAGGCCCTGGCTCTCCCGCGAACCGTCATTCTGCAACAGCGGCACCAGGAGCCGACCGACGCCCTGGGCCTCGGATTCCGGCGGCAGTCGATACGAGCGCAACAGCTGGTTGTTGATCGACACCGTCAGGACGGAGTTGTCCCGCGCCGCCGGTGCCGTGTAGCGATACTTCAGCTCCACCGGCACACCGGACCTGTTCCAGGTAAACAGGTCGGGTGGCAGACGCAGGTTCACCGTTATCGGCTGCGGGGCGACGCCGCGCCCCTGCAGCTGCGCGGGGTCGTCGAGAAGTTCGCCAATCTTGACCGGGCGATCGGTGCGCACCCAGCGCGGTGCGTCGTAGGCGGCGCGGCGCTGGTAGCTGACCGCTGCCACCGTGGCGCTGCTGCCGGTGAGCACCGCGTTTCCGAGCACCAGGCCCTCGACCGCCTGGCGCAGCTGCTGCTCATCCTTGCCCTGGAAGACGAGCACCTTGAGGGAAGGATTCGCCGGGTGATCGAGGACGCTCACCGTCGGCACCTGCACCGCAGGCAGGGCGAGCTGCGCCGGCCGTGCGCTGTTGGTGGCAAACACCAGCGTGTGCTGCATGGGCAGGGAATCGAAGCTCACCGGAAAGCGCGCGCTGCGATAGTCGGCGAGCATGCCGAACCAGGAGGCCGCGAGTCCGGCCGAACGCACTATGTTCCGCGATGGGTTCGCGGGCAACACGATCGGCAGTACCAGCCGACGGCTGTCGTGTTGATCGAAAAAGGGGGCCGGCAAGAGCGCGAGATCATCGCGCAAGTCGAGCGGGCGCAAACTCAACGTCAGCTCGCTGTCGCGACCGATCCGGGCCCAGAGCGAGGAGTGCTGCGGGTCTTCGCACTCGCTCGTGTAGTGGCTGATGAGATCGAGTTGCAGGTGGTTGTAGTCGCTGAAATAGCGCGGGTCGAGGTTTATCGACCTCTCCACCTCGCGACCGGCGTCTGCCTTGGTGAGCGCGAGGGCGGCCAGAGTCTGCCCGTTGAGAGTCAGTCGCAGGTGCGAGAGCTCCGGGATCAGGGAAGGGGAATACGTGAGCCGCAGGTGCAGCACGGCGCTGACAACGACCTCGTCCTTGCGGATGCCGAGATCGAGGCCCGCAGTCGACTGTACGCCCTGCAGGGAAATGGACCCGGCGCCCAGCTCGGCAAATGTGACGCGCATCTCACGCACTGGACTGCCGCCGACGACCTGCCGCGCCGCCTCGGACGCCGTCGCCGCGTGGCCCGCCAGCAAGAGCGCCCAGCCCCCGGCGCTCCAGCGATTTGAATTCAGCCCGGCTCTTTGCACGGGATCCAAATTCGCAGATCGCCTCGAACCACGGTCTGCGGCATTTAACACTTTGGGCAGCCGTGCATGGCATTAACCATAATTAATTCCAAAAACTGTTAGCCGGCGCACGTTTAGCGGTGGGCAGCGGTCAGCAGAATAGGCTTGCGATGCTCAATCCCAACGAAACCCTGCAACTGCGGCGGATTCCACTCCTCACCCCGCCCGGCCGGCCCCTGGAGGTGGGGTGGGCACAGGAATTTGCTCGCTGGTCATGGCACGTCTTCGTGCTGCCGGCGGATTTGGCCAAGCCCTGGCCGCGGTGGATGCACCGCTTCATCAAGCCGCTGCTGCTGAGGCTGGCCAGCGAACTGGGCGTGTCCAACGCCCGCAGCATCCGTTCCTGGGCGCTGCACCTGACGCTCATCGATCCACCGCGCGGTGATTGGTCGAGCCCCGAGAGCTACCTCCGGGCGCGTCGCCGCCGGGTGACTTCGCTCGCGGCGCTGGTGCATCACGCGGTCGCGCCGCGTCTCGCACCGCTGCTGTACGGCATCGCCGCGCGCGTCGAGAGCTACTCCGCCGCATTGAATCTGCTCCATGCCAAAGCCAACCGCGGCACCCGTCTGGCCGCCGGCGCCGTGGCGCTGGCGCTGTTCGCACTCGCAGCATCGACGCCCCTTAGCATGGGGCAGCAATGCATGTTGATGGGATCGATGTGGCTGCTGACTCTGCTCGTGCGGCAGCTGCCCGGCTATGGTCCCGGAATCATCATGATCGTGTTCTCCATCATCGCCTCGTCGCGCTATATCTGGTGGCGCCTCACGCAGACGATGGATCTGAACACCGGGTTTGAGGAGTTTTTCGGCGCCGGCCTGCTGGCCGCCGAGTGCTACACCTGGATCATCATGGTGCTGGGCTATGTACAGAACGCCCGCCCGCTGCGGCGCAAATCCGCACCGCTGCCGGCGGATCGCGCGTCGTGGCCGACGGTCGACATCTTCGTGCCCAGCTACAACGAATCTCTGGAGGTCGTGAAGCCGACGGTGTTCGCCGCGCTGAACCTCGATTGGCCGGCAGACAAACTCAAGGTCTACATACTCGATGACGGCCGCCGCCCACAGTTTCGCGAATTCGCGGCGAGTTGCGGTGCCGAATACGTGATTCGCAGCAACAACGCACACGCCAAGGCGGGCAATCTCAATCACGCCCTGACGATCACGCACGGCGAGTTCGTCGCCATATTCGACTGCGACCATATCCCGGTACGCACGTTCCTGACGACGACCATGGGTTGGTTCCTGCGCGACCCCGCTTGCGCCATGCTGCAGACGCCGCATCACTTCTTCTCGCCGGATCCGTTTGAGAGAAATCTGGGCACTTTCCGCCGCGTACCCAACGAGGGCAATCTGTTCTACGGTTTGATTCAGGACGGCAACGATCTGTGGAACGCGACCTTCTTCTGCGGCTCGTGTGCGGTGCTCAAGCGCCAGCCGCTGCAGGAAATCGGCGGCATCGCCGTGGAAACCGTCACCGAAGACGCGCACACGGCGCTCAAACTACACCGGCGCGGCTACACCACCGCGTACCTGCGCCAGGTACTGGCCGGTGGTCTGGCGACCGAGAGCCTCTCGGGACATATCGGGCAACGCATTCGCTGGGCCCGCGGCATGGCGCAGATATTTCGCCTCGACAACCCGCTCACAGGGCGCGGACTGACCTGGCTGCAGCGGCTCTGTTACACCAATGCCATGCTGCATTTCTTCTCCGGTATCCCGCGCCTGGTATTCCTCACCGCGCCGCTCGCCTATCTGTATTTCCAGTTTCACATCATCAATGCGGCGGCGGCGACCATCGCGCTGTACGCCCTGCCGCACATGGTGCAGTCGAGTCTTGCCAATTCGCATATCCAGGGACGCTTCCGCCATTCCTTTTGGAACGAAGCCTACGAAGCGGTGCTGTCGTGGTACATCGCGCTGCCCACTACGGTGGCGCTCGTCGCACCGCGCCTGGGCAAGTTCAACGTGACCGCGAAGGGCGGCCTGGTCGAGCAGGAATTCTTCGACTGGCGCATCTCGATGCCCTACCTGGTACTGGTCGTGCTCAACGTTGGCGGAGCGTTGGTGGCGTTGCCGCGGCTGCTGTACTGGAATTCGTTCGAAGCCGATACGGTGGTCCTCAATCTGATCTGGACCCTGTTCAACCTCATCCTGCTGGGCGCCGTGCTGGGCGTTGCGGCCGAGACTCGCCAGGTGCGCGGCTCGCCGCGCGTGCCCAAGAGCATGCCGGCCACCCTGCATCTGCCGGATGGCACCCGGGTCGCCTGCCAGACTGACGACTTCGCGATGCGCGGACTCGGTTTGCGTGTCGATCCGCCGCCGCCGCTGCAGCGCGGCGATCGCTTGCACGTGAGCCTCAGCGCGGACGACGCGGTTCACGAGTTTCCGGTCGAAGTCGCCACCATGCTCGGCAGCCACCTCGGATTGATGCTCGGGGAGCTCACGATCGCGCAGCAGCGCGCTTACGTCCGCTGCACATTCGGATCACCGGAAGCCTGGAGCGACTGGGATAGCAACGTAGCGGCCGATCACCCGCTGGCGAGCCTGGCGGAAGTCTTCTCCTTCGGAGCCACCGGCTATGTGCGCCTGCTCGAGAGCATCTACAACGACGTCAGCTCGTGGTTGCGCGCCCGCGCGCGGCTCCTGCGGGCTCAGTAGCGGGCTACACACATGGGTTTGTGGAGCGCCTATTTTCTCGTCAAGCTCGTGCTCTACGCGCTCGGCTACATGGCTTTCAACCCATGGATGAATCTCGCCCTGGCGATTTTTAGCGCGCTGCCGCCGAGGAATGCGCGGCAACGCTTCGCGAAGAATCTCATAGCCGTGCCGCTCGGCATCCTGCTGCTCTATCACGACTCGTGGCTGCCCCCGATCGCACAGGCGCTGGCGCAGGCGCAGATTCTGCGTGCGTTCACCGGGTCGTACTTGTTGGAGCTTGCCGGACGGCTGATCAGCTGGAAGTTACTGCTCGAACTGGCGGCCATGCTGGCGATTTATGCGCTGGCGCGCCGCAAGCTGCGGATGAGCACCTTCGCTTTTCTGGGCATCTTGGGCGTCATGGTCGCGCCGCATGCGCAGTTTTGGGTGCTGGCCGCCCCCAGCCCGCCCGCCGGCGCAGCGGCCGGCACGCTGGGCGATGGCGTCAATCTCGAACCGGCCGCGCTGGATGCGCGGCTGGCACGGTTCTACGCGGAGCAGAACAAGATCCAGATCCGCTTCCCGCGCCCGGCGGCGGAAGAGCCCCCTTTTGACATTGTCATTCTGCACGTCTGCTCGCTGTCGTGGGACGATCTGCGGACCTTGCAGCTCGCGCCGGATGCGTTCTTCGGGCATTTCGATGTGGTGCTCTCGAATTTCAATTCCGCGGCCAGCTACAGCGGCCCGGCCGCGATTCGTCTGCTGCGGGGCGCTTGTGGCCAGACGGCGGAGGCCAGGCTCTACGATCCCGCCGGCGGCGGGTGTTTCGTCATGAACGGCCTGCAGAATGCGGGCTTCGAGCCTCACTGGGCGATGAATCATGATGGGCATTTTGGCAATTTCTTCGGTGACGTGCGCGATCGCGGCGGGCTTGGTGCGACCCTCGAGGACAACACCGGGGCGACGCGGGCGCAGCAAGCGTTCGACGGCACGCCAGTGTATAGCGACTACTCGGTGCTATCCCACTGGTGGGCAAAACGCCAGGCGAATCGCGCCCCGCGGGTCGCGCTCTACTACAACACCATCAGCCTGCATGACGGCAATCGCGTGCTCGGGACCGATCACCCCGACTCCTCCTACGGCGCACGCTTCGCACGACTGAGCAGTGACATCGCCAAATTCATGGACCAGGTGCGCACCTCGGGACGGCGTGTGATCTTGGTGTTTATCGCCGAGCACGGCGCCGCCCTGGGGGGCGACCGCCGGCAGATCCAGGGCCTGCGGGAGATACCGACTGGCGCCATAGCCCAGGTCCCGGTCGCCATCGCTCTCATTAACGCCACCCGTCCGGCGCCGGCGACGCAGTCCAAGATCGATTTTCCTTCCAGCTACCCGGCCGTGATCGAATTGCTGTCGCGTCTCATTGCGAGCAACCCCTTCGACAAGCCTGCCAGCAGCCTGGACCCGTACACCGATGCGTTGCCGCAGGCGGATTTCGTGGCCGAGAACAACGGTACGACGGTCGTGCAGGCGGGGACGCATTACATGATGCGTTCCCCCGACGGCGCGTGGTCGAGTTTAGAGGGGATCGATACGGGCGCTCGCTCAGCCGCGGGGCGTAGCATCGGTCACGACAAGCGCACCGCTGCCGCATCCTCCGCTGGGTTGCTGCGCGCCGTTGCAGTGACC
>DATGVL010000064.1:0-38090 GCA_035300445.1 Steroidobacteraceae bacterium
TCGCGAAAAATCGGGGGTCCCATGGCGAGCCAGCTTCTTGCGACCAAGTCCATCGCCGAGCTGCACGAGCAGGAATCCACCGGCAACCAGCTGCGGCGCGCACTCACCGCCACGCAGCTGACGCTGCTTGGCATCGGCGGCGTCATCGGCACCGGAATTTTCGTGCTCACCGGCGTCGCGGCCGCCAACAATGCAGGTCCCGCGCTGCCGCTGTCGTTCATCGTTGCCGGAATCGGCTGCACGTTCGCCGGACTGTGCTACGCGGAGTTCGCCGCCATGATCCCGGTGTCGGGCAGCGCCTACTCCTATTCCTACGCCACCCTCGGGGAGGGTATCGCCTGGTTCATCGGCTGGAACCTGATCCTGGAATATCTGTTTGCGGTCGCGACCGTGTCGGTCGGCTGGTCGGGTTACGTGGTGAGCCTGCTCGATCAATGGCACTTGCACATCCCTGACGCGCTCTCGCACGCACCGCTCGATCAAGGTGCGGACGCACTGCACCTGCGCTTCACCGGGGCCATCATTAACCTGCCCGCCATCCTGATCGTCGCGGCCATTGCCACCATCTGTTACATCGGCATCAAGCAATCGGCCGTCTTCAACTCGGTGATCGTCACCATCAAGGTTACGGTGATCGTGCTGTTCATCCTCTTCGGCGTGAGCTACATCAACACCGACAACTGGCACCCGTTCGTGCCGCCCAATACCGGGACGTGGTTCGTGTACGGTCCCAGCGGCATCCTGGGCGCCGCGGGCGTCATCTTCTTCGCCTACATCGGCTTCGATGCCATCTCCACTGCGGCCCAGGAGTCCAAGAACCCGCAGCGCGACATGCCCATCGGGATCCTCGCGAGTCTGATCATCTGCACCATCCTGTACGTGATCGTCTCCGCTGTGCTCACCGGCATGGTGAGCTACAAGGAGTTGAATGTCTCCGCACCGGTGGCCCTCGCTTTGGACAAGTACCCGGGGCTGCACTGGCTGGGGGGATGGGTGAAACTCGGCGCCATCTTCGGTATGACCTCGGTGATGCTGGTCATGACCATCGCGCAGGCGCGCATTTTCTTCGCCATGGCACGTGACGGGCTGCTGCCGACCTTCTTCGGCCGCGTGCATCCGCGCTTCCGCACCCCCTCGACCGGCACGGTGGTGACGGGGGTGTCGGCCGCCGTGATCGGCGGCCTGTTTCCGGTCGGCCTGCTCGGCCACCTGGTGTCGATCGGCACCCTGGCGGCGTTCGTGACGGTCTGCATCGGCGTGCTGGTGCTGCGCCAGACGCGCCCCGAGCTGCCGCGCCCGTTCCGGGCACCGTGGCCATGGTTCACCTGCATTGCCGGGGCCCTGGTGTGCGGCCTGATGATGGTATCGCTCGGGCCCGCGACCTGGGTGCGACTGGTGGTGTGGACCGTGATCGGTGCGCTCGTCTACGTACTGTACGGCTACCAGCACAGCTGCCTGCGCGAGGGGAGCGCCGCCGCCAGCGCCGCCCGTCCCACCTGAGGCGCGCGGCTCGAGGCTTCAGCGCTCGCGATCTTCCAGCCGGCGCCGCAGGCGCACATTGATCATCTCCACCGCCACCGCGAACAGCATCGCGAAATACAGGTAGCCCTTCGGGATCTCGAAGTGCAGGCCCTCGGCGATGAGGGCGACGCCGATCAGCAGCAGGAACGCCAGCGCCAGCATCTTGATGGTCGGGTAGCGCGCGATGAACGCGCTGATCCGAGCCGACACCCACATCATCACCACGATGGCGACCACGATCGCGGCCACCATGATGGGCAGCTCCCGCACCAGGCCCACCGCCGTGAACACCGAATCGAGCGAGAACACGATATCGATGAGCCCGATCTGCACGATCACCGCCAGCAGCTGGCCGCGCAGCCGCGCCCCGCCGGCATCCGCGGGCGCCCCCTCGAGCGTCTGGTGGATCTCGAGCACGCTCTTGGCGAGCAGGAACAGGCCGCCGAGCAGCAACACCACATCCCGCCCCGAGAAGCTCACACCCGCGACCCGCAGCCACGGTTGCACCAGGTGCGTGAGCCACACGATCGAGAACAGCAGCGCGATGCGCGTCACCATCGCCAGCGCCAGCCCGCCCAGGCGTGCCCGGTGCTGCAGCGGCGCCGGCAGCCGCTGCACCAGGATGGACAGGAAGATGATGTTGTCGATGCCGAGAACGATCTCGAGCAGCGACAGCGTGATGAACGCCAGCCAGGCGTGCGGATCGGGGATCACACTGGCGGCACTCCGCTACGGCAGGTGATCGAACGCCGCCTTCTTCACCGTCGGGAACACGTGTTCGGCGGTCAGCCCGAAGTCGAGCGCGATGGCGCTGGAGATGTAGATCGAGGAGTAGGTGCCGGCGATGATGCCGATCAACAGCGCCGCGGAGAAGCCCTTGAGCACCGGGCCGCCCAGGAACAGCAGCGCCACCACCACGATGGAGGTGACCACCTTGGTCATGATGGTACGCGACAGCGTCTGATTGATCGACTGGTCGAGCACCACGTCGGGGGGCGAGCGGCGGTTGGTCTCGAAGCGCTCGCGGATCCGGTCAAACACCACCACCGTGTCGTTGAGTGAGTAACCGATCACGGCGAGAATCGCCGCCACCACTGCCAGGTCGAACGGCATCTGGGTGATCGAGAAGAAGCCCAGCACCAGGATCGGGTCGTGCAGAACTGCGAGGATCGCGCCGAGCGACAGCCGCCAGGTGTGAAAGCGGAACGCGATATACAGGAAAATCAGCACCAGCGTGAAGAACAGCGCCCACATGGCGCTCACCCGCAGCTCGCTCCCCACCTGCGGGCCGACGACATCCAGCTGCGCCACCTGCGCGGCCGCGTCGATGCCGGCGAGCGCCGCCTCCAGGCGGGCGCGAATCTCGGTCGCCGTCTGCTTCGGATCCGGGGGCATGCGGATGGCGATGTCGCGCGAGGAGCCGAAGTTCTGTACCTGCGGCTCGCGGAAGCCCGCGGCGGCCAGCCGGGTGCGCACCTCATCGACGTTGACGGCGTGCGGGAACCTGACTTCGGCGCTGACGCCGCCGGTGAAATCGATGGTCAGATTGACGCTGCGCGTGAAGAACGACACCAGCGACACGATCATGAGCACCGCCGACAGCGTGTACCACACCCGGCGCGTGGCCATGAACGGATAGCTGGTCTGATGGCTGAAGAATTCCACTTGTAGTCCTTGAGGCTTTCGGTCCTAAGAGGCGCCTGGTCAGATTGACAGGCGCGCGATCTTGCGCCGCCCGCCGTACATGAGGGTGAGCAGCGCGCGGCTGCCCATGAGCGAAGTGAACATCGAGGTGGCGATGCCGAGGGTGAGCACGATGGCGAAGCCGCGGATCGGCCCGGTACCGAACACCCACAGCACCACGCCTGCGATCAGCGTGGTGATGTTGGAATCCGCGATCGCGGAGAAGGCCTTCTCGAAGCCGGCACGGATCGCCGCCTGCGGCGACACGCCCTTGCGGATCTCCTCGCGGATGCGCTCGTAGATCAGCACGTTGGCGTCCACCGCCATGCCGACGGTGAGGAGGATGCCGGCGATCCCGGGGAGCGACAGGACCGTGTGCAGGATCGATAGCAGCGCCGCCAGCAGCACGACGTTGGCGAGCAGCACCAGATCCGCCACCACGCCGAAGGTCTTGTAGTAGAGCGCCATGAACAGGAACACCCCGGCCATGCCCACGATCAGCGCCTTGACGCCCTTGTCGATGTTGTCGCGCCCGAGGCTGGGTCCCACGGCGCGCTCCTCGATCGGGTAGAGCGGGATCGCGAGCGATCCGGAGCGCAGCAGCAGCGCCAGCTCGCGCGCCTCGCCGGCCGCCAGTCCGCTGATCTGGAAGTTGTTGGCGAATACGCCGCGGATGGTGGCGTCGTTGATGACCTCCTCATCGGTCACCTCGCGGTTCACCTTCCTGCCGTTGACCTCGCTCACCTCGCGGCGCTTCTCGATCAGCACCACCGCCATCTTTTTGTTGAGGTTCGCTCGTGTGGTCTTGAGCATGCTCTCGCCGGCGCGCGCGTCGAGCTTGATGTTCACCGCCGGACCTTCCTGCGATTGCCCGGTGGTGGCGTTGGTGAGCTGGTCCCCGGTGGCGATCACTTCGCGCTTCAGCAGCACCGGGCGACCGAAGCGCGTATGGGTGTAGAGCTTGGAGCCGAGCGGCGCCCGCCCGAGCTGCTGGGCCTCGAAGGCGTTGTTCTGCATGTCCTCGAGACGGAACTCGAGGGTCGCCACGCGGCCGAGAATGTCCTTCACCTCGGCCGAGTTCTGCACGCCCGGCAGCTGCACGTTGATACGGTCGATCCCCTGGCGCTGCACGATCGGCTCGGACACGCCGAGCTCGTTCACGCGGTTGCGCAGCGTGGTGATGTTCTGCTGGATCGCGTAGTCCTGGCGCTCGCGGATCTGCGCCGGCGTCAGGACCCCGGTGATGGCCGAGCCGCTGGCCAGACTCTGTGTGGTGACGGTGAGCCCGGCGAGCGGCTGAGTGAGGGCACTGCGCGCGGCATTGACGTCGGCTTCGGGCGGCAACACCACCCGCACGGCGTTGGGCTGGTCACTCCCCAGCGCGGCCGTGGTCACGTCCTTCACCGGGATGTTGGCGGCGGCGAGCGCGCGCCGCGCATCCTGCACGTAGCCCTCGAGCGCCTGGCCGACCGCGGCACCCACGTCGACCTGGTAGAGCAGATACAGGCCGCCGCGCAGATCGAGCCCGAGCGGCATCGGGCGCAGGCCGAGTGCGCGCAGCGCCTCCGGCGTGCGCGGCGCGAACGACAGCGCGGTCCGGTAGGTGTCGGCGTATTGCTCGTTGACGGCGTCGCGCGCCCCCAGCTGGTCGGGCACGTTGGCGAAGCGCACCATCAGGCGCCCGCCGTCGATGTAGCTCCTGTCGAAGCGGACGTGGCGCTGGGTGAGAAAGGTCTCCACCGCCCGCGAGGCCTCGAGGGTCACCGGGTTGTGGTCCTTGCGCTCCACCTGCAGCGCGGGGTCCTCGCCGAACACGTTCGGCAGCGCGAACAGCATGGCCAGCAGCAGCACGGCCGCCACCAGCAGGTATTTCCAGCGGGCGTATTCGAGCATGCTCAGGCGCTCTTCAGGGTGCCCTTGGGCATCAGCTGGGCGATCTGGACCTTCTGCACCTTCACGCGCACTCCATCGGCGATCTCGAGGGTCACGAAGGTGTCGCCAACATCGGTGACCCGCCCGAGCAGGCCGCCGGTGGTCACCACCTCGTCCCCGGAGGCGAGCTTCGACACCAGCGCCTGGTGCTCCTTGGCGCGCTTCTGCTGCGGCCGGATCAGCATGAAATAAAACAGCGCGATGAACGCCGCCATCAGCAGCGCGAACTGGAACTGGCCGCCGGGGGCGCCGGGTGTCGCCTGCGCCCAGGCGTCGGAGATCAGGGCATTCATGTAGGCCGTCCGGGCAGCGAAAAGGGCGGCATTATGCCACAGCACCGGCGGCGCGCCGGTCGGCGAGGAATCCCCGCGCCCAGGGCGCGAGCTCCCCGGCCACGATGGCGGCGCGCAGCGAGCGCATCAGCCCCAGGTAGAAATGCAGGTTGTGGATGGTGTTGAGCCGTGAGCCCAGGATCTCGTTGCAGCGGTCGAGATGGCGCAGGTAGGCACGAGTGTAGTTGCGGCAGGTGTAACAGTCGCAGGCGGGGTCGACCGGCGTGAGATCGGCCTGGTAGAGGCTGTTGCGGATGTTCATGACCCCGCCCGAGGTGAACAGGTGACCGTTGCGCGCGTGACGGGTCGGCATGACGCAGTCGAACAGGTCGATGCCGCGCATCACGGCCGCGACGATGTCCTCGGGCCGGCCGACCCCCATGAGATAACGCGGCCGCCCGGCCGGCATGTGCGGCACCAGCGACTCGAGGACACTCAAGCGCTCCTCCTCGGACTCCCCGACCGCGAGCCCGCCGACCGCCAGCCCCGGCCAGTCGAGGCGCAGCAGCGCTTCGAGCGAGGCGAGGCGCAGCGCCGCGTGCATGCCGCCCTGCACGATCCCGAACAGCCCCCCGGGCACATCCGCCACGTCGGCGCGGTGGTAGTGCGCGTGGCTGCGCGCCGCCCAGCGCATGGAGCGCTCCATCGACTCGCGCGCCTCGGCTTCGGTGGCTGGATGCTCGGTGCAGTCATCCAGCGCCATGGCGATGTCCGAGCGCAGGGCGAGCTGCACATCCATGGCGTCCTCCGGGGTGAGCCGCACCTCGGCGCCGTCGAGCGGTGAGCGAAAGCGCACTCCCTCCTCGGTGATGCGACGCAGGCTCTTCAGGCTGTAGACCTGGAAACCGCCGGAATCGGTGAGGATCGGGTGCTGCCAATGCATGAAACGGTGCAGCCCTCCATGGGCGGCGACGATGGCGGCACCCGGACGCAGCATCAGGTGGAAGGTGTTGCCGAGAATGATCTGCGCGCCCAGTGCCTCGAGCTCCTCGGGTGTCATCGCCTTGACCGTGCCGTAGGTGCCTACCGGCATGAAAGCCGGGGTCTCGACCACGCCGTGAGCGGTCACGAGCGTAGCGGCGCGCGCGGCGCCATCGCTCGCCTGCACCGTGAAGGTAGGCCTCAAGCCCGCACCCGCGTGACCAACATGGCGTCCCCGTAGCTGAAGAAGCGATAACGCGCGCGCACCGCGTGCGCGTAGGCGGCGAGCACCTGGCGCTCTCCGGCGAAGGCGCATACCAGCATGAGCAGGGTCGACTCGGGCAGATGGAAGTTGGTCAGCAACACATCGCTCACCTGAAACCGAAAGCCCGGCGTGATGAAGAGTCGCGTGTCTCCCGACCAGGCGGCCAGGGCGCGCGGGGATGCCGCGCCGCCGTTCGCGGCCAGGGCCGCGGACTCGAGCGCGCGCACCACCGTGGTGCCGACGGCGACGACGCGGCCGCCGCGCGCGCGGGTGCGCGCGATCGCCTCGCAGGTGGCCGCGCTCACCCAGGCGCGCTCGGCATGCAGGGTATGCGCCGCGAGGCTCTCGGTGCGCAGCGGCTGAAAGGTTCCGGCCCCGACGTGCAGGGTGATGTGCGCACGGTTCACGCCGCGCTCTGCCAGCGCCGCGAGCAGCGGCTCGTCGAAGTGCAGGCTGGCGGTGGGGGCTGCGACCGCGCCGGGCTCGCGCGCAAAGATGCTCTGGTAGCGCTCGCGGTCCGTGTGATCGGGGCGACGGCGGATGTATGGCGGCAGCGGCGCCTCGCCCCAGCGTTGGAAGAATTCCAGAGCCGGAGCCGGCAGCGCGATGCGCCACAGCTCGTCCTCGCGCCCGAGCACCCGCACCGTTCCGCCCGCCGTCTCGATCTCGAGCCCCGCCCGCACCGGCTTGCTGGCGGCGAGCTGCGCCAGCGCCTCGTGCCCCGCGAGGCCGCGCTCGAGAAGAATCTCCACGCGCCCGCCGGTGGGTTTCGCGCCCACGAGGCGCGCGGCGATCACGCGCGTGTCGTTGAGCACCAGCAGATCGCCGCTCTGCAGATACTCAGGCAGATCCCGCACCGCGCGGTCCGCGAGCGCTGCGGTCGGCCCCTCGAGCACCAGCATGCGGCTCGCCGAGCGCTCGGCGAGCGGCGCCTGGGCAATCAACTCCTCGGGCAGATCGTAGGCAAAGTCCTGGCGGCGCACGCGCGCATGTTACACGCTGCGCCGCACGTGCCCGACCCCGCGCGGCAGCGCCCCCGTCCTTCAGGCTTCGTCGCGGCCGAGGATCAACACCCGGCGTGCCGGCTCGGTGCGCTCGCGCGGCGCAACCTCGCGCCACATCATGTCCTTGCGGATCCGTCCCATGCTCTCGGGAAGGGTCGCGTCAACCTCCAGCGTCTTGTGCTGACGGATGATGCGCAGCGTGAGTTTCTCCCCGGGCTGATAGGAGCTCAGGATGCGGGTGGCATGGGAGCCGCTCGTGGGCTGACGCCCGTCGATGGCAAGGATCACGTCCCCGTCCTCGAGCTTCAGGGCCCCGTCGGCGGGTGCGCGCACGACCAGCACCCCCTGGTCGCTGCCAAAGTAACCGCCGAGCCGCGGCGTGAGTGTCGCCAGCTCCATGTCCATGAGCGGCCCGTGGAGCATGAGGGCGCCGTGCCACTCGGGAAACGGTCCGAAGCCGAGGTCGGACAGGCCGTGAACGCTCGCCAGCACCGCGGGTCCGGGCCGCGCCGTGACCGAAAGCTCGCGCGTCTTGCCGTCGCGCAACACCCGCAGGTGCACCGTGGCGTCCGGCTGGACGTCGCGCATGATGCGCACCACCTGGCGCGCCGGCTCGCGGCCCTTCAGCTCGGTGCCGTTCACCGCCACGATCACATCGCTGACGTGAATGCCGGCTTCCGCGGCCGGACCGCCCGGACTCACCTCGCGCACCCGCGCGCCGGCAGTGCCCGTGGCCGGCTCCAGCTGCACCCCGATGATGGCGTGACCGGGCTCAAAGGGCATGACCTGCTGGATCACCGAGCCGCTCAGCTGCGAGGACAGCTGCGCGACCTCGTGCGCCGCCTCCTCGAGCCTCTTGCGGGCCGCGTCCAGCTGCGCGTCGAGGTCGCCGTCGGCCCGGACCTCGGGCAGCACCGCTGCGGGCGGCGGGCCGGGCGCTGCCACGGCGACGCAGGCGGCCGCGCTCGACGCAATCAACATGTGCCAGGACGGGGTCAGGTGGAACTTCTTCACGTTCACTCCTCGCTTTCAGCGCGACTCATCGGCCAGGGTTTCCGCGTAACGCACCTGCACCAGCGCTCCGACCAGGCGCGTGCGCGCCTGCTGCAGGGCCAGCAGCCGCGCCGGGTGCGCCTCATCCAGGCGCTCGGCGCTGAGCAGGTCATCGACCTGCGCGATGCGATCCTCGAGTCCGGTCACCGCAGCACGCGTACCCACGTGTACGACGGCCGGCTCACTCGGCAGGCTCGCCAACCAGTGCTCCATGGCGGCGGTGCGCCCAGCCAGCGGCGGCAGTGCTTCCGGGGTCAGGCGCGCTGAGTGCGGGGACCAATCGCCCAGGCGCGTCCACACCGCGATGATGCCCAGCGCGAGCACGCTGGCCGTGGCGAGCGCCCGGCCGCCGGCGAGCCCCTGCCCGGCGCGCCTGCGCGCGCCCGAACGGCGTTGAAATTCCCGCCAGCCGTACGGCTGTGCCGCCTCGTCCGGCAACTCGCGCAGGCGGCGGGCGAGGGAGCGCTGTTGATCTAGATCAGGGTGCATGACGGGCGGTTTCCCTGCGGCTCGAACCAGGCACGCAGCCGCAGGTGCGCGCGCGCCAGCTGCGACTTGGAAAAACTCACGCTGCGCCCGAAGGCGCGGGCGATCTCCTGGTGGGTGTAACCCTCCACTTCGTACATCCACACGACCGCACGTGCCGTGGGTGCAAGCGTGGCCAGGGCACGCTCGAGGTCGATGGATTCGCCCCGGTAGTCCTGCGTCACCAAGGCGGTCCCGGCAGCACCCAGACGCAAGTCAGCCAGGTCCAGGGACAGGCACAAGCGCTTCCACGGCGAGCGCAGGTACATCAGGCAACGGGAAATCGCGATCTGCCGCAGCCACGCCCCGAGTGGGGCCTCGCCGCGAAACTGCGGCAAGCGTTGGTAGAAGCTCATCATCGTGTCCTGAAACAGGTCCTCTGACACCGCCCGCTGTCCCACGAAGCGCCGGATCAGCGTGAGGGTCGCGGGCGCCACGGCGGCATAGATCGCCCCCTGCGCCTGCTCATCCCCCGCGCACGCCCGCGCCAGCACCGCATGGGAAACGGTGATTTCCACCAGTCGGGTCACGGGATGTTTAGATGCGCGAGCGGGGCAAAAGGTCGCACACCAGCCCTCCCCGGCATCGCCGACACCTGCGCTCGGCGCATACCCTTCCCGGGCGCGCGGTCCTATACTCCCCGGCGCGTCGATGCCCGAGTGGCGGAATTGGTAGACGCAGCGGACTCAGACTAACGACTTGAGCCCTCGGGCGAGAAATCCCCGAGGTGAAGCCCGTCAAACTCGGCGAAGGCCCTGAGCGGTTCGATTTCGAGCTGATGCCGAGCCAAGCCTTCGCAAGCGCGAGGGAAGGTGTAGAGAGCAGACGGCGGGCACCTACAGCCTAGAAGGCCACGGTGAAGGCGTGCTCCAGACCACGAACCCGTCGGCGGTTGCGCCCGGGGCGGCGAAAGCCGAAGTGGCAGGAAAATCCGCCGCCCTTAAAAGCGTGTCGGTTCGACTCCGACCTCGGGCACCATCAATGACGCGGGTAGGCGCCGCGCGCGGCGCCCAGCGCCGTGCCGGTCATGGCGAGATAGACCACCGCGAATTGCCTGGCGGCAGCGGCGATGCCAGCGGGCCCATGGGGCCTCTGACTCCCGCGCGGCGGTTACGGTGCAGCGTGCCGAACCGCAGCAGGTTGACCGTGGCCAGCAGACTCGTCGCGCAGCCCCACGAGAACAACGTCCCCGACAGGGTGAGACCGAACTCGCCGGTCGGGGATATCCCGAGCCAGGGCGCCAGCAGCCCGCCGCCGAGTGCCGCGGCCGAGACCGCGATGGCGAAATCCGCCAGGCAGACATCCTCGGTCTCGGACTGCGTGATCAGGGTCGCGAGCCAGCCCACGAGCACGGCCATGGTCAATAACGTAGTGACGTTCATGCGTTGATCCTCGAGGCGATGGTCGGTCTTCAGTCGATGATCTGGCTCGACAGCCACCACGCGAACACGATGACAATTAGCAGTCCTACGATGTTCATGTGAATCCTCGAAACGATGCGGGTGAGGCGTGGGTGAGAGGATGCGCTGACTCGCACGCTGATTCTGTGCAGCAGCCGACACACGGACGTCTGCGGGAGTCAGGACTTTTACGTAAGCTGTCGCGCGCCGGAGACGCCGGAGCGCCGGGCAGTGCGGCGTTGAACGAAACGCGCAGCCCCTGTCGCTCGACAACGACGTCGTGCCACGGCTGTTGCGTCGATGTACAACAGAGTCTCGAAGGGAGAATTTCCATGCGTGCGGCCTGCATCTGCGTTCTCTGCTCGTCGCTCATCGCAGGCCTTGGCGCGTGCGGTGCCGGCGGCATGGCGCCGTCGCAGCCCGCCGCCGCGGTCGCCCCGTCCATCACCACGCAGCCCGCCGACCAGAGCATCAGGGCGGGACAGACGGCCACCTATTCCGTGAGCGCCAGCGGCACCGCGCCGCTCTCCTACCAGTGGCGCAAGAGCGGCACGAGCATCGCCGGCGCCACTGCCGCCAGCTACACCACGCCCGCCGCGACCACCGCCGACAGCGGCGCGACCTTCGCGGTCGCGGTCAGTAACTCCGCCGGCAGTGCCAGCAGCCGCAGTGCGCTCCTCACGGTCGGCGCCGCCGTGACTTCCGGCTCCGACGTGGTGACATACAAGAACGACCTGGCCCGCACCGGCCAGAACCTGACGGAAACGGCGCTGACGCTCGCGAACGTGAACGCCACCAGCTTCGGCAAGCTGCGCTTCCTGTCCACCGACGGCAAGGTGGACGCGCAGCCCCTGTACCTCGCGGCGCTCACGCTGCAGGGCGCGGCGCACAACGTGGTATTCGTGGCCACCGAGAACGACTCGGTGTATGCGTTCGACGCGGACAGCGGCGCGGTGCTGTGGCACGTCTCGCTCCTCGGCGTCGGGGAAACGCCCAGTGGCCAGCACGCCTGCGGTCAGATAGTGCCGGTAATCGGCATCACTTCGACGCCGGTCATCGATCGCGCCGCCGGTTCCCACGGCACCATCTACGTCGTTGCCATGTCAAACAGCGGCGCCGATCACCAGCGCCTGCACGCCCTCGACCTCACGACCGGCGCCGAGCTGCTCGGAGGACCCAGGGACATCACAGCGACATACCTCGCACCGGGCGGCGGCACGCGCACTTTCGACCCCGGGCAGTATGCAGAACGGGCGGCCTTATTGCGGTCGGGGGGCGTGATCTACACGAGCTGGACTTCGCATTGCGACATCTCGCCGTACACCGGCTGGGTAATCGCCTACGCTCAGACCAACCTCGCGCAAACGGCGGTACTCAATGTCGCTCCCAACGGCACCGGCACCGGAGCCGCCACGGCAGGACCTGCGATCTGGATGAGTGGCGGCGGGCCCGGCGCGGACGCCGCCGGGAATATTTACCTGCTGACCGCAAACGGCGCCTTCGAGACAACTCTGGATGCGAATGGATTTCCGAACCAGGGGGACTACGGCAATTCCTTCCTGAAGCTGTCGACGGCGGGCGGCGGACTAAGCGTGGCCGACTATTTCACCATGTCGAACGAGGTGAGCGAGTCACAAGCCGATCTCGATCTGGGCTCCGGCGGCGAGATGCTGCTTCCGGACCTGACCGACTCCACCAACACAGTCCGGCATCTCGTGGTCGGCGCCGGCAAGGATGGCAACATCTACCTCGTCGATCGCGACGCGATGGGCAAATTCAACGCCGGAAGCAACAACAGCCAGATCTGGCAGCAGTTGACCCAGGTCCTCGGCAACGGCAGCAGCGGGGGCGTCTGGTCGACGCCCGCGTACTTCAACGGCACGGTCTACTACGGCCCCCGCGACGGCAAGCTGCTCGCCTTCACGCTCAGTGGCGCGCGGCTCGCGGCCTCGGCCTCTTCCGCCAGCTCGGCTGTGTTTCCCTATCCGGGAACCGCCCCCGCGATATCCGCGAACGGCAGCAGCAACGGCATCGTCTGGGCGCACCAGAACAGCAGCCCGGCGGTGCTGTACGCGTACGACGCCGGCAATCTCGGCCACGAACTGTACAACAGCTCGCAGGCCGCCAACGGCCGCGATCAATTCGGCGCCGGCAACAAGTTCATCACCCCCACCGTCGCCGACGGCAAGGTGTTCGTGGGGACGACGAACGGCGTCGCGGTATTCGGTCTCCTGCCCTGAAAGTGACCCGCGCGGCCGGTGCCGGCCCTCATGCGCTTCGCACCCGCGCTCACCGTCGACAAGCTCCGGTGTCGCCCGTATCCTCGCCCGCGCATCATGAAGTTCTGTAACCAATGCGGCGCTCCGGTCCGGCTGCGCGTCCCCGAGGGGGATACTCTGCCGCGCTACGTGTGCGAGGCGTGCGGCACCATCCACTATCAGAATCCACGCCTCGTGGTCGGGTGCGTGCCCGAGCACGAGGGCCGCATCCTGCTGTGCCGCCGTGCGATCGAGCCGCGCCGCGGCTACTGGACCGTTCCCGCGGGCTTCCTGGAGAACGGCGAGACGCTGCAGCAGGCCGCGGCGCGCGAATCGCTCGAAGAGGCGCTGGCGCAGGTCACGGTCGGATCGCTCCTGTCAGTGGTGCACGTGCTGCACGCGGAGCAGGTGCACGTGTTCTTCCGCGCCAGCCTGCCGGCGGCGCGTTACGGAGTCGGGGCGGAGAGCCTCGAGGTCGAGCTGGTGGAGCCGGCGGGGATTCCCTGGAACGACATCGCCTTCCCGAGCACTGACTTCACGCTGCGCCGCTACCTCGAGGACCGGGCGGCCGGCCGCGAGCCGCATCACTTCACGACCATCGACCGGCGCCTGCGGCGGCCTGCCGAGGGCTGATTCACCCACGCAGCGTGGCCGTGGCACAATGGCGGGCGCGTTCGCCCGCGCCTGCCGCCACGAGCCGCGCGCGCCGCTCCCGTTGAGGAAACCGAATGACTTTTGTCGTCACCGAAAACTGCATCAAGTGCAAGTACATGGATTGTGTCGAGGTTTGCCCGGTCGACTGCTTCCACGAGGGACCGAACTTCCTCACCATCGATCCGGAGGAGTGCATCGACTGCACGCTGTGCGAGCCCGAATGCCCGGTAGAGGCGATCTTCTCCGAGGAGGAGCTGCCCACGGGACAGGAGCACTTCAAGCAGCTCAATGCCGAGCTCGCCAAGCAGTGGCCGGTGATTACCGAGAAGAAGGACGCGCCTGCCGACGCCAAGGAATGGGAAGGCAAGCCCGACAAGCTCGCATTGCTGGAGCGCTAGCGGAGCCCGCGGCTACTTGGCGGCCGCATCCTGCAGGTGCTTGGCGAGTACATCCGGCGGGACATAACCGGGCAGCAATTCCCCGTCCGCCATGAGAATGGCGGGGGTTCCGTCCAGCGCAAAATCCCGCCCCAGCTGCCAGGAGCGCGCCACGGGGTTGTTGGCACAGGGCTTGGCATGCAGCTCCTGCCCGAGCTTCGCGCGGGTCAGGGCCTCGTTGCGGTTGACTGAGCACCAGACCTGCTCGGCCTTGGTCCAGGACGAGGTGTTGGGTCCGGTGCGCGGGTAGGCCAGATAGCGCACCCGCACGCCGAGGCGGTTGTACTCGGCGATCTCACCGTGAAGCTTGCGACAGTAGCCGCAGTCCACGTCGGTGAACACCGTGACGGTGTACTTCGCCTCCTTCGGACCAAATATCACCATCTCGCTCTCGGGAACGGCCGCCATGAGCTGCATACGCACTTCGCGCCGGTGCGTCTCGGTGAGGTCGTCGTTGGCGCCGAGGTCGTACAGGTCGCCCGTGATCGCGTACTTGCCGTCCGAGGTCACGTAGGCGATTTCCGCGCCGCGGGTGAACTCGTACAGACCCTGGATGGGGGAAGCGCGCAGTTGCTCGGGGCGCGCGCCGGGGATGTGACTGGCGATCTCCGTGCGGGCGTCTGCGTTGGGCTGCGGCCCGGGCTGAGGCTGCTGCGCAGTCGCTGCAAGCGAGGCCGCCGCGCCACACAGCGCCAGGCACACAACGAACCTCTTGCAGAGCATGGGGATTTCCACTAATGGCTGATATTCAGGAGTCAGACCCGCCGGGCCGGGGAAGGTTCGCTAACAGGCCGTGCCGAGCGCAGTTTAACAGTTCCGTGTCGGCTGCCGGACTCACCCGAGCGCGCAGTCTCAGCCGCGCGGGTGGTGCGTTGTGTGCAGCTCTTTCAGGCGCTCGCGCGCCACGTGCGTGTAGATCTGCGTGGTCGACAGGTCGCTGTGGCCGAGCAGCATCTGCACCACTCGCAGGTCGGCGCCGTGATTGAGCAGGTGGGTCGCAAAGGCGTGGCGCAGGGTGTGCGGCGACAGCTCCTTGCCGATGCCGGCCTTGCGTGCATAGCGCTTGATGATGTGCCAGAAGGCCTGGCGCGTCATGCGATCACCGCGGCGGGTCGGGAACAGGTAGTCGGTCTGGCGCTCGAGCAGGATCTCGCCGCGGGCGCCGCGGGCGAATTCCTTGAGCGCGCGCATCGCCTCCTCGCCGAGCGGAATGAGCCGCTCGCGATCGCCCTTGCCGAGAATGCGGATGACGCCCTGGTTCAGGTTGAGCTGCCCCTGGCGCAGGTTCACCAGTTCCGACACGCGCAGGCCGGTCGCGTACAGCACCTCGAGCATGGTGCGGTCGCGGTTGCCGAGCGGATCGCTCACCAGCGGCGCCGACAGCAGCGATTCGACCTCCTCCTCGGTGAGCGAGCGGGGCAGCGAGCGGCCGATCTTCGGCATGGCGATCTGCGCGGTGGGATCCTCGCGAATCGCGCCTTCGCGCATGAAGTAGCGGAAGAAGCGCCGGAAACTGGACAGTTGACGCGCCGTGGAGCGCGGCCGGGCACCGGCGCGCACGCGCCAGGCGATGAAGTCCTGCAGGTCGGCGCGCGAGGTACGCATGATCGGCACGTTGCGCTCGGCGAGCCAGCGCGCCAGAGCCGTGAGGTCGGCACGGTAGGCGGCGAGGGTGTTCGGCGACAGGCCCCGCTCCATCCACACCGCGTCCAGGAAGCGGGACACCGCCGGGTCGGCAGAGTCGGCGGGGGTCATGGCGATCGCGGCAGACGGATTGGACAAGCCCTTGTCTCGCTGGCAAGCCTGAGGTCTGCGCCCGGTGTGCGAGCCCTAAGCTTCCCGGTAATGTGGTGACCGCAGTATGGTGAGCGCGGCCCGGCTATCGACGTGATGACCTTCACATCTGCAATCCGGCATTAACATAAAGAGAACCAGTTCACATACGGTATCGCCAAGGGCTGCCCTGTAATGAGCGGAAGATCATGAATCCGCCCGCCACCTTGCGGGCGCTGGCACTCGCGCCGGCACGGCTGGCGTACACCCTGTGGAGCGCGCTGGCGTTCCTGGGCGTGGGCCTGAGCGCGCTGCTGCTGCTCGCGGTGCTGCCGGGCCTCGCACGGCGCCGGGCGGCGGCACGCGCCGCCGCGCGCGCCTTCCTGCGCCTGGTCGGCATGCCCCTCACGGTGAGGTTCCCGGAGCACATCCCGCCGGGCCAGTGCGTGGTGGTGTGCAATCACGCCAGCTACCTCGACGGCATCGTGCTCACGGCGGCGCTGCCGCCACGCTTCGGCTTCGTCATCAAGCGCGAGATGGCCACGGTACCGCTCGCCGGGGTGGTGCTCAGGCGTCTGGGCTCGGAGTTCGTGGAGCGTTTCAATCGCCAGCGCGGCGCCGCGGATGCGCGCCGCGTGCTGCGCAACGCCAGCACCGGGCATTCGCTGGTGTTCTTCCCGGAGGGCACGTTCACGCGCACCCCGGGCCTGTTGAAGTTTCACACCGGCGCGTTCGCCACCGCGATGCGCGCCGGCTGCCCGGTGGTGCCGGCGGTGGTGCGCGGCACCCGCCGGGCGCTGCCGCCGAGCGGCGCCCTGCCACTGCCCGGAGCGCTGGAGCTGCAGATCCTCACGCCCCTCGCGCCGGCCGCGGTCCCGGATTCGGCCCCGGAGCTGCGCGACCGCGCGCGCGCTGCGATCCTCACCGCACTCGGCGAGCCCGATCTCACATGTTGCGCCGATACTGCCCGCCCACCTGATACAGCGCGCGAGAGATCTGCCCGAGCGAGCTGACCTTGACGCACTCCATCAGCTGCGCGAACACATTGCCACCGCCGGCTGCCACCTGCTGCAGCGTGCTGAGCGCCGCCTCCGAGTGCGGCGCATTGCGCGCCTGGAAGGCACGCACGGCTGCGACCTGATCCTGCTTCTCTTCCTCGGTGGAGCGGATCAGCTCCGCCCCCTTGTGCTCCTCCGCGGCATCGCTGCCCGACAGGAAGGTATTGATACCGACGATCGGCAGCGAGCCGTCGTGCTTCTTCGTCTCGTAGTAGAGCGACTCCTCCTGGATCTTGCCGCGCTGGTACATGGTCTCCATCGCGCCGAGCACCCCGCCACGCTCCGATAGCGCATCGAACTCCTTGTAGACCGCCTCCTCCACCAGGTCCGTCAGGTACTCGATGGCGAACGAGCCCTGCCAGGGGTTCTGGATCTTGTTGAGGCCGAGTTCGCGATTGATGATCAGCTGGATCGCGACCGCACGGCGCACGCTCTCCTCGGTGGGCGTGGTGAGGGCCTCGTCGTAGGCGTTGGTGTGCAGGCTATTGCAGTTGTCGAACAGTGCATACAGCGCCTGCAGCGTGGTGCGGATGTCGTTGAAGGAGATCTCGCGCGCGTGCAGGCTGCGCCCGGAGGTCTGCACGTGGTACTTGAGCATCTGGCTGCGCGGACCTGCCTGGTAGCGCTCGCGCATGGCGCGCGCCCAGATGCGGCGCGCGACGCGCCCGATGACCGCGTACTCCGGGTCCATGCCGTTGGAGAAGAAGAATGACAGGTTGGGCGCGAAGTCATCGATGCTCATGCCGCGCGCGAGATAGTACTCGACGATGGTAAAGCCGTTGGCGAGCGTGAAGGCCAGCTGCGAGATCGGGTTCGCCCCGGCCTCGGCGATGTGGTAGCCGGAGATGGATACCGAATAGAAGTTGCGCACCGGCTGATCGATGAAGTACTGCTGCACGTCGCCCATCATGCGCAGCGCGAATTCGGTGGAGAAGATGCAGGTGTTCTGCGCCTGGTCCTCCTTGAGGATGTCCGCCTGCACGGTGCCGCGCACCGCCTGCAGGGCCTGTGCGCGGATGCGCTCATACACCTCGCGTTCCAGCAGCTGATCCCCGCTGACGCCCAGCAGCGCCAGCCCCGAGCCGTCGTGATGCCGTGGCAGCGCACCCTTGTAGCTCGGCGGCGCCACGCCGCGGGCGCTGTGCTCGGCGTGCAGGGCCGCAATCTGCCGCTCGGCGGCGCTCCATTTGCCCTGCGCCTTCAGGTAGCGCTCGACCTGCTGGTCGATCGCGGTATTCATGAACATCGCCAGGATCATCGGCGCCGGTCCGTTGATGGTCATGGAGACCGAGGTCGAGGGCAGGCACAGATCGAAGCCCGAGTAGAGCTTCTTCATGTCATCGAGGGTTGCGATCGAGACGCCGGAATTGCCGGTGCGCCCGTAGACATCCGGGCGGGTGTCGGGGTCCTCGCCGTAGAGCGTGGTGGAATCGAACGCGGTCGAGAGGCGCACGGCACCGTGGCCGTGCGCCAGGTAGTGGAAGCGCCGGTTGGTGCGCTCCGGTGCGCCTTCACCGGCGAACATGCGCGTCGGGTCCTCTTCTTCGCGCCGGTAGGGATACACGCCGCCGGTATAGGGATAGGAGCCCGGCAGATTCTCCGTGAGGATGAAGCGCAGCACCTCGCCCCAGTCGCGCAAACGTGGCACGGCGAGCCTCGGCACCGCCGAGCGCGACAGGCTCTCGGTATAGTTCTCCCCCGTCACCATGCGCTCGCGCACCTTGTATGAATAAGTGGTGTCGGTGGCCGAACGCACGCGAGCCGGCCAGGCCTTGAGCTCAGCCACCCCCTCGGCGCCGATCTCATCGAGCGAGCGGTTGTAGGCGGCGCGCAGCTCGCGGCGCGTGGCATCCGCCGCCGCATCGCTGAGAGCTGCGGGCGCAAAGCGCTCGAGCGGCCCGGGCAGGGCGGCGTCGTGCAGCGCCTTGAGGGACTCGTACAGACCGAAGGCGCGGCGCGCGGCTTCTGCCTGCGCCTCGTTGCGCGCGCGGGCGCCACGGCCCCCCAGGGCGATCTCCGCCAGGTAGCGCGTGCGCGCCCCCGGCACCAGCGGGGTGCGCGTCGTGAGCTCGGTGGGACCGTTATGCGCGAGCTTCCAGGAGGCGCCGCCGATCTGCCTGGCGCTGAGCGCGGCGCACACCGCGGCGAACAGCCGGTTGACGCCGGGGTCGTTGAAGCGGCTCGCGACCGTGGGGAACACCGGCAGCTGCGCGTCCGGCTCGCTCGAGCGCTCGGGATGATTGCGCCGCCACTGCTTGCGCACGTCGCGCAGGCTGTCCTCGGCCCCGCGCTTCTCGCTCTTGTTGAGCACGATGAGGTCGGCGTAGTCGAGCATGTCGATCTTCTCGAGCTGGCTCGCGGCACCGTACTCGCCCGTCATGACGTACAGCGACAGGTCCACCAGATCCACGATCTCGGTGTCCGATTGACCGATACCGGCGGTTTCGACCATCACCAGGTCGAACCCGGCAGCCTTGTACAGCTCGATCACGTCCTTGAGAACGGCGGAGGTCGCCAGATGCGCCCGCCGCGTCGCCAGCGAGCGCATGAAGATGTTTTCCGCCGACAGACTGTTCATGCGGATGCGATCGCCGAGCAGCGCGCCGCCGCTGCGCCGGCGCGTCGGGTCCATCGCCACCACCGCGATCTGGGCCTGCGGGAACTGCCGCGCCAGGCGCCCCAGCAGCTCGTCCGTGAGGCTCGACTTGCCCGCGCCGCCGGTGCCGGTGATGCCGATCACCGGCGCCTTGTGGCGTGAGCGGGCCACGGCCCGCCGGATCTGCTCGGCATCGGCGCCGCCCGCGCCGGCTGCGCCTTCCAGCACCGAAATGGTCCGTGCGATGAGCGCGTGGTCACGGGCATTGAGCGGTCGCAACTCGTACGCCGGCTTGCGCACCGCTGCGATGCGCCGCAGCACATCATCGATCATGCCTGCGAGCCCCATGCGCCGCCCGTCCTCGGGCGTGTAGATCTTCTCCACGCCGCGGCGCTCGAGCGCCTCGATCTCGTGCGGCGCGATGGTGCCGCCACCCCCGACCACCACGCGGATGTGCTCACAGCCGCGTTCACGCAGCATGTCCACCATGTAGGCGAAGTACTCGTTGTGACCGCCCTGGTAGGAGCTCACGGCGACCGCATCCGCGTCCTCGTCGATGGCGGCGCGCACGATGTCGGCGACGCTGCGATTGTGGCCGAGGTGCACCACCTCGGCGCCGCGCGCCTGTAACAGGCGCCGGATCATGTTGATGGCGGCATCGTGGCCGTCGAACAGCGAGGCCGCGGACACGAACCGCAGCGGTGGCCGGGAGGCGGCCGCCTCGCTGCTGGGCGCGGCCGCGCCACTCTCGAGACCGGCGGTCATGTGCTTGCTCTCACCTGGGTGCGTAGTCCGTGGTGGCGGATGGACGCGTCTCTTTACCCAAGGGTAGGATAGCTACCCGTCAGTATGGTCGGGCCCCGGCGGCCGGTCAACGCGGCAGCCGGCCCTTAAGCTGCCGCCGACCTCGGCAGTCACGCCGCGGCCGGCGCATCGCTATAATACTCCGGAAGCGATGAACAGCCGCCGTGCCAGCCCCCCCGCCGCGGGCAAACAACCTCAAACCGCCGCCTCCCCCTGGCGGGCGAGCCGCGAGCGGCTGCGCGACCGCGCGCTGAAGCGCGAGGCGGTGATTCGCGCCGCCGCCCGCGAGTTCAACCACAAGGGCTACCACAACACCTCGCTCGATGACATCGCGGCCCGGCTCGAGGTCACCAAGCCCACGGTCTACTACTACGTCACCAGCAAGGAGCAGCTGCTGTTCCAGTGCTTCGTGGCGGGAGTCGAGCAGATCCGCGCGGCGTTTCGCGACGTGCGCCATCTCGAGGTGCCGGCGCGCGAGCGCCTGAACGCCGTGCTGCGCCATTACGGTGAGGCGGTGGCATCCGAGTTCGGCTGGTGCATGGTGCGCGCCGAGGACCAGGACCTGTCCCCGGCGATGAGCCGGCACATCAAGGCCCTCAAGTCCGAGATCGATCACGGCATCCGGCGGCTGATCCGCGAGGGTGTGCAGGACGGCTCCATCCAGCCGTGCGATCCGAAAATGACCGCGTTTGCGCTCGCCGGCGCGCTCAACTGGATCGCGCACTGGTATCGTGAGGACCGCAGCCTCACGGGCGCGCAGATCGCCGAGGCGTTCGTCACCATATTCGAGGGGGGCCTGCGTCCGCGCAGCGGCGCCTCCCGGTTGAGCGCCCGCGTGCCGCTACGGCGCCGGGCGCGGGGTGCCCTGGCGCGCTGATCGGTTCGGCAAGAAGCGAGGCTCCTATGTCCACTTCAGAGGTAGTCATCCTGTCCGCCCGGCGCACGCCCATCGGTGCGTTCCTCGGCGCGTTGGCACCCCTCAGCGCCGTGCAGCTGGGCAGTGCCGCCATCAAGGCGGCGGTGGAGAGCGCCGGCATCCGCGGCGCCGAGGTGCAGGAAGTGATCATGGGGTGCGTGCTGCCCGCGGGGCTGGGACAGGCGCCGGCGCGCCAGGCAGCTCTCGGCGCCGGCGTGCCCATCGGCGCCCCGGCCACCACCATAAACAAGATGTGCGGTTCGGGATTGAAGGCCGTGATGATGGCGGCCGACCAGATCCGTTCTGGTACCGCCGAGATCGTGCTCGCCGGGGGCTGCGAGTCCATGAGCAACGCGCCGTATCTGCTGCCCAAGGCGCGCAGCGGCTACCGCATGGGCCACGGCGAGGTGATCGATCACATGTTCTACGACGGCCTGCAGAGCCCCTTCGACGGCAAGGCCATGGGCTGCTTTGCCGACTCCACCGCCAGCAAATACAACTTCACGCGCGCACAGCAGGACGCGTTCGCCACCGAATCTGTGAAGCGCGCCATGCAGGCCCTGCAGGGCGGCGAGTTCGACGTCGAGGTCACGCCCCTGACGGTGAAGAGCCGCAAGGGCGAGACGGTCATCCCTCGCGATGAAACGCCCGGCACCTGTGACGTGAGCAAAATTGCCACGATGAAGGCCGCGTTCAACAAGGACGGGACTGTCACGGCCGCCAGCTCCTCCTCGATTTCCGACGGCGCCGCGGCGCTCGTGCTCATGAACGCGCAGACGGCGGCGTCCCGGGGGCTGAAGCCGCTGGCGCGGGTGCTGGCCTACGCCAGCCACGCCCAGGAACCGGAGTGGTTCACCACCGCGCCCGTCGGCGCGATCCGCAAGGTCCTCACGCAACTCGGCTGGAAGCCGCACGATGCCGATCTGTACGAGATCAACGAAGCCTTCGCGGTGGTCACCATGGCCGCCATGCGCGACATCGACATCGACCCTGCGCGGGTGAACGTCAACGGCGGGGCCTGCGCGCTCGGTCATCCGATCGGGGCGACCGGGGCGCGTATCCTCACCACGCTGGTGCACGCGCTGCGGCGCCGCGGCGGTAAGCGCGGCATCGCCTCCCTGTGCATCGGCGGAGGCGAAGCGGTGGCCCTGGCCGTGGAGCTTCTCTAGCCGCGCACCTTCTGGGGGGTTACATGAAGATCAAGGACGCACGCGCCGTGGTCACCGGCGGCGCCTCGGGCCTCGGCCACGCGGTCGCGCGCCACATCGCTGACCAGGGCGGCCGGGTCATCATCCTCGACGTGCAGGAGGGACCCGGGCGAGCCGCGGCCGCGGCGCTGGGTGCGAACGCCCTTTTCGTGCGCTGCGATGTCACCTCCGAGGCCGAGGTCAACGCGGCCATGGATGGCGCGCACACCAGCCTCGGCGGGCTCAACCTGCTCGTGAACTGCGCCGGAGTGGTCGGCGCTGGGCGGGTGCTGGGCAAGAACGGGCCGATGGCGGGCGAGTTCTTCACCAAGGTGATTCACATCAACCTGATCGGCACCTTCCTGTGCGACAAGGCCGCCGCCGCCCTCATGCAACACAACACCCCGGGGCCCGACGGCGAACGTGGCCTGTTGATTCACACCTCCTCGGTCGCCGCCTTCGAGGGCCAGATCGGCCAGGCCGCTTACTCCGCCACCAAGGCGGCGGTCGCCGGCATGACGCTCCCGATCGCGCGCGAGCTGGCGCGCTTCGGCATCCGCTGCGTGTCGATCGCCCCCGGCATCTTCCGTACCCCGATGATGGACGGCATGCCCAGGGAGGTGCAGGACTCGCTCGCGGCCCAGGTCCCGTTTCCGGCCCGCCTCGGCAACCCGGAGGAGTTCGCGCAGCTGGTGGCGAGTGTGTTCGAGATCACGATGTTGAATGGCACAACGATCCGCCTGGATGGCGCGATCCGCATGCAGCCGAAATAATCGCCGCACGCACGTCTGCGGCAGCGGAGCCAAGGGGGCAGGCAGTGACTGACGCGAGCAGCGCAGCGGGCGCGATCGAACGCGAACGTCTGCAGTATGACGTCGTCATCGTGGGCGCGGGACCTGCGGGCCTGGCGTGTGCGATCCGCCTGAAGCAGCTCAAGCCCGCCGCCAGCGTGTGCGTTCTGGAGAAAGCCGCCGCGGTCGGCGCCCACTCGCTGTCGGGCGCGGTGCTCGAGCCCGGACCGCTCGAGCAGCTGCTGCCGGAGTGGAGCCGCGAGTACCCCGGCATGAAGGTGCCGGCGGCGGAGGATGACTTCCGCATCCTCACCCGCAGCGGCTCGTTCAGGCCGGTGCCCGCTTCGCTGCTGAAGCTGCTGCCGCGCTCGATGACCTACTCGACGCCGTTCGACAACCACGGCAACTACATCATCTCCCTCGGGCAGCTCACGCCGTGGCTCGCGCACAAGGCCGAAAGCGCCGGCGTCGAGGTGTTCGCGGGTTTTGCCGCCGCGCAGGCCGTGTTCGATGAGCGCGGTGCCGTCAAGGGGGTGCGCATCGGCGACATGGGGCTGGACCGCGACGGCAAGCCCGGGCCCAACTTCACCGCCGGCGTGGAGATCCACGCCCCCCTCACGGTGCTCGCCGAGGGCGCGCGCGGCTCGGTCTCCAAGGAGCTGATCGCGAAATTCGACCTCGGCCGCGGGCACTGCCCGCAGACCTTTGCCCTGGGGTTCAAGGAGCTGTGGCAGCTGCCCGCCGGACGCGTGCGCCCGGGGCGCATCGAGCATGCGCTGGGCTGGCCGGCCGACTCGCACACCTACGCCGGCAGCTTCCTCTATCATCTGGATAACGATCGCGTGTACGTCGGTTACATCGTCGGCCTCGACTACCAGGATCCGCGCCTGCAGCCGTTCGAGGCGTTCCAGCAGTACAAGAATCACCCGAGCGTGAAGGCGCTGCTCGAGGGCGGGGAAATCGTCTCGGCGGGAGCGCGCGCGATTGCGGCCGGCGGCTGGCAGTCGACGCCGACACTGGAGATGCCGGGCGCGATCCTCATCGGTGACGCGGGTGGGACGCTGAACTTCGCCAAGATCAAGGGCGTGCACCAGGCGATCCGCTGCGGCGCACTCGCCGGGGAGCACATTGCGCAAACCGGAGGCGGCCAGGGCTTCGACGCCCGCTGGCGCGCCTCCGAGGGCGGCCGCGAGCTCGAGCGGGTGCGCAACTTCAAGCCCGCATTCAAGCGCGGCCTGTGGCTCGGGCTCGCGAACTCCGCCTGGGAAACGCTCACCTGCGGCAAGTCGCCCTGGACTCTCAAGAACAGCGCCGACTGGTCGCGGTTGTACAAGCTCGACGAATTCACCTCCCCGCAGCGTCACTGGGTGGAGCGCACGCTGCCGCCGCGTGATCGGGTGTCGTTCGTGTTCTTCGCCGGCAATGCCCACGACGAGAGCCAGCCGGTGCATCTGAAAGTGGCCGACACCAGCATCTGTGCGCAGCGTTGCGCCCGGGAATTCGGCAATCCGTGCGAGCGCTTCTGCCCGGCGGGCGTCTACGAGATGGTGGACGACGGCCACGGTGGGCGCCGGCTGCAGATCAACGCCGCCAACTGCGTCCACTGCAAGGCCTGCGACATCAAGGACCCGTACCAGATCATCACCTGGACCACACCTGAAGGGGGCTCGGGGCCCAACTACCAGGCGTTGTAGCATTGCCCGCGGACGGCCCGGATGAATCGCACTCGCGGAGCTCTCGATGTCTGAACTGTGGCGACCCTCCCCCCCGCGCATCGCGGATGCGAACCTGACACGCTTCATGGGTTGCGTGAATGCGCGCCGCGGCACGCAGCTGCGCGAATTCGGCGAGCTGTACGCCTGGTCACTCGCCGAGCCCGGGCATTTCTGGAGCGAGCTGGCGCGCTTCGCGGATGTGCGCGCGGATTGGGGCGCCGGACCGCTCATCGAGCACCCCGGGCGCATGCCGGGGGCGCGCTTCTTCCCCGGCGCGCGGCTGAACTTCGCCGCCAACCTGCTGCGGTTCGACGACGATCAGCCGGCACTGGTGTTCCGCAACGAGCGCGGCACGCGCCGGACACTCTCGTATCGGGAGCTGCGGGCGCAGGTGGCGCGCGTGGCCGATGGACTGCGGGGGGTGGGCGTGGTGGCCGGTGACCGCGTCGCCGGCTTCCTGCCGAACCTGCCCGAGGCTGCCATCGCGATGCTCGCCACGGCGAGTGTCGGGGCCACCTGGTCGTCGTGCTCGCCGGACTTCGGCGTGCACGGCGTGCTCGATCGCTTCGGGCAGATTCAACCCAAGGTGCTGTTCAGCGCCGACGGCTACTTCTACGCCGGCAAGCAGCTCGATTCGCTGCAGCCCATGTCAGAGGTGCTGGCGCAACTGGCGGCGGTCGAGCACCTGGTGGTGATCCCGTATGTCGATCCGCGGCCCAACCTGGCAGCGCTGGGGGCCGCGGCCGGGCGCGCCAGCCACTGGCAGGAGTTCGGCGTGAACGGGCGCGCCGCAGCGTTTGCGTCGCTACCCTTCGACCATCCGCTGTACATCCTGTACTCGTCCGGCACGACCGGCGTGCCCAAGTGCATCGTGCATGGCGCCGGCGGCACGCTGCTGCAGCATCAGAAAGAGCACCTGCTGCACACCGACCTGAAGCGCGGCGACCGGTTGTTCTACTTCACGACCTGTGGCTGGATGATGTGGAACTGGCTGATGAGCGGGCTCGCCACCGGGGCGACGCTGGTGCTCTACGACGGCAGTCCCTTCCATCCGCAACCCGGGGTGCTGTGGCACATGGCGCAGGAGGAGCGCATCACCATCTTCGGCACCAGCGCCAAGTACCTCGCGGCGCTGCAGAAGAGCGGCTTCGTTCCCGCGCAGACCGTGGATCTCACGGCGCTGCGCACCGTGTTGTCCACCGGCTCCCCGCTCCTGCCGGAGGGGTTCGACTACGTCTACACTGCCATCAAGGCCGACCTGCAGCTCGCTTCGATCTCCGGCGGCACCGACATCGTGTCGTGCTTCGCGCTCGGATGTCCGACGCGCCCGGTGTATCGCGGCGAGATCCAGTGCCGCGGACTCGGCATGGCGGTCGACATCTTCGATGACGCCGGCCGGCCGGTGCGTGGGGAGCGCGGCGAGCTGGTATGCACGGCACCGTTCCCGTCGATGCCGGTCGGGTTCTGGAACGATCCCACGGGAGCGAAGTACCGCGCCGCCTACTTCGAGCGCTTCCCGGGTGTCTGGTACCACGGCGACTACGCCGCCCTCACCGAGCATGATGGAGTGGTGATCTACGGCCGCTCGGATACGGTACTGAATCCGGGCGGCGTGCGCATCGGCACCGCGGAAATCTATTCCGCGGTCGAGAGCCTGCCGCAGATTCTCGAGGCGCTGGCGGTGGCCCAGGACTGGCAGGGCGATGTGCGCATCGTACTGTTCGTGCGCCTGCAGAATGGGGTGGAGCTCGACGAAGCTCTGCAGAACCAGATCCGCTCCACCATCCGTGCCTACACCACCCCCAGGCACGTGCCGGCGAAGATCATCGCCGTGCCGGACATCCCGCGGACCCTGTCGGGCAAGGTCACCGAGCTCGCGGTGCGCAACGTGATCCACGGCTTGCCGGTCAAGAACCTGGATGCACTCGCCAATCCCGGCGCGCTGGCGCATTTCCGCGATCTGCCCGACCTCAAGTCCTGAAGCGCGTGAGCGACGAATCTCCGAGCGCGACCGCCGCCGCGTCCGCGGCCCCTGCCGGGGCGGCCGTGCTGCAGCTGTACCGCCGGCAGCTCGAGGAACGTCACCTGGAAAGCGACTCCGCGCAGCTCGAGGTGGTCGCGAAGCTCGATGATCTGCGGCGGCGTCTGCTGGCGCAGGCACGCGCACCCCGCGTGCGCCTGCCGCGCTGGCTCGCCGGGCTCGCTCGGGGTGCGGCGCGCGCGCCGCCCACGGGGCTGTACCTGTGGGGTGGGGTGGGTCGCGGCAAGACCTGGCTGATGGACCTGTTCGTCGAGAGCTTGCCCGTCGGGCAGGGGCGGCGCCTGCATTTTCACCGCTTCATGTACGACATACACGCGCGGCTCGCGCACCTCGGGCAGCAGCGCTCACCGCTCGAGCACATCGCGCAGGCGCTGGCGCGCGCTACGCGCGTGCTGTGCCTGGATGAGCTGTACGTATCGGACATTGCGGACGCCATGATCCTCGCGGGGCTGTTCGAGGGCCTGTTCCGGCGCGGCGTGACGCTGGTCGCGACATCGAACGTGGCACCGGAGCAGCTGTACAAGGACGGTCTGCAGCGGCAGCGCTTCCTGCCAGCCATCGGCCTGCTCGAGCGCCACCTGGAGGTGGCCCGCCTCGCCGGCGTTACCGACTACCGGCTGCGCCAGCTCACGCAGGCGGGCATCTACCTGACGGCGGGCGCGCCCGAGAGCGGCGCGCGCCTGGCGGCGCTGTTCGCGGCACTCGCCGCCACCCAAGCGCAGGCCGGCGGAGCCATCGAGATCGAGGGCCGGCCGATCGCGGTGATCCGCGCGGCGGCCGGCGCGGTGTGGTTCGACTTCGAGGCGCTATGCGCCGGTCCCCGCAGCCAGAACGACTATATCGAGATCGCGCGCGAGTACCAGTCGGTGATCGTTTCGGACGTGCCGGTGCTCGAGGGCGCGCGTGACGATGAGGCGCGCCGCTTCATCGCGCTGATCGACGAGCTCTACGACCACAACGTCAATCTCATCGTGTCGGCGGCGGCGCCGGCCGCACAGCTGTATCGTGGCGAGCGGCTGCGGCAGCCGTTCGCGCGCACTGCGAGCCGGCTCATCGAGATGCAGAGCGAGGAATACCTCGCCCGCGAGCACCGCCCGTAGCCGCGCGCCATTGCCGAAAACGGCCTGCTGCAAAGGCCGCCGGCGCACGCAGTCTTTTCGCCGGCAAAAGCCGCGCCTTTTGCCGGCGGGTCCGAGCGAAGTCGACGGGTTGGCCTGCTGCAAAGGCCGGAGGCCTTTGCAGCCAATTTAACTACAGCACCCCGCGCCGGATCTGGTCCTGCTCGATGGACTCGAACAGGGCGCGGAAGTTGCCCTCCCCGAACCCCTCGTTGCCTTTCCTCTGGATGATCTCGAAAAAGATCGGACCGATGACGTTCTGCGTGAAGATCTGCAGCAGCAGGCCCTCGCCCTTCTCGGGATTGCCATCGATCAGGATGCGGCGGCTGCGCAGCTCAGCCAGCGACTCCCGGTGGCCGGGCACGCGGGTGGCGAGGTTCTCATAATAGGTGTCGGGCGTGTCCTGGAACGCAACCCCGTGCCGTCGCAGCACGTCCACCGTGCGGTAGATGTCGTCGGTGCCGAGCGCGATGTGCTGGATGCCTTCGCCGTGGTACTCGCGCAGGTATTCCTCGATCTGGCTCTTGTCATCCTGCGACTCGTTGATCGGGATGCGGATCTTGCCGCACGGACTGGTCATGGCGCGCGACAGGAGCCCGGTGTGCTTACCCTCGATGTCGAAGTAGCGGATCTCGCGGAAGTTGAACAGCTTCTGGTAGAAGCCGGCCCAGAAGTCCATGCGGCCGCGGCCGACGTTGTGTGTCAGATGGTCGATCAGGGTGAGTCCGGCCCCTTCCGCCGGCGCACCCTCTGCCGCCGCCACGGGGCGAAAATCCACGTCATAGATCGAGCGCTCGCCGTACAGGTCGACCAGGTAGATGAGCGAGCCGCCGATGCCTTCGATGCAGGGGATGTTGAGCTCCATGGGACCTGCGCTCTGCGGCCCGCGCTTGGCCCCGAGCTCGAGGGCGCGGCGAAATGCCCCGGCCGCGTCGCGCACCCGAAACGCCATGGCGCAGGCCGACGGACCGTGCGCCCGTGCAAAGGACTGCGCAAAGGACTCCGCTTCCGCGTTGATGATGAAGTTGATCTCACCCTGACGGTGCAGCGTGACGTTCTTGGCGCGATGGCGCGCCACCGCCGGGAACCCCAGCCGCTCGAACAGCGTGCGCAGCAGCTGCGGATCGGGTGCCGTGTACTCGACGAACTCGAAGCCATCCGTGCCCATGGGATTGTCATGCGCGTCGCTCATCAGTTCACCTCGAGGTCGCCGCGGCTGGCAGCCACGCTGAATCCGATCCGCCGCATCAGCTCGGAAAACTTCGGCTCGCCGCGCAGGCTGTCAAGAAGCGGCTCCGAATTGAGTTCAATCAGATCCGGATTGCCCTCCTGGTATGCCCGTTCGAGCCATTCCAGCGCCCGCTCCTTGTCGCAGCATGCCGCGTAGATCTTGACGATGTTGTACGGCAAAACATAGTGCTCCGCCTGCGACGCCTGCAATCGATCGACGATCTTGTGCGCCGCGCCCCTCATTCCGGCCATCGCATAAGCCGTCCCAAGCGCCGCCAGCGTCTCGGTGCTGTGATTCGCAAGCCTGGCGGCGGTCTTCAGCTCCCGGATCGCCTCCGCGTATCGGGTCTGCTGCAGGCGTACCAGGCCCAGCCGCAGGTGCGGCAGAAAGTGATCCGGATCGATCTCATGCGCGCGCCGCAACACCTTCACTGCTTCATCGTATTGGCGCGCCAGGTACAGAATCATTCCGAGCGAAGCGCCGAGCACCGGCGACAGCGGGTCAGCCTGCTGCGCCCGGCGTGTCATGGCGATGGCTTCCGCCGGCCTGCCCATGGACATGAGAAATTCCCCATACCAGTAATAGACGATCGACAAGGCGGGATGCAGGTCGATGGCTCGCTGAAAATCGCGCTCCAAGCCTTCCCAGTCCCAGTCGTGCAGGCGAACGTGCGCCAGCGATCCGTGCGCCTCGCCCAGCTCGGAGTCCAGATCGAGTGCCTTGCGCGCGGCGGCTTTCGCCTTGCGAAAGGTTTCCTTGGCAGACACCATGCCGCGGCATGCGAGCATGACATACGAGTCCGCCACGCCGGCGTAGGCCATGGCGTAGCCAGGGTAGCGGCCGATCGCCTCCTCATACTGCGCAATGCTCTTGCGCATACCGTCTTCGGTACGCCGATTCCACAGATGCCGTCCGCGCAAATAGGCCTCGTACGCGTCGGGATCCAGCGCCGCCACGCGATCCAATCGCCGCTCGGCGCCAACCGTGAGCTTGATGCGTATTTCCCGCGCGATAGCCCGCGCCACCTCCGCCTGCAGCGCCAGGATGTCATGCAGGCCGCGCTCGTAGCCCTCCGCCCACAGATGGGTCGCATCGCTGACTCGGATGAGCTGCGCCGTGATGCGCACCCGGTCTCCTGCCCGACGCACGCTGCCCTCCAGAAGATGCGAAACACCGAGTTCCTGCCCGATCTGCCGGGCAGTTTTGCTGGTGGACTTGTATTGCATGGCGGAAGTGCGCGCGATCACCCCGAGCTGCTCGGGGCTGAGCCGCGCCAGCTGACTGATCATCTCCTCAGTCAAGCCCTCACTGAAGTAGTCGTGCCTGCGGCCGCCGCTGAGATTCTCAAACGGCAGCACTACGAGCATCAACCGCTCGGCGCCGGCAGCGGCTGCCGGCGGCGCAATCTGCGCGCAGGCCTCAATAAAGCGGTAACCGCGCCTCGGGATGGTCTCGATGAACTGCTGCCCGCCAGTGCCCGTGCCGAGGACCTTGCGCAGCAGAGAGATGTGTGAGGTCAGGCTGCCCTCTTCCACCACGGTGCCCGGCCAAACCTTCTGAAGCAATTCCTGCTTGCCAACCGGCTGGCCTTGCGCCTCCACCAGTGCGATCAGCAAGTCGACCGCTTTCGGCGTCAACACGACGCGCTGTCCGTTGCGAAACAGCAGACGCGCCCGCGCATCCAGGCGGTATTGCCGAAATTCGTACCCGCAGCCGGCAACCATCACGCGCGCTCTTGAGAAATACGCAAGAAAAATATCAGCTTTCGCAAAGGACTTCCAAGAACGCGGCTTCGTATTGTGCGTCGCACGGACGGAGGCCACGACCATGAGCAAAAACAGGCGCTCGGGCAGCACAGCCCTGCACGCTGTGCGAGTCCTTGGTATCACCCTGCTGCTGACGATCGCCGGCGCAGCGCGCGCGCAGCACGACGGCGAGCAACCCGACCCGGAGCGCACGCGAAGCGCAGCCAGGCATCTTTTCATTTGCACCGGTGATCAGGCACGTCAGAACCCCGATTTTCTGGCAGTCGTGAATTTCGACGAAGATTCACCCGACTACGGCAAAGTGATTGCTCGTGCCCCCCTGCCGGAACCCGGTGCCACCGGAAACGAGATGCATCACATCGGCCTGTCTGCCGACGGCAGACTCGTCGCCTGCGGCGGCCTGCTCAGCGTACTCAAAGGGCAGAGGGAGATCTTCTTCTGGGACGTTTCCGATCCAACCAAACCCGAGTTCATTTCGGCCGCCGACCCGCCGCTGTCCTCAATAACCGACGAATTCCATGCGCTGCCGCAGGGCGGTTTCCTGGTGACCATGATGGGTAGCGCGACCGGTCATGCGCCGGGCCGCGTGGCCGAGTTTGACCGCCATCTCAAGCTGCTCGGCGAGCACCCCGCGAACCCGCCTGATGATGGCTTCAATCCGCATGGCATCGCGGTGCGCCCTGAAATCAATCTGATGGTCACCAGTGATTTCATTTGCCCTGCCACCACGCTCAATGCCGTTTCAGGGGGGCCTGACCTGCGCGGTAGCGTGCGGGTGTGGGACCTCGCCCGCCGGGAAATCCTGCGCACCATCGTGATCCCCAACGCCGGGGGCACCATCGACGTCAAGCTGATCCCCGGCGACCCCGCGCAGCGCGGCTACACCGCGGGAATGCTCGATGACCACCTGTATCTGTTGAACACCAGGCATGGTGCGGCGCGACCGGTCTTCGACTTCGCCTCAATCGCAAAGGGCGGCTGGCCGCAACTCATGCGCATGACGCGCGACGGCAGTCGTCTCTTCATTTCCATGAATCAGGCCGGCAAGGTGGTAATGTTCAGTGTTGCCGATCCCGAGCAGCCTCGCGTGCTGAAGGTGCTCGATCTCGGACCTGGATCCGGTCCGCACTACATTGCGCTCACGGCGGACGAACGTCGCCTGGTCATCAGCGACTACTTTCTGAATGAAGACGGCTTCGGCAAAGTGCACGCCGAGGGTGATCACAAGATCCACGTGGCCCGCGTGACGCACGACGATCTGATTTTGGACACTCGCTTTCAACTCGATTTCAACAGCGCGTTTGAGACCGGACCCGCTCGTCCACACGGTGTTGCGATCCGGTAACTCCTGCAGGGGGCCCCCGGCTGGCTGTGCCGGGCCGCCCGGTCCCCGCGGCCGAAATCTCCCCTGTCCCGCACCTGCGCTGATTCCGAGCCGCCTCGTGCAGCGCGCCCACAGACCCGCCGCTGCTCGCGCGCCGCCCGCGGCATGTATAATCGCGCGCCGCAACACCGCGGGACCCGCGGGCCGTGCTGGCGTGCAATGGCCGCGCGCACGCGACCCTGCCGCTCTCCGCAAGCAGGATCATTGGGCATGCACGCGCCAGTTGCTGTCGAAGAAAGCCGGCTGCTCCGCAGCATCCCCGCCGCGCGCGTGGCGCTGATCGAGCGCATCGCGCGCGCCGCCGCCGGCAGCGGCGGCCGCAACGAGCTGCCGCAGCGCCTGCTGCGCGCCTACTTCCACGGCGTCGCGGAAGAGGACCTCGCCGAGCGCGCACCCAAGCACCTCGCCAAGGCGGCGCTCGCGCACCTCGCGTTCGCGGCGCGGCGCGCCCCGGGGCGTTCGCTGGTGCGGGTGTTCAACCCCGAGGCGCAGCGCGACGGCTTCGAGTCGGCTCATACCCTGGTGATGACGGTCACCGAGGACATGCCATTCCTGGTGGACTCGCTCGGCATGGCCTTCAGCCGCGCCGAGCTGGCCGTGCACCTGATCGTGCATCCGGTGCTGCAGGTGCGCCGCGACCGCCGCGGGCATCTCCTTGATATCGGCGCCAACGGCGCTCAGGCCGCGCACTCCGAATCCTGGCAACTCTACGAAATCGACCGCGTCAGTGACCCGGCGCAGCTCGACAGGCTGCAGCGCGATCTGGAAGCGACACTCGCCGACGTGCGCTTCGCGGTCAACGACTGGACGGCGACGCGCGAGCGGGTGCGCGAGATCATCACCCGGCTCGAGACCGACCCCCCGCCGCTGCCGCCAGCCGAGGTGAGCGAGGCGAGTCACCTGCTCGACTGGATGGAAGGCCGGCACTTCGTGTTCCTCGGCTACCGTCGCTACCGGCTCGAGCGCGGCCGCTCCGAGGATCGTCTGGTGCCCGACCCGCGCTCGGGGCTCGGCATCCTCAGCAGCGCCCGCCGGCAGGGTCGGCACCCGACCGTCACCACCCTGCGCGGGGAGGTGCGCGCGCGGGCGCGCGAGCCGGAGCTGCTGATCGTGACCAAGGCGAACTCGACCGCCACCGTGCATCGCGGCGAGCTGCTCGATTACGTCGGCGTCAAGACCTTCGATAGGCGTGGACGGGTCGACGGCGAGCACCGCTTCCTCGGCCTGTGGACCTCGACCGCGTATCACGGTAGCCCGCGGGATATCCCGGTGCTGCGCCGGAAAGTCGAGCGCGTCATCGAGCACTTCGGCCTCGACCCGGGCGGCCACGACGGCAAGGCGGTGCTGAACGTGCTGGAGACCTATCCGCGCGATGAGCTCTTTCAGGCCGGGGTCACCGATCTCGTCCGCATCGTGCGCGGAGTGGTCAACCTGTACGAGCGCCGCACGGTGCGCCTGCTGGTGCGGCGCGACCCGTATCACCGCTTCTACTCCTGCCTGGTGTACGTGCCGCGCGACCGTTACAACACCGAGGTGCGCCAGCGCATCGAGCAGATCGCGCTCGCCGGCTTCGCCGGCACCAGCGTGGAGAGTCACGCGCAGATCTCCGGCTCGAGCCACGCGCGCCTGCACGTCGTGGTACGCACCGACCCGGGCCGGCGCCATCATCCGGACTTCGCCGGGATCGAGCGCCGCATCGCGGAAGCGGCCCTGACCTGGGCGGACCGACTGCGGGAGCTGCTGACCGAGCGGCGCGGCGAAGCCGAGGGACTGGCGCTCGCGAGCCGCTACGGCCACGCCTTCCCGCTCGCCTACCAGGAGGACGTGGCCCCGGGCGAGGTGCTCGCGGATCTCGCCGATCTCGAGGCGCTGCGCCCCCAGCCAAACGCGCTGCAGCTCAACCTGCATCGCCCCGCGGGCCAGACACCGCAACGCATGCATCTGAAGATCGTCAAGCTCGGCGATCCGGTGCCGATCTCGGATGTGCTGCCGATGCTCGAGAACTTCGGGCTACGCGTGATCTCCGAGCGCCCCTACGAGCTCGCCTGGCCCGAAGGCGGCGCGGCCTGGATCCAGGACTTCGAGCTCGAGCAGCGCGACGGGCTGATCGTCGACATCGCGCGCATCGAGACTAACTTCCGCGAGGGCTTCGCGGCCGCCTGGAGCGGCGCGGTGGAGAACGACGGCTTCAACCGCCTGCTGATCGGCGCCGAGCTCACCGTACGCCAGATCGTGATGCTGCGCGCCTACTGCCGCTACCTGCTGCAGACCGGCGTGCCCTTCAGCCAGGCGTACATGGAGCGTGCGCTGGGGGCCAACGCCGGCATCGCCCGCAATCTGGTGCGCCTGTTCCAGACGCGCTTCGAGCCCGCGGCCTCCCGCAGCCACCGCGGCGGCGAGCGCAACGCCACGCAGCTGGTCGCGCAGCTGCGCTCCGGACTCGATGCGGTCAGCAGCCTCGATGACGACCGCATCCTGCGCGCCTACCTGACCCTGGTGGAGGCGACGCTGCGCACCAACTTCTATCAGCCGGGCGCGGACGGCCAGCCCAAGAGCTACCTGTCCTTCAAGTTCGACCCGGCCAGGATTCCGGACCTGCCGCTGCCGCGCCCGAAGTTCGAGATCTTCGTCTACAGCCCGCGCGTCGAGGGCGTGCACCTGCGCATGGGCTACGTCGCGCGCGGCGGCCTGCGCTGGTCGGACCGGCGCGAGGACTTCCGCACCGAGGTTCTCGGCCTCATGAAGGCGCAGAACGTCAAGAACACGCTCATCGTTCCAGTCGGCGCCAAGGGCGGCTTCGTCCCCAAGCGCCTGCCGGCCGGCACGCGCGAGGAGGTGCAGGCAGAAGTGGTGGCCTGTTACCAGACCTTCATCCGCGGCCTGCTGGATCTCACCGACAACATCGTCGCCGGGCGCATCGTGCCGCCGGCGCAGGTCGTGCGCCGCGACGGCGATGACACCTATCTGGTGGTCGCGGCCGACAAGGGCACCGCCACCTTCTCCGACATCGCCAATGCCATCGCGGCCGAATACCGCTTCTGGCTCGGGGACGCCTTCGCCTCCGGCGGTTCCGCCGGCTATGACCACAAGAAAATGGCCATCACCGCGCGCGGCGCCTGGGAATGCGTCAAGCGGCACTTCCGCGAGATCGGCATCGACACGCAGAAGCAGGACTTCAGCGTGCTCGGCATCGGCGACATGTCCGGAGACGTGTTCGGCAACGGCATGCTGCTATCGCGGCACATCCGCCTGCAGGCCGCCTTCGATCACCGTCACATCTTCATCGATCCGGACCCGCAACCCGCGGTCAGTTTCGCCGAGCGCGCCCGCCTGTTCGCGCTGCCGCGCTCGAGCTGGGACGATTACGACCGCAAGAAACTCTCCCGCGGCGGCGGTATTTTCCCGCGCTCGGCAAAAACGATCACGCTGGCGCCGGAAGCGCGCGCGCTGCTGGGCCTGGAGAGCGCGAGCGCCCCGCCCAATGAGATCATCGGCGCCATCCTGCGCCTGCCGGTCGATCTGCTGTGGAACGGTGGCATCGGCACTTACGTGAAGGCGAGTGACGAGCGCAATGCCGAGGTCGGCGACCGCACCAACGATGCGGTGCGCATCGACGGCCGTGAGCTGCGCGCCAGGGTGGTGGGCGAAGGCGGCAACCTGGGCCTCACGCAGCGCGGGCGCGTCGAGTACGCACTCGCCAAGGGGCGCCTCAATACCGACTTCATCGACAACTCCGCCGGCGTCAACACCTCCGACGTCGAGGTGAACATCAAGATCCTGCTCAACCCGCAGGTCGCGGAGGGCAAGCTGTCGCGCGGCGATCGCAACCGCCTGCTCGCGCGCATGACCTCCGAGGTCGCGGCGTTGGTGCTGCGCAACAACTATCTGCAGAGCCAGGCGCTCAGCACGCTCGAGCTGCAGTCCGCGGCGCGCCTGCAGGAATTCCAGCATCTCATCCGTGCGCTCGAGCGTTCCGGGGAGCTCAACCGCGCGCTCGAGTTTCTGCCCAGCGACGATGAGCTCGCCGAGCGGCGCAAGAGCGGCGTCGGGCTCACCCGTCCGGAGCTCGCGATCCTGCTCGCCTACAGCAAGATCTGGCTCAACAACCACCTGCTCGCCTCGGACGTCCCGGAGGATCCCTATCTGTCCTCGGAGCTGGAGCGCTACTTCCCTGCGCCGGTACGGGAGCGCTTCCCGCGTGCCATCGCCCATCACCGGCTGCGGCGCGAGATCATCGCCACCGCCACCACCAACAGCCTGGTCAATCGCATGGGGCCGACGTTCGTGCCGCGGGCGCAGGAGGACACCGGCGCGGAGCCGGCGCAGATTGCGCGCGCCTACTCCGCGGCGCGCGAGATCTTCGCGATGCGCGCCGTGTGGGAGCACATCGAGGCGCTGGACAACAAAGTGCCCGCCCAGCTGCAGTACGAGGCCGCCTTTCAGACCAGCCGCCTGCTGCGGCACGCGACCTACTGGCTGCTCAGCTCGCGCAGCAGCGCTCTGCAGGTCGATGCCGCCGTGGGCGAGTTCCGCGACGGCGTGCACGAGCTGGAGGCGGAAATTGCCCAGGTGCTCACCGGGGCGGAGCTGGTGCGCTTTGACGAAAGCCGTGGGGAATACGCCGCGGCGGGCCTGCCACCCGCGCTCGCCGCGCGCGTCGCCAGCCTCGAAGCGCTCAACGCCGCGCTCGACATCGTGGAAATCGCGGCCGCGCATCGCGTCAGGGTCGCCGAGACCGCCCGCGTGTACTTCGAAGTCGGCACACGCATCGGCTTTGACTGGCTGCGCGCGCGCATCGAGAAGCTCACGGTCGAGGGCCCGTGGCAGGCGATTGCGCGCACGGAGCTGCGCGATGCAGCGCTGCGGGTTCAGCGCCGCCTCACCGAGCGGGTGCTGGCACGCAAGGACCGCGGCAGCGCTGAGGCGCGCGTCAGCGCCTGGGTGGAAGCGGCCGGCAAGGACCTGGCGCACTGGCAGCGCACGCTCGCGGACATGCGCGCGGCGGGCGCGGGCGACTTCGCCACGCTCACCGTCGGCGTGGAGTCGGTGCGCAAGCTGGCCAATTGAGATGCCTGGACATCTCATCCTGGTTCGCCACGGCCAGAGCAGCTGGAACCTCGAGAACCTGTTCACCGGCTGGACCGACGTCGATCTGGCGGACTCCGGCCGCGCCGAGGCGGCGCAGGCCGGACGCGAGTTGCTCGCGCAGGCTGTGGGCGTCAATGTGGCGTTCACCTCGGTGCTGAAGCGCGCCATTCGCACCCTATGGATCATGCTCGATGAGATGGATCGCATGTGGATCCCGGTGGAACGCTCCTGGCGGCTGAACGAGCGCCATTACGGAGCGCTGCAGGGGCTCGACAAGGCGCAGACGGTTGCGCAGCACGGCGAGGCCCAGGTGAAGGTCTGGCGCCGCAGCTACGACATTGCGCCGCCGCCGCTCGCGAACGACGATCCACGCCACCCGCGCTTCGACGCGCGCTACGCCGGCGTCGACGCTGCCGCGCTGCCCGCCAGCGAGTCGTTGCAGGACACGCTGGTGCGCGTGCTGCCCTTCTGGCATGCGCGCATTGCGCCGGAGCTACGCTCGGGCCGCAATGTGCTGGTCGTGGCGCACGGCAACAGCCTGCGCGCCATGGTCAAGATGCTCGACCGGATGGCCGAGAGTGAAATCGTCGAGCTCAACATTCCGACCGGCGTGCCGCTGCTCTACGAGCTCGACGCC
>DATGVL010000065.1:0-5495 GCA_035300445.1 Steroidobacteraceae bacterium
GTACTGCTCGCGCTCGCCGGGCTGGTCGCTGCGGCACTCGCTGCCTTCTTCTGGCTGCCTCGTTACGCAAGGCCGCCCTCGGCGCCAGCCCCGGGGCCGCGCAACGGCGCCGCCGACAACCTCGCGCCCCCCGGCAGCACCGCCGCGCCTGCAGCGACGGCCGGGGCGAGCGCCCGGTTCGCGACGGACCGTGCGGGGTTCGACCGCCGGCTTGCCGTGCTCGAGACCCGCGGCGCGGGTGTCTGGGGCGGCGCTGACTTCGCCGCGGCCAAGACACGCGCCGCCGAGTCGGTTGGCGCGTACGACGCCGGGAGCCTCGCGCTCGCGCAGCAACGCCTCGCGCAAGCCTCGGGGCTGCTCGAGGCGGTCGAGCGTGCGGCGCCGGCGGCGCTCACCGCCCAGCTCGCCGCGGGTGAGCGCGCGCTCAGCGCCGGCCAACAGGAGCTGGCGGCCCAGGCCTTCGATCTGGCGGTGCGCATCGATCCGCGGGACCTGCGGGCGGCGCTCGGGCAGAGCCGCGCGCGACGCCTGTCGGGCGTTCTGCCGCTGCTCGCGGACGCCGAGAACGCGCAGGCCGCGCGCGAGTACTCGCGCGCGGCGCAGGACTACACCCAGGTGCTGACACTCGATCCGAAGAATGCGCAGGCCCGCCTGGGGCTCGCGCGCTCGAGCGCCGCCTCCGGCGATGACAGTTACGCCAAGGCGGCCGGCGAGGGTTTCGCGGCCCTCGGTGCCGGCCGCCTCGAGGAAGCGCGCGCTGCCTTCACACGGGCGCGCGACCTGCGTCCCGGCGGGGTCGAGGCCCTGGAGGGCCTGCGGCGGGTCAATGCGCTCACCGGCGAGCGCGGCTTCGCGGCGATCCGTGCGCGCGCCGCGGATCTCGAGGCGCAGGAGCGTTGGGACCAGGCCTTGAAGCTCTATAGCTCAGCGCTGCGTGAGGATCGCTCGCTCGTCTTTGCCCAGGAAGGCAGGGCCCGGGTCGCGGCGCGCATGCAGCTCGAGGATGCCCTGCAGGCGCTGATCGATCGTCCCGATCGGCTGGCGTCGCCGCAGGTTCGCAATGAGGCGCTCGCGCTGCTGCAGTCGGCGCAGGAGCAGCCATCACCGGGTCCGGATCTGCGCGCGCAGATTGCGCGTCTGTCCGCGCTGCTGCCGGAATTCGACCAGCCCGTACCTCTGTCCCTGACATCGGACAGCCTCACGCAGGTGGCGATACCCAGCGTCGGCGCGTTCGGCAGCTTCGCCAGGCGCGACATCGAGCTCAAGCCCGGCCACTACACCGTGATCGGCACGCGCGACGGTTACCGCGACGTGCGCCGCGACATCACCGTCAGGCCTGGGCAGCAGACCCAGACGGTGAACGTCAGCTGCTCCGAGCGCATCTGAGCTGCCCATGAACGACGGCGTGTCGATGCAGCCGGGGGCGTGGGGGCAGGTGCGCGTGCGCGAGCCGGCCGGCGAGCGCGTGCTCGGGGAAACGCTGTCGATTGGCGGCGCCGGATCCGACGTCGTGGTGCCGGGTGTGGATGCCGGAGCGGCGTTGTCGGTCAGACGCCAGCGGGGGTTGTGGCTGGTGCAGCCCGCACCGGCGGTGGTGGTGCGCTTCAACGGCCGGCCGCTCTCCGGCGAGCGCGATCTGCGCCGCGACGATGTGCTCAGCGTCGGCGACGCGCAGGTCAGGGTCGGCGACGCGTCGCGCACCCTGTTGCGCCTGTCGGTGGAGCATCTCGCCGGCAACGTCACCATCGCGCCCGCGGCCGCACTCGCCGCAGTGTCACCCGAGGACGGAGGCGATCAGGATCTCGAGATCCAGGTGCCCGCCGGCCTGGCGGTGCCGCGCCCGGGTGCGCGTGCCGCGGCTTCGCCCGGGAGCGCGCGGCGCGCGGGGTGGCTCGCCGCGGCGGCGGGGGCCGCTGCGGCGCTTGCACTGCTGGCCGCGCGGGTCGGGTCGGTGGCACTGGACGTACGTCCGCAGGACGCGCGGGTCCGCGCGCCCGGGGCGCTGTCGCTGCACCTGGGTGGCCGGCTGCTGATTCTCCCGGGCCGGCGGATCGTGCGCGCGGAGCGCGACGGCTTCCTGCCGGCCGAGGCTGCAGTCCTGGTGCAGCCCGGCGCCGCGAGCGCGGTGCATCTGGTGCTGGTCAAACTCCCCGGGCAACTGCAGATCGACACCGCAGGCGTGGTGGCGGCGGTGAGCATCGACGGCGTCGCCGCGGGCCTCGCGCCCGCAGTCCTCACCGTACCGGCGGGCGAGCGCACCGTCAGCCTGCGCGCGCCGCGTTACGTCGACTACGCGACGACGCTCACCGTCCAGGGAGCGGGCGCGCGCCAGGAGCTGCACGTGCGCCTGCAGAGCGCGTGGGGCACTCTCACGGTGACCGCCGTTCCGCAGGGCGCGCACGTCAGCGTGGATGGCGTGGACGGTGGCCCGGCGCCGGCGACCATTGCCGCCGCTTCCGGCGTGCGCCGCATCCGCATCGCGGCGCAGGGCTGGAAGAGCTGGGAGAGCAGCGTCGTCCTCAGGGGCGGACAGGCGCTCGCCGTCGGACCGGTGACCCTCGGCCAGCCGGATGCGCACCTCAGTGTGCGCTCGGCGCCTGCGGGGGCGGACGTCACGATCGCCGGCACCTATCGCGGCCGCGCGCCACTCGCGGTCGAGCTGCCGTCCGGTATCGCCTATCCGCTGCTCGTGAGCCTTCCCGGCTACGCGACCTGGACGCAGGAGGTGTTCGCCACGTCGGGTCGCAGCCTGAGTGCGGACGCGCGGCTCACCCCGGTATTCGCGCGCGTGAAGGTGGCCGGCGAGCCCGCCGGCGCCGAGCTGCTCGTCGACGGCGCACCGCGCGGACAGACCCCGCAGTCGCTGAGCCTGCCGGCCGTCGAGCACCGCATCGAGGTGCGCAAGGCCGGATTCGTTTCCTTCGAAGGCATCATCACACCCGCGCCCGAGCTCGAGCGCACGGTGTTGTATCACCTCACGCCCTCGGATCGCGGGCAGGCGCTGCTGGAGAGCGCGCCGCTCACAAGAAGTCAGATCGGTTACCTGCTGCGCCTCGTGCCGCCCGGCACGTTCCAGATGGGCAGCGAACGGCGCGAGCAGGGCCGGCGGCCGAACGAGGGCCTGCGCAGCGTCACGCTGCAGCGGCCGTTCTACATCGGGGTGCAGCCGGTCACCAACGGTGAGTTCCGCAGATTCCGCGCCACCCATGCCTCGGGCTACATCGAGCGCCAGTCCATCGATCTGGACAGCCAGCCGGTCACCCAGGTGAGCTGGGATGACGCCGCGCAGTTCTGCAACTGGCTGTCGCAGCAGGACGGATTGCCGCCGGCGTACGCGCGCAGCGGCAACGGCTTCGTGCTGACGCGGCCGGTCACCCGCGGCTACCGGCTGCCGAGCGAGGCAGAGTGGGAGTATGCCGCGCGCTACGGCGCCGCCGGCGTGTCGCATCGCTTCGCCTGGGGCGATTCGCCGCCGGTACCGCCGCAGGTCGGCAACCTCGCCGGCAGCGAGACCGGCAGCTCGCTGCCGGCGACGCTTCCCGGGTATCGCGACGATTACCCGGTGCTCGCACCGGTCGGTAAGTTCCGCCCGACGGCCCTCGGGCTGCACGAGGTGTCGGGCAACGTGTCGCAGTGGGTGAACGACTACTACGAGTCCTTCGTGGACGCGGCTCCCGTGACCGACCCGTTGGGCCCCGAGCAGGGTACGCTGCACGTCGTGCGCGGGGCGAACTGGAAAACCGCCAGCGTCTCGGAGCTGCGGCTCGCGTGGCGCGACACCGCCGATGGTCCGGCCCCCACGCTCGGGTTCCGGGTTGCACGCTATGCGGAGGATGCGCCATGAAGAACTGGATCCTGGCTCTGCTCATCGCCCTGTGCGCCGCGCTGGCGGGGGCGACCCTGCGCGCCGCTGCGCAATCGGTCATGGCCGGGCCGCGCACGCCGCCAGGCCTCGCAACGGTGGCGCCGGCCGCTCAGGCTCCGGCCGCTCCGGCACCGGTCACTACCGCGCCCGCGACTCCTGCGGGCGCGATCCAGGATGCGACGGTGGCGCCCGACAAGCGCCAGTCGGCCGACAACAACGTGAGCTTCCCGGTCGACATCTGAAACGCGCCATCCGATGAAGCCCTTTGCCATCGAGCCCGATGATCGTGCGTTCGCTGTCGCGCGCGCTGGGGTGGTGCTCGCGAGCTCCCCGTCCGCGGTGTCCGACGGCTCCGCGGTGGAGGCAGCCGGCGCCGACGCCTGGCGCGCGGTGCGTCAACTGCCGACGACCACTTCCACGCGTCACCTGGGCAGTGTGCTGCGCGAGGCGCAACCCTCGGCGCGCGCGCTGTCGCTGGTCCTGGCGGAGCTGGCGCGGCGCCTCGCCGCGCACCCGCTCGAGGCCGGGGAGCGCATCTGGATCGCCGCTCCCGCGGGCGCCGAGCGTTTCGGCCTGGGGGCACTGTTGGGCGTCGCCCGCCGGCTGGCCCTGCCGGTCGAGGGCTTCGTGGACGCGGCGGTGGTGTCGGCCGCGGCGCTGGGCGGCACGGGAGCCGCGATCGTGGTCGAGCTCGGCCTGCACCATGTGGCCGCGACCCTCATCGAGCGCGACGGCGGTCCGACCTGCCGCCGGCGCTCGCTGGTGAGCCCGCGCGGCGGACTGTGGCAGCTTTACCAGGGGTGGCTCGATCTCATCAACACGGCCATGGTCAGGCAGACGCGCTTCGACGCGTTGCACGACGCCGCCACCGAGCAGCAGCTGTTCGACGCGCTTCCCCGTCTGGCGCGCGATGCGATGGCACAAGGGGTTGCCACCGCCGCGCTCACCACCGCCGGCGAGCGCGTCGAAGTGCCGATCACCCGCGACCAGCTGGCGCACGCGGCGCAGCCGGTGTGGCGCGAGATCGCGCGCCTGCTGCACGAGCTGCGGCCGGCGGGCAGTGCGCTCACACTGCTCGTGCCGCGCGCGGTGGCGGGGTTCCCCGGCGTGCGCGAGGCGCTGGCGCAATTTGCCGGCTGCGAGCTCGTGAGCCTGCCGGACGGCTTCGCGGCAGCCGCGACGTCGCTCCTCGATCTGACGCCGCGCAGCGCCACCGAGCCGGTGCGGTTGCTGCGCCGCTTGCCCTCAGGTGCCGAGCCGGCGCTGGCGGCGCTGGCCCTGCGCGAGAGTGCGCAGGCGGACGCGCCGTGGCTCGCGCCGTCGCACGTGCTGTTCGCGGGCCGCACGTTCGCGCTCGGCGCCGAGCCACTGGTGGTAGGGCGCGCTCCGGGGGCGGCGCATGCGATCACCCTGGCGCAGGGGCTGGCGGGCGTGTCGCGCCGCCACTGCACGTTCCTGCGTGACGGGGCGGAGCTGCTGCTGCTCGATCACAGCCGCTTCGGCAGCTTCGTGAATGGCGAGCGGGTCGCGGAGCGCGCGCGCGTGCGCGCCGGGGACGAGGTGCGCATCGGCGACCCGGGCGTCACGCTGGCGCTGATCGCCGTCGCAGACGCGGCACCCGGGTCGCGCG
>DATGVL010000066.1:0-2943 GCA_035300445.1 Steroidobacteraceae bacterium
CCGGCGATCCGTGCGTTCATCGCGCGCCTGAACGATGACGCGCGGCTCAAGGTCGTGACGAACAGCCTGAGCACGCAGCTGTTCGGAGCGTATGAGGACGTGATGGAGGCACTGCGACGGGAGCTGCGCACGACTTTCCAGAGTCTGGAGAAAGGATCTGACAAGGCCGTGTTCGTGATGAAGGTACTGGGGCCGCTGCCGCCGGCCTGACGTGTACGCCCGGCCCGGGCTGGCGGGCTGCTGAGTGAACCGGCAAACTAGCAGATTCGGGGCGCATCCGCCTCAAGCAAATCCCCTAGGTCTCGAGGCACCTGCATGGCACTGATGCGAGTCGTGGACCGCGACGGAGTCGAGCACGAAGTAGAGGGCAAGACCGGATTGAAGGTGATGGAGAACCTGCGCGAGCTCGACTACGGTGTCGCGGCCATCTGCGGCGGCATGTGCTCCTGCGCCACCTGTCACGTGTACGTGGATCCGGAGTGGCAGCCGCGGCTGCCGGCGATGATGTCGGATGAGCGTGAGCTGCTGTCGGAACTGACGCACTACCGGGAGAATTCGCGCCTGTCCTGCCAGGTCGAATTCACCCCGGAGCTTGCCGGGCTGCGGGTGCGGATCGCGCCCGACGAGTAGCGAGCGATGGCCCCCGCCAGTGTCGAGGTCGAGACCCGTGGTGCGGTGGCGCTGGTCACCCTGAACCGCCCGCAGAGCTCCAACACGCTGAACCTGCAGATGGCGATGGATCTGCTGGCCGCCGCCATGACCTGCGCGCGCAATACCGCGGTGCGCGCGGTGGTTCTTACGGGCGCCGGCCGGCATTTCTGCTTCGGCGGCGACCTGCGCGGCATGGCCGCGCACACCGGCGCCGCCAGCGATTACGTGCGCGAGCTCACCACCTATCTGCACGCGGCTATTTCGCAGTTTGTGCGCATGGACGCGCCGGTCATCGCCGCGGTAAACGGTACCGCCGCGGGAGCGGGTGTCGGACTGGTCGCGATGGCGGATCTCGCCGTGTGCGCCAGCAGCTCGAAGTTCAACCTCGCCTATACCAGCGTAGGCCTCACGCCCGATGCCGGCACCTCGTTCCTGCTGCCGCGGATCCTGGGCGTGAAGCGCGCCATGGAGTTGCTGTTGCTCAACCGCGCCCTGCCGGCCGCCGAAGCGCTCAGCTGGGGCCTGGTGAACGAGGTGGTGGGTGACGAGCAGCTGCCCTCACGCGCGCTGGAAATCGCCGAGCAGCTGGCGCGCGGCGCGCGCGGCGCGTTCGGAGCCACCAAGCGGCTGCTGGCGCATTCCCTCGGCGCCTTCGAGTCGCAGATGGTTCTCGAGAGCGAGACCATTGCCGCCCACGCCGTGAGCGCCGAGGCGGCCGAGGGGATCGAGGCGTTTCTCGACAAGCGTAAGCCGCGATTTCCCGAGGCGGGTCCCCGCTAGAGCCCTCGGGGTGAGTGCACGTCATGGCGTGGTTTTTCGTCGTACTGGTCGCAGCGCTGGGTCTCATCGTGGTGCGCCTGTATATGAAGCTGCGCGCGGCACGCAGCTCGCGCGCTGCCAGCTGGGACGAGCAGGTCATCGGGCGCCTGCGCTCGCAGGGTTACGCGCCCTTCAACGACTACCCGGTCGATTTCTTCCTCGCCCTGCCCGATGAGGCCGCCTGCGAGGCGGCGCGCGAGCGGCTCGAGCCGGAGTTCAGTGTCGACGTGAAGCCGCTCGAGAACGACCCGGAGCTGCGCTTCAGCCTGCACGCCACCAAGACCATGCGCCTGATCGTGCCGGACATGCAGGACATCAGCCGCCGCCTGGGGGCGCTCGCGGCCGAGTACCATGGGCGCTACGACGGCTGGGCGGCGTGAACCGATCGTAGGCAGCCGCAACGCCTGCGCCACTCGCCCGTCGCGAGCGCCATGAGCTGGGGGTGGGCGGTCAGCGCTTTTCGGTCTGGCGCCTGACGGCTTCGGCGGCGGCGGCGATCGCCTGCGGGTCGCCGAGGTAGCGACTGGCGCGGGGCTGCAGCTCGGCGTCGAGCTCGTAGAGCAGCGGCACGCCGGTCGGAATGTTGAGCTCGACGATTTCACTCTCGGCGATCCGGTCGAGCATCTTGACCATGGCGCGCAGGCTGTTGCCGTGCGCCACGACCAGCACATCGCGGCCGGTGCGCAGCTCGGGCGCGATGCGCGCGTGCCAGAAGGGCAGTACGCGCCCCAGCGTGTCCTTTAACGACTCGGCGGCGGGCAGCTCGGAACTGTCGACGCCGGTGTAGCGCGGGTCGAAGCGCGGGTGGCGCGGATCGTCGCTGGTGAGCGGCGGCGGGGCAATGTCGTAACTGCGGCGCCAGATCTTCACCTGGGCTTCGCCGTGCTGCGCGACCGTCTGCGCCTTGTTGAGCCCCTGCAGCGCTCCGTAATGGCGCTCGTTCAGCCGCCACGAGCGTTCCACCGGGATCCACATGCGATCCATCTCATCGAGCATGGTCCACAGGGTGCGGATGGCGCGCTTCAGCACCGAGGTGAACGCCACATCGACGCCGATACCCTGCGCGAGCAACTCGCGTCCCGCCTGCGCCGCCTCGGCGCGGCCGGAAACCGACAGATCGACGTCGGTCCAGCCGGTGAACAGGTTCTCGACGTTCCAGGTGCTCTGGCCGTGGCGAACCAGGATGAGCTTTCCGGGCACTTTAGTTCGCGAGCTTGCGCACCGACTCCACGCCGACCGTCAGCGTGGCGAAGTCGCCCGCGCCCGCGGCGCGCATGTCCGTGAGCGTACGCTGCCAGAGCGCCAGGTCCTTGCCGGCCGCTTCCACCCAGGCGGTGACGCGCGACTCGGCGGTGCCGCGCTCCTTGCGCGCCAGCACCCGCTCGGTGAGTCGCCGGTGGACCCGCAGCGCCGTATCGCGCAGCGCGGTGCGGGCGATCGCCTGCCACGGGCCCTCGACCGTCAGCTTCTCGA